>CAYYVR010000087.1:0-11052 GCA_964475185.1 uncultured Clostridium sp. | reverse complement strand
CTAAAGCGATCCGGGCCTCCTTCGACGCTTTGAACAGCGGTCCGATCCCTCTGGCTGTATAGGCATCATTGGCGGGATCAGCGATGATCTCCTGCCGGATGTCTTCAAATACTGATTCCCCGTGTGCTTTCATGCGTTTCAAATGATCATTCCCTTCGCATCCATCCCCGAGGTCATTGGAAAGCTTCATTTTGGGGCATCTCTTTGAGACGAAGCCTTCTGGTACCGGCCTCGGCCTGAAGACGCCTTTATCTGTCTTTGAAGATCCACCGGTCACTTTGTCACTGAAGTGCCTGTTGCTACAAAAGGGAGCTGACAGTGGATCCATCGCAGGACAATGCACCTCACAAAGCTATCCCTGACCGCTCTGCCGGGACAACCGGGTGATCGACAACCGGGTGATCGCCGATCCGTCCCTATAGATTCAAAACAGATCTGATGCATCAAAAAATATGTCAGCTGGCAGACTCACTTTATGTTTTTCACAAAATGCCCTGATAAATTCACTGGTCGGCTCCTTATGATGCTGATATTCCTGTGCCAGTTCTTTCTTCACGTCTTCCCGTATCGCATCGGCCTGTTCCGGGTCTGTGTAGATGATTCCGTACATGATGCCGAATGAAAAATACACTTCCCATGGGTCTTCTTCGGATGAGAATAAACTCACTTCGATTGTCTCATCATACACTTCACTGATCTCTAAATAGGTATTTTTATAATACCTGCTCTCTTCCGAGAAAAAGCCCGTTACATTTTTCCATTTTTTCATCGTTACTCACCTATTTTTTCCTTTCTGATCAGCTGAATTACGGTTTCTATATGATGGGTCTGGGGGAAATTATCGTAGGGCTGGATCACCCGCGGTTCGAAGCCATGGGCGGCCAGGAACTTCACATCCCGTGCCAGGGTCGCCGGATCACAGGATACATAGATCATCCGCTGGATGGCGGATGCCCCGATGGCAGCCAGCAGGGATTCATCACAGCCTTTGCGGGGCGGATCCACGATGACAAGGTCCGGGATCTTGCCCTGGGTCATCAGCTCTTCGATGTGATCCTCGGCTCTGCCCAGTATAAATTCGACATTGCTGATCCCGTTGAGGGCTTTATTGTAATTGGCATCGCCGATGGCCTCCGGAACGATCTCCACTCCGGTGACAAAGCCTGCCCGGCCGGCCAGGTAGAGCGCGATGGATCCGGCGCCGCAATACAGATCCAGGACATGTTCGCTGCCGGTGAGTCCGGCCAGTTCCGCCACCTTGTCATACATCTGCCGTGTCATCTCCGGATTCACCTGAAAAAAGGAATGCGGTGAGATGCGGTATTTCACTGCACCGATGGTGTCTTCGATCGCCTCTTCCCCCCAGAGCGTGCGGTTCTCCGATCCCAGGACCCGGTTGGTGACCCGGGCATTGATGTTGAGGATCAGACCGGTGAGCTGCGGTACTGCCTGGCGCATGTTGTCCACCAGCTGATCCAGATGAGGGACATCAGGGGACGTTGCCACCACCACCGCCAGCAGCTGACCGGTGGTTCGCCCCTCCCGGATCAGGAGGTGGCGGATGGCGCCGGGGGTGATCTCATCCTCCCGGTCCAGTGTCGGCACCTCAAAGTCCGCGATCCAGCGGCGAAGCGCTGCGGCGATGCGATCCGAGGGATGATTCTGGATCAGGCACGCCCCGATGTCGATGATCTCGTGGGAGCGGCCTTTGTAGAATCCGACGCGGAGTTCTCCCTTCTCGCGGCCCACGGGCATCTGGACTTTGTTGCGGTAACGCCAGGGCGTATCCATGCCGATGGCCGGACGCACGTCCGGATCAAAGATCCCGCCGATCCGGATGAAACAGTCACGGACCCGGCCGGTCTTGAAATCCAGCTGAGCCTGATACTGCTGATGCTGGAGACTGCACCCGCCGCAGCGGCCGAAATAGGGACAAGGCGGGTCCTGGCGCTGACCGGAGCCCTCCAGGACCTCTTCCATGCGGGCAAACCCATGACTTTTACTGACTTTGAGCACTTTGGCTCGCACCCGCTCGCCGGGCAGCGCCCCGGGAATGAACAGCGGGAATCCTTCCACCCGGAGGATGCCTTCCCCGCCGTTGCCCTGCCCGTCCACCCGGGCCTCGATGAGGTCATTCTTCTGGACCGGCAGGAGCTGCGGATCCTGGTTTATTCGGGTCCCGCGCTCCCCGCCGGAAGTCTGTTTCTTTTTTCGAACTCGGTTTTTGTTTTGCAATCTATGATCCTCCCCGTCCTGTGACGGTCCTGATTGTAGTTTATGGTTCCCGTTCCCGGATGGTCACAAAGATCTCGTCACCGGGGCCTTTGCCGATGAGCAGACGGATGTCCCTGCGCACACCGATGATGTGGCAGGCCGTCCCCATGCGAACCAGCTGGCCGTCATAGGGATAGCCGTCAAAGGTGGCATGGACGGCCACGCGGCCTTTGGCGAATGCCTGCCGGACATCCCAGGGAAATTCGATATAGGCTGCGTCCATATCCGGGTTTTTATGAAGAATGGCCCTGAACTCGCAGCGCCGGCTCATGATTCACGCCGCCCGAATTTCAGTTCGGCACCGGAACTGTCATACCGCTTTCGTTTCCCGGTGACCTGGCCGATGTCGATGGCGAACACCCGGGTCAGGTCCAGTCCGGAGGTCACCGCCGCCTTGAAATAGTTCATTTTATCCGGCGTATATTTGCTGCAGACCAGCTCCAGGGCATGGATCTTTTCCGCCTGGTCGTCCACTTCATGGATGGTGCCCGACACCATGGCCGATGCAAATTCCGTGGTGAACACCGAAGAGATCAGTTTGCCGGTTTTGGCCGGGTCGGCGGCAATGGCCTCCAGCTCCGGAGGAGAAAAAAGATCCGGCACCCGGACGCGGGCAACAAAGGTCACCCAGACGGGATCCCCCGAACCGATGCCATCGATTTTTTTGCCCTCCCGGGCCGAATGAAAGTAAAGCCGCCTGCCCTCGCGCACCAGAGATAATGGGACCCCGTAGGGCGCCTGCCCGCTGCACAGGGAGAGCACGCCAAAGGCTGCCTCATCGATGATCTCCAGGGCAAATGCCTCATCCATCTCCCGGTCTTTGCGTCTCATCATCCATTCCCCTCCCAAAGTTTTTTTACCTAAAAAAATTATACCATCAACGGGCTGCCGGGTGCCTCTCATTGTAAATGTTTCATTGACAAGCCCACTCAATCCGTTAAGATTAAAGTATCGAATAAAACAGGTTAGGAGTACATTATGGAAAAAGATAAATTATCCTGCGACATCGAAACCGGTGTCTGCAACATCATGAGCCCTGATGCACCTTCCGCACAGGAAGTCCAGGATCTTGAAACCATCCAGCTGCCGAAATCCTCCAAGCCCATCCAGATGATTTACGTCACCGATCCCATCTGCTGCTACTGCTGGGAAGTGGAGCCGGCTCTGCGCAAATTCATGACCCTTTACGCCCCTTATATGGAGACCCGCATCGTCATGGGCGGTCTCCTGGAATCATGGGAGGGCTTCGCCGATGAAGGCAACGGCATCCACCATCCCGGCGATGTCGGCGGTCACTGGCAGGAAGCTGCCAAAGCCCACGGGATGCCCATTGACGGCACCGTGTGGAACAAGGAGCCCATCGCCTCCTCCTATCCGGCATCCATTCTCTTCAAGCTGGTCCAGCAGATCAGCGACACCTCCTCCCGCCGGTTCCTCCGGTCTGTGCGGGAAGAAGTCATGTTCTACAACCGCAACGTCGCCAAGGACGATGTCCTGGCCAATCTCCTGGACCTCAATGACCGCAACGGGCATAAAATGGTGGCCGATATGAAAACCGACGATTCCAGAGCGCTGCTGGAGGAAGATCTCCGACTGGCCCGTCAGCTGGGCGTCACTTCCTTCCCCACCGTGATCCTGCTCAAAGAAGGCGCCGACGGCATGCGCATCGCGGGACTTCAGGACTTTGAGACCTATGAGGCTGCGCTGCAGACTTTGGCCGGAGAAGATCTGGAACCGGCTCCGCTGCCGGAACTCAAAGATCTCTTCAAACTCTCCCGCAACGTCTTCTTCCGGGAGATCGAAGTGATGTATGATCTGGAGCCTGAAGCCGTGGAGGCTTTCATTGGCCATAACCTGCCCGATAATACCTACGAGATCCGCGAAGCACTGGGCAGCCGCTATGTGATCCGCAAATAGTCTGCCCTTGCCGGCGGTCCATCCCATGAATAAACGCCCTTTTGGGCTTCCTCAAGGAGGTATGCAATGACACGAAGAATCGCACCCATTCTGATCCTGACAGCCAGCCTGATCCTCTCGGCCTGTGCCGCTCCGTCTCCGAGTACGGGCACCGTGCCGGATCAGACCCAGCCGGCATCCTCAGCCAAGACGGAATCGTCTTCCGTGGAAACCGTCACCCTGGCAGAATATGAAGCGCTGGAGAATGATAAAAATGCTCAGATCGCAGCCCTGAAAGATGAGATCGATCTCCTTGAAAAAGGCACCGATCAGGCCCCCGACAACAGCGCCATCGCGTTCCGTCAGCGGCCGGCCGGCATGCTCTATTTCCCGGTGTTCACCCTTAATGGGGAGCTTGAACCCGAAGCCGCCGGCTACGTTGCCATCAGACCCCAGGCTGAAGTCTCCGACAAACTTGATACTCTGACCCAGGGCATTTCCCAGATCCTGTTTGCCGGACGGCCCATGGAAGTCACTGCGGTCCGCACCGAAGACGAACAGACGATCGTCTACGTCGATCTCAAAGACAGAGCACAGTGGCAGCAGGTATTCCAGGGCACCACCGGAGGCGGCATCAACAGTCAGGCACTCATCGCATCCTATCTGCAGGCAGATTACCGCAACGCCTGGATCGACGGCGTCCATTTCACCCTGGACGGCGAACCCGTCCTCTTTGAACACGCACCGCTCCTGGAGGAGACGCAGTATCGGGACTGATCACGATCAGTGGACAATGACCGGCGCTGCGATCCCCGCTAAAATACCTGATATCCATCCGCTGCAGGCGATCCCCGCCGGCAGGCAGAAACAGGATTCCCGCTCCGGCATCAGCCGAAGCGGGAATCCTGTTTTTGACTCGTTCGATCTATTTTAACTCTTATTATCGATTCATCGCATTTTAACGCTCTAACTCTCCAACTCTTTATCTCGTCAACTCTTTAGTCTCATCCCCATAAACAGCCGGGGCTAGAGGACTTCAAATTCAAGGTAGCGGTTGGCCGTATCCGAAGCTTCAAAGACGCTCAGCAGAGCTTCGCCGTATTCTTCCTGCTGCTGCTTCAGCGCATCGGCATGGGTCAGGATGATCTTCAGCGGCATGCCATTCTCCATCAGGAGATCATACAGCGCATCCAGATTGTTCCCATAGTAATCCGGAAAACCGAACTTGTCTTTGAGATAGCTGTGGGTTGCCGCCCGGTCTGTCATCCGTCGGCCATCCAGCCGAATGATCCGTTTGATGGTTGATTTTTTCATTTCCATATGCTTTCCTCGCTCTGTTTTCATCAGTTCAGCTGCTCAAAGCTTTCGTAGTGATCATCGGTATAAAAGATCAGGCCGTCATTGGAAAACACGATGCGTTTGGCATTGCGAGACCCGCCGTTATAGTCAATGTCGCATTCATAATACTGACGCCCGTTTTTCTTGGGCAGCAGTCCTTCATAATTGCCGAAGCGATCGCCGCCGATGCTCATCTGGTCAGTCACCTTCCACAGATTGCCTTTCTGAGCCACCCAGCCCAAATCCTGAGCCTCATTCTTGGTCAGGTAGTTGGCCGGCAGCCTGCCGAACTGATACAGATAGGCTGCCACCTCCATCTTGGAGGTATATTCGCCATCTTCCGCCACATCGATCAGAGCCAGGGGACTTTGGTCTCCTGACGGCGTCGTTTCCGTCCCGGTGACCGACTGTGACTGGTCCGGTGTCGAGGTCTGATCCTGGGGTTCCAGGTAGGAGGTCAGCGGCGTCTGCGGCGTGGCGCTGAACTCCTCGTCCAGCAGTTCCAGAAGAACTGTGCAGCCCGACAGAGAGATGGCTGCGACCAGGATCAGAACGACGGACATGAGTTGTTTCCATTGTTTTTTCATTTTTGTTCTCCCAAAGGCAGACTTTCATGGTCCTGCCCTGTTATTTCATTCGTCCTGCAAATTGAATGCCTTAGGAATCATCTTCAGCTTCCGGCTTTTCCGGCAATTCTTCTCACGGCGTGATCCACCGGTTTGCGATCCGGAAAATCAAATTCCATGATTTTATTCTACCATGTTCAGGCGGCCATGACCGCATCTTTCTGACAATGGATCGGATCTGCGAGTCTTCACCCCATCGGGAGCAAGAGCAGGAGGGTGCCTCCTGCTCTTGTTTTCGATCTGTTATGACTGAACCTGACCTGCTGAATTGGATGTCTTCACGTGAGGGTCCTGTCTCAAATCTGTCTTCATCTGTCTTCATCTGTCTTCATCTGTCTTCCTCCCGGTCTCGAACTTTCTCCTTCATGCGATCTGCCGGATCCCGGCTGCGGAATGCGGTCTGAAGGATCTTTCGTGCGGCTAGGAAGCCAGGCTGCTGCCCTTTTCGATCATGGCGCGATAAGTGGAGGGGCGGGCCATGAGATCCTCATGGTTGCCCTGCTCGATGATCTCGCCGTCGGAGAGGACCAGGATCAGATCCGAATTGCGGATGGTGGAGAGGCGATGGGCGATGATGATGGTGGTCCGGTCCCGGGAGATGTCCTCGATGGCTTTCTGAATGAGGATCTCGGTCTTGGTGTCGATGTTGGCGGTGGCCTCATCGAGGACGAAGATGGCGGGGTCGTGAGCCAGCGCCCGGGCAAAGGACAGCAGCTGGCGCTGTCCCATGGAAAGGGTGGAACCGCGTTCCATGACGGGTTCCTCCAGCCCCTGGCTGAAGTTGTCCACCATGGCCCTGGCGTGGGATTTCTCCACGGCTTCTGTGATCATGGCTTCGTCGATGGCATCATTGAGGGTGATATTTTCCCGGATGGTCCCCGAGAACATGAAGACATCCTGGAGGACCACGGCCACCTGCCGGCGCAGATCGCGTTTCCTGATGTCACGGATATTGACGCCGTCAATGAAGATATCGCCTTTTTGAATGTCGTAGAAACCCGAGAGCAGGGAAATGATGGTGGTCTTGCCGGAGCCGGTTTCGCCGATGATGGCAAAGGTCTCGCCGGGTCTGACATGGAAGCTGACGTCCTTGAGGACCCAGTTTTCATCATCGTAGGCAAACCAGACATTTCTAAATTCAATATCCCCTTTCATATCCGGCAGATCCAGACCCCGGTCCAGATCCTCCAGGATCGCCTGCTGATCGGTGATCTCAAAGATCCGCGAGGCGGAGACCAGGGCTGATTCGATCTGAGTGAAGGATTCGGCCAGATCCGCTACGGGCGCGAAGAACTGCCGGACATAGAGCGTCAGGCCGATGACATCTCCGATGTTGACCTGGCCCCGGCGCAGCATGTTCATGCCCATGACCAGGATGATGGCGGTGGCGGCGCTTTCAAACACGTTGGCCGAAGGGCCGGACAGGGAATGCATTTTCAGCTGGATCAGGGAGCGGCGGAAATATTCATTGTTGAGCTTTGAGAACCCTTCGAATTTTTCTTTCTTGCCGTTGAAGAGCTGGACGATCTTCATCCCTGAGATGTTCTCAGCGATGAAGCCGTTGAGGCGGCTGGTGATGGCTTTGAGTTCCACCCAGTTGTCATGGAGTTTCTTGCGGATGTAGAAGATCACGGCCATCATGGGCGGCAGGACCGCCAGAGACCACAGGGTCAGTTCCACATTCATGCTGAACATGGCCAGAATGACGCCGGCCAACAGGATGACATCCTTGAGCAGACTGACCAGAATATCCGTGAACAGCTCCGCCACGGCTTCCACATCGTTGGTGGTACGGGTGATGAGCCGTCCGGCACTGGTCTTGTCCAGAAAGCTCAGCGGAAACAGCTGAATGGTGGTAAAGACGGTTTCCCGGAGTTTCTTGGAAACCAGCTGGCCCACTTTGGTGATGAGGATCACCTGAAAATAGAAGGCCGTCATCCCCACCAGCATGATGAGGATGTAGATCAGGGCCATGCCCCAGAGCGGGATCCCCCGGTCACTGATCAGCTGTTTCGCCACCAGATACTCATCGGTGATGATCTTGATGAACCAGGGCTTGAGCAGCGCCGTCAGGTTGGTGATGAGGATGAGCAGTGCGATGAAGAGGACCTTGCCCCTGTGAGGCTTCAGATACCCCAGCAGGCGAAAGAACGAACCGGGATCATCAGGCGTCGAGTTCTTCGTCTTCCTGGATCCGGTCCCGGTATTGGGAGTTGTAGATGTCAAAATAGAGTCCCCTCCTTTCCAGTAATTCGTCGTGGGTGCCCCGTTCTCTGATGAACCGCCCATCCAGGACGATGATCTCATCACAGGCCATCACCGCAGAGATCCGGTGGGCGACGATGATGGTGGTCTTGTCGGCCCGGATCCGCTTGAAGCGCTTTAAGATCTTCGCCTCTGTGACGGTATCCACCGCTGAGAGGGCGTCATCCAGGATCAGGATCTTCGGATCCCGGATCAGGGCCCGGGCAATGGAGATGCGCTGCTTCTGACCCCCGGAGAGATTGACGCCGCGCTCGCCCAACTCCGTCTGATAGCCGTTTGGCAGCGCGGAGATGCTGTCGTTGATGTGTGCGTCTTTGGCCGCCTGGATCACCTGCTCCTGGGTGTAGTTGTCCTTGAAGAAGCGGATGTTGGCGTCGATGGAATCATGGAACAGGAAATTATCCTGGGGCACATAGCTGACATTCTCCAGCAGCGTGTTCAGGGTGTAGTCGTTGATGTCCTGACCGTCGATGAAGATCTTGCCGTCGGGCACATTGTAGACTTTCATCAGAAGGTTCACCAGGGTGGTTTTCCCCGAGCCCGTCTCCCCCAGGATCCCCAGGGATTTGCCCGTGGGCAGGTGGATGGTGATATCCTCCAGAACTTTGGCTCCGGTGCCCGGATAGGTGAAATCCAGATCGACGATGTCGAGCCGGCCGGAGCTGATCTCCCGGGCTTTGCCTGTCCCGTCGGTGATCTCATGGGGGTAATTGAGCAGTTCATCCAGGCGGGTCATGGATGCCATGCCGCGCTGCAGGACGTTGATGATCCGCCCGATGAACATCACCGGCATCAGCATCATGTTGAGGTAGTTGGCCACGGCGGTAAAATCGCCCAGGGTGATGGTCCCGGAGACCACCATGGGTCCGCAGACCATGAAAAAGAGTCCGTAGCTGACGGCGAAGCCCGCCTGGACCATGGGATTGAGAAGCCCGGAGACCCGGACCATGTCCAGGTTGCGGAAGGCCATGTTGTCCGACAGATCCATGAACCGCTCCACTTCCTTGTCCTCCTGGACATAGGCCTTGATGACCCGGATCCCGTTGATGTTCTCATTGACCCGGTCAGAGATGGATCCGAAGGCTTCCTGCACCCTCCGGAAGCGGGCCCGGATGGTCTTGCCCAGGCGGATCATGATGAATACGATGACCGGGATGGGCGCCAGGATCCTGAAGGTAGTCATGCCGCCCAGGCGCTGGACCATACCCATGATGGAAATGGTGATCATGGCAAAGCCGTTGATGGACATGATCAGCGCCGGCCCGAAGGCCATACGCACCGCATTGACGTCATTGATGTTGTAGGCGATGAGATCGCCGGTCTTTCGCTTGTTGTAGAAGGACTGCGACAGTTCCTGGAAATTGGCGAAAACCAGGGCCGACAGATCCCGCTGAAGTTTCCGGGCATTGCCGACGATCAGATAGCGCCAGATGTATGCGCCGATAAAACCGATCACTGCCACCAGCATCAGCATATAGATATAGTAGCTCAGGCCTGACCATTCAAACCCGCCCTCGGCCAGATAATCTGTGGCATCGCCGACAAATTCAGGATAGAGCAGACGGATGCGGGTCGAAACCAGCATCAGAATGATGCCGGCAGCATAGCTCCAGGCATTTTTTTTAAAAAACTGACGGAGAAATTTTTTTCCCATCGATTGAAGTCACCTCTTTTCGTTACACTCTTCATTATACCGAGAGCAACACAGATTTGCGGTCTTATAGCATACAGTTTTCCGAAAAGGGCGACAGAAATCGCACAATTCTCCTCGAAACATGTATAAAACCGGTACTGTATCAATTGTTCCGCTTTTTCCATGTCATCAGAGCGTAAAACCGGCCAATGGGGCCTGTCTCCATTGGCCGGTGAAAAAATCTGTATCTCCTTGAGGTTTCTCTCTGAGGTTTTCCCATGGGATTTCCCTCAGGAGTTTTCTCCTGAGGGGCTCCCATCAAACATTCATCAGGCGACGGTCCCCCGATCTTTGCCATAAGCTTCATAGGCTTTGGTACCCTGATCAAGACACTAAAGGACATGGAGTTCATGAAAATCGAAGGAACTGGCTATACCCCACTGTTTACCCGTACAGATATCACCGATTATCTTCTGAATCAATTTAACTTCAGGTTGGATACTGAATGCGTTCCCGAAAAAAGAATGAAAGAAATTTTGAAACGATCCAGGAAGGGATAAAAATTACTCAAAATCAGGCATAGCACAAAGGCCCGCAAAGCTTGTCATGTCAAGCCTTGCGAGCCTTTTCATCTTAAAAAAGTGTCAAAGAAAGGGCATTATAACAAGTTATCCGGTCAATCTGTCCACACTATGGCTTATTCGTGCATATTCTATTCTTTGACATCTCATCCATAGCCTCACCAGCCCATTACATCATGACTGTAGTCTCACCAGCCCCAAAAAGCATATCTGTAGTCTCAACCCTACCCCTTTTGACTCTCTTCAGTTGAAATTGCCCTGAGACTATGGATATGATGGAAAAATGGTTTCCAGCGTCTGGTGGAATTTATCGAATGTCTGGAAACCACTGATATCAGGCCTTTTCGGGCCTTTTATTTCTTTTCTCTTGTGATCAAGACGACTGTCTCAACGTGGAATGAGAGCATCAGGTTGATGTCTGGTATATATTTTTCGTTTT
>CAYYVR010000086.1:8489-11057 GCA_964475185.1 uncultured Clostridium sp. | reverse complement strand
GCCCTGCGCAGTTTGTGATCCCATTGTTTGATTTGCGAGATCCGACAACAGAGAAAGGGCACCCGGTGAAATCCGGGCGCCCATCTTTTAGGCATAGTCGGCGTGATGTCGGCTAATTAATCAATGGGGATCTCCCGGCCCTCAGGCATGGGCTGGGTTTCGATCTTGGGCAGTCTGACTTTCAGGACCCCGTTGTCCATGGCTGCCGTGATCTCATTTGCTTTCACGCCTTCAATGAGCATCTGGCGCATGCTGGATGAACGGCAGCGTTCTCTGACGACGAAGTGCCTGTCTTCATCCTCTTCTTTGCGCTCCTCTGATTTTTCGGTTTGCAGGGTCAATATGTTGTTTTGATAGCTGATTTTGATATGATCCTTGGCGATGCCCGGCAGATCGGCCTCCAGCAGGAAGTGATCGCCTTCATCCTTTAAATCGATGGCGATGGAATTTTTCTGGTCAGTGAGTCCTTCGTAAAATTTTCGGAAAAAGCGATCTTCAGGAACCAGTGATGGTCCGGTCAGGATGGGAAATAAATTTGACACAATTGATCACCTTCCTTTGCTTGATTCGGAATCATCCGGATGGGATGTCTCCAACTACACTATATTCCGATGGGGCCAGTTTTGAAACACCGTGGGCCTGCCATGATCAGGTGTGGCACGTTCTGTGAACCATCCGAAGCTGACTGGAAGAGTTTATATCAGATTTACGGCACTTACCGCTGTTTTTCTCTGTAGTACAGCCCCTGATTTTTCAGTCGGACCCTGCGTTGGGCCATCTGAATCAGGGTGATCTAAGAATGAGCGAAAATCCGGCAATTAATCAAAGGGTTTCGTAACGATCGGCATTAAAAACTCACTTCAACGATCCGATATCATAAAAAACACCCATATTAATTATTAAAATGGTAAGGGTGAAATACGGGCTGATTGCAAGGCTTCAGAGCTCCCCTGAAAGGTCCGGAACCATTGGCAAATCTGAAGTTTCTGCTGATTTATGGTATAATTTTAAGGTAGAGGTTCGTATGTATATAGAAAATTTAGAGTTAAAAAACTTTAGAAATTATGAAAATCTGAATATTGAGCCGGTAAAGGGTGTCAACATCCTGACTGGAGACAATGCCCAGGGAAAGACTAATATACTTGAGGCAGTATTTTTTTGTGCCTACGGGCGCAGTCACCGGACATCACGGGACCGGGAAATGCAGATGTTCGATGCGCCGTTCACCACGGTTTCAGTGGATGTGGTGCGGGAACAGAACGATAAAAAAATCGTCCTGCGCTTTAACGGCGAAGGCCGCAAGTTCATAGAGATCAATGGCCGTAAGATCACAAGGATCCCGGACCTTCTGGGCAATCTTTATGTCATCATGTTTTCACCGGAGGATCTGAAGATCGTCAAGGAGACCCCGGGGATCCGACGGCGGTTTCTCGATATGGAGATCAGTGCCCTGGATAAAATCTATTACCATGATCTGGTCAGCTACAATAAAGTGATCCAGGAGCGCAACAACCTGCTTAAGATGCGTTCGGTGGACCGTACGGTCCTTGATGTCTACGATGCCAAGGCCGCCCAGTACGGCGCAAAGATCATCCGGCAGCGGATGGACTACATGAAAAAACTCAACGACAAGGCGAGATCCATCCATCTGGAGATCACCGGCGGAAAAGAGGAAATCGAATACGCCTACCGCTGCGGGATCCCCCTGACTGAAAACCTGGAAGATTCCCTGGCTCAGGCACTGGCTGAAAACCGGCGGCATGATCTGGAGCGGGGAACGACTTCCGTTGGGCCGCACCGCGATGATTTTGTCATCCTGATCAACGGTGCCGACGCACGGATCTTTGGATCGCAGGGCCAGCAGCGAACGGTGATCCTGACCCTTAAATTTGCTTCACTGGGCATCATCCGGGATCTCACCGGCGAATACCCGGTGCTTTTGCTGGATGATGTTCTCAGTGAGCTGGATCTGTCCCGGCAGAATTTTATCCTCTCATCCATTGATGGCATCCAGACCATCATTTCAATGACAGGATATGAAAATATTGAAAAACGGCTCATCGAAGGTGCCAGGGTGTTCCACATCCGGCAGGGCACAGCGACCATGGAGGTGATCTGATGTTTGTCCATCTTGGCGAGAAAGTCTCGGTTTCACTAAGCGAGATCATAGGAATATTCAATATAGAACATGACGGCAGTTCATCCGACAATATCCTGTTTCTTAAAACGGCAGGGGATGAGGAGTTCATTCACCGGATCTCAGATGATCCCCCCAAATCCTTCATTGTAGCCGAGAAGGATCATAAATCCATTGTCTATCTGTCACCCATTTCGACCCAGACTTTAATCCGGCGGGCGCGGTCCGCATTTGATCAGGAGGAGACCAATCATGGAAGATAACAAGCGAATGGAAAAGGCAGGTCTGTATGATGACAGCCAGATCCAGGTCCTGGAGGGACTGGAGGCGGTCAGAAAACGGCCTGGGATGTATATCGGGTCCACATCACTGGTGGGCCTGCACCATCTGGTCACCGAGATCGTGGATAACTCCATCGATGAAGCACTGGC
>CAYYVR010000086.1:0-8389 GCA_964475185.1 uncultured Clostridium sp. | reverse complement strand
CAGGAGATCATCTATGTGGATGAAATGTATGACACCATGCAGGTGGAACTGGCGCTGCAGTATACCGACAGCTACGTGGAAAACATCTCCTCCTATGCCAATAACATTGTCACCAAGGAAGGCGGCATGCATCTGGAAGGCTTCCGCCGGGCTCTGACCAAAGTCATCAATGACTACGGCAAGCGCTTCGGCTACATCAAGGACGGCGACAAGCTCAGCGGCGAAGACGTCCGGGAAGGCCTCACCGCCATCATTTCCGTGAAACTGGAAGATCCTCAGTTCGAGGGTCAGACCAAGCAGAAACTGGGTAATTCCGAGGCCAGGACTGCGGTGGATCAGATCACCACTTCAAAGCTTGCCGAATATCTGGAAGAGAATCCGGCGGTCGGCCGCCTCATCCTGGATAAGAGTCTCATGGCAGCCCGGGCCAGGGAAGCGGCCCGCAAGGCCCGCGAGATCTCAAGGAAAAGCGTACTGGAATCCACCACCTTGCCGGGTAAGCTGGCAGACTGCCGTTCCAAGGATCCCAAGGAATGCGAGATCTACATCGTCGAAGGAGACTCCGCCGGAGGCACGGCCAAAACCGGACGGGATTCCCGTTTTCAGGCCGTTCTGCCATTGCGGGGAAAAATCCTCAACGTTGAAAAACAACGGCTGGACCGGATCCTCAATTCCGATACCATCCAGAATATGGTGGCGGCTTTCGGTGCCGGCATCGGCAACGATTTTGACCGGGAAAAGCTTCGCTATGACCGGATCATCATCATGACGGATGCCGATGTCGACGGAGCCCATATCCGGACACTGCTTCTGACGTTCTTTTACCGTTACATGCGTCCCCTGATAGACGAAGGCCATGTCTTCATGGCGATGCCGCCGCTTTATAAAGTCACCAGGGGCAAGAATTATCAGTATGCCTACGATGATGCCGAAAAGGAAAAGATCATGGAGGAAATGGGCGGACGGGAAAGCCAGTTTGAGATCCAGCGCTACAAGGGTCTTGGAGAAATGTCGGAACATCAGCTGTGGGAAACCACCATGGATCCGGAAAAACGGACGCTGAAGCGGGCCAACGTGGATGACGCGAAAATGGCGGATGAGATCCTCACCATCCTCATGGGTGAAAAGGTGGAACCGCGCCGGGAATTCATCGAAAAGAATGCCAATAAAGCTGAAATCGACTTATAGGAGGTAGTTCATGAGCGAATTTGAAAACAACCAGGGTCATATAGAGGACATTGAGCTATCTCAGGAAATGAAGAAAAGCTTCATCGACTATTCCATGAGCGTCATTGTCGACCGTGCCCTGCCCGATGTCCGGGATGGGCTGAAGCCGGTCCATAAACGGATCCTCTTCGGGATGCATGAAGCCAATATGCACCCGGACAAGGCGTATAAGAAATGCGCCAGGATCGTCGGTGACGTCATGGGTAAATATCATCCCCACGGGGACTCCTCGATCTACGATGCACTGGTGCGGCTGGCGCAGCCCTTCTCCATCCGCTATCCCCTGGTGGACGGCCAGGGAAACTTCGGATCCATTGACGGAGACGGAGCGGCCGCGCAGCGTTACACCGAGTGCCGGATGGAAAAACTGGCGGTGGAAATGGTCCGGGACATCGAAAAGAACACGGTGGATTTCCGGCCCAACTATGACGGCAATGAGAAAGAACCCGTGGTCCTGCCCTCGCGCTATCCTAATCTGCTCGTCAACGGAGCCATGGGGATCGCCGTCGGTATGGCCACCAATATCCCGTCTCATAATCTGGGCGAGACCATTGACGGCGTCATCGCCATGATGGATCGGCCCGACATCAGTGTGCTGGAGCTGCTCCACTACATCAAGGGACCTGATTTCGCCACCGGCGGGATCATCCACGGGACCAGCGGGATCCGGGAAGCCTATGAGACCGGCCGCGGCAGACTTGTGGTTCGGGCCCGGGCTGAGATCGTTGAAGAAAAAAACGGCAGAAGCCGCATCGAGATCACCGAACTGCCCTATCAGGTCAATAAAGCCAAACTGGTCATGAGCATCGCCGAAATGGTCAAGGAAAAACGCATCGTCGGGATCTCCAACATCGTCGATCTGTCCGACCGGAATGGTCTTCTGATCTCGGTGGAGATCAAACGCGATGCCAATGCCCACATCGTCCTCAATCAGCTCTACAAGCACACCAAGCTCCAGGATACCTTCGGCGTCAATATGCTGGCGCTGGTGGACATGCGGCCCAAGCAGCTGAACCTGAAGCAGATGCTCTACCATTATCTGGAATTCCAGAAGGAAGTCGTCACCCGCCGGACTCAGTTTGATCTGAAAAAGGCGCAGGAGCGTGCTCATATCCTGGAAGGTCTGCTCATCGCGCTGGACCGCATCGATGAAGTCATCCGCATCATCCGCCAGGCGTCCAGTTCGGAAGTGGCGAAAACAGAACTCATGGAACGGTTCGGCCTCAGCGAACTGCAGGCCGTGGCCATCCTCGACATGCGTCTGCGCCGGCTTTCTCAGCTGGAAGGCGGCAGGATCCAGCAGGAATACGATGAGCTGGCAGCTCTCATGGCCAGCCTGACGCATATCCTCAGTGATCCGGCAGCCCTTCTCAATGTCATCCGCACCGAACTGCTGGAGATCAAGGAGAAGTACGGCGATCCCCGCCGGACCGCCATCGAGATGCAGGAAAATGAGATCGACTATGAAGATCTGATCAATGAAGAAGATGTCGTCATCACCCTGACTTCCTCAGGCTACATCAAGCGGATCAGCGCAGATGCCTATTCTGCCCAGCGCAGAGGCGGCAAGGGCATCCAGGCGATGAACATGAAGGAAGATGATCTGATCAACAACGTCTTCATCACGTCCACCCACCGCAATCTCCTGTTCTTCACCAACCGGGGCAAAGTCTACCGGCTGAAAGCCTATGAGATCCCGGATGCCGGCCGCAACACCAAGGGCATGAACATCATCAATCTCCTGCCCATCGAGCAGGATGAAAAGATCCAGTGTGTTCTCTCCATCGGTTCCATCAAGGACGGGAACTTCCTGATCATGGGAACCAAGCTGGGGGTGATCAAAAAGACACCGCTCAAGGACTTCACCAACCTCAGGAAGAACGGGCTCATCGCCATCCGCCTGCGTGAGGATGATGAACTGCTCCAGGTCAAAGCCACCAAGGGAACGGCGGACATGATCTTCGTGACCCGCGACGGCATGGCCATCCGCTTCAACGAAAAGAATGTCCGGCCCATGGGCAGAAGCTCATCCGGCGTCCGGGCGATCCGCCTGCGCAAGGGAGATGAAGCGGTGACCATGGATATCGCAGTGGAAGGGGAAAAGCTTCTCCTGGTCTCTGAACACGGACTGGGCAAACGCACACCCATTGAAATGTTCCGCATGCAGACCCGCGGCGGACTGGGCACCAAGGCGTATAAAGTCACTGCCAGATCCGGCAAGGTCGCCGCTGCCCGCGTCACCAATGACGAGGATGAGATCATGCTGGTCAACTCCGATGGGGTCGCCATCCGGATCAAAGCCAGCGATGTCTCCGTCGCATCCAGAAACGCCACCGGCGTCATCCTGATGAAAAGCAAGGGAGACACCACGGTGGTCTCCATGGCCAAGATCAAGCAGACAGGGGATGAAGAGGATCTTCCGGATGTGGAAGAGATCGATTCGGAAGATCTGCTGGACCGCGATGACAAACACTTCGACAATGAAGAAGTCACCGATATGGATGAATTCGCAGATCAGGAGATGGACTTCGAGGAACTCCAGGCAGACGATGAAGAAGCAGAGGATGAGGACAGCATCACCGATGAACTCTTCGACGAACTGAATGAAGCGCCTGAGGGAGAAGACGAGGAAGAGGAAGAGTAAAAAGAATAGACCAAGACGAAAAACAGACGAAGACGAAGACACATCGATAAAGAAAATAGAAGAAAAAAAGAAAAGAAGAAAAAAAGAAAAAGACCAGGAATAAAGTTCAGGCCGGACCCGCGCACTCAGTGCCGGATCCTGCCTGTGGCAGCCCGTATCAGCAGCCGCCGGATCAGGGTACTCTGTTCCGGCGGCTGTGTCTTACGGAGAAACGGTGTCAGGAGGATCGCTGACGCCCTGTGGAATAAAAATAAGGATCACCGGAGGATTACTATGTTCACCCAGGAAGAAATCATTGGTTTAAGACGCAGGTTCCATCAGACGCCTGAAACGGGCTGGCTGGAATTTCAGACCACAGTCACCATCATCGATCATTTAAAGGAAATGGGGTATGACGTTCATTACGGCCGTGAGATCCACAGTCAGCGCATGGGTTTGCCGACGGATGAAGAAATGAAGGCGCATGCAGCCCGGCTGGATCTGAAACGGGACTATGACATCTCGGAGATTCTCCTGGGCTATACAGGGGCAACGGCAATACTGGATACGGGTCGTCCCGGACCGGTGGTGGCCCTGCGATTCGATATTGACTGCAACGGGGTCCAGGAAGCGGAGGATGAGGATCATCTCCCGGCCCGTGAAGGCTTCCGATCCATGATCCCCTCCGCCATGCATGCCTGCGGTCACGACGGGCATGCTGCCATCGGCCTGGGCGTCGCCGCCTGGATCATGGAGCATCAGTCGACCCTGAAAGGAAGGTTCATTCTGGTTTTCCAGCCGGCTGAAGAAGGCGTCCGGGGTGCCCGCAGCATGGTGGAGAAAGGGATCCTCAAAGGCGTCGACTACCTTCTGTCCGGTCACATCGGCATGGGGGTGGAGAAGGATCAGATCGCAGTGGGTATCAAGGGCTTTCTGGCCACCACCAAAATGGATATCCAGTTCAAAGGCGTCTCATCCCATGCCGGAGCTTCACCGGAGTATGGGCGCAATGCCCTTCTGGCAGCGGCATCCTGTGCGCTGAATCTGCATACCCTGCCCCAATTCGGCACTGGAATGAGCCGGGTCAATGTGGGGACGCTGACAGCCGGCAGCGGCAGGAATGTGGTTCCGGATCTTGCCAGAATGGAAATCGAGATCCGCGGAGAAAATGAAACGGTCATTGAAATGCTTCAGGAGAAGGTCGACCGGGTCATCCAGGGCAGCGCACAGACCTTCGGGGTGGAGGTTGAGGTATCCCTGGCCGGGGGTGCACCGGCGTACTCAGACTACGACAGGGAATTTGCAGCCTGGATCCGCAGCCGCATCGAAGCCAGAGGCATCCGGACCGTGGAAGGCATCAATCTGGGCGGATCGGAAGACGTAGCCTACATGATGAATGATGTGGAGCGCCAGGGCGGGAAAAGCATTTACATGATTTTCGGCACACCCCTGAAAGCCCAGCATCACAACAGCCGGTTTGATTTCGAGGAATCTGTGCTTGGCCTGGCGGTGGATACCTACACGGATCTTGTGGGTCAAATCAGCGGGATCCAAAAATTGTAGAGCCGAAGTCATAAGCGGTCGTCTGAAAAAGCAGAGACGCTGGCGAGTTGAACGCCAGCGTCTCTGCTTTTTTGGCCGGCCGTGAGACCGCCCCGATAGGAGCTAAGAGGAGGTTCCGTTGAGATAATCGATGGCAGCGGCGGCCATGGTGCTGATCCCGATGGGTATGCACCGCTCATCAATGAGCAGATCCGGGTTGTGGAGAATGGTTCTTCCCTCGTTGAGCTCAGATTTCATGCCCAGCCAGTAGTAGACGGAAGGGACGCGCTTGGTGAATTCAGAAAAATCCTCTCCGCCCGAGGCCGGGTAAGCCGGCTCCAAAACCTTGTCTTTGCCCAGGAGGGTCTCCAGACTGCCCATGACACCGGCTGCCAGAGCCGGATCGTTGACGGTCATGCCATAGCCGGAAACATACTCCGTCTCGGCTTCGCAGCCCATGGCTGCGGCGATGCCGTCCACCACGGAATGGATCCGCTGGGGGATGAGCCTGGCCACCGCATCATCAAAGATCCGGACGGTGCCCTCCAGGGCCACTTCATCACAGAGCACGTTATAGCGGCTGCCGCCGTGGATGGTGCCCAGGGTGATGACCGCACTGTCCATGGGGTCCACATTGCGGCTGATCACCGTCTGCAGCGCGCTGATGATCTGGGCTGCCGCCACAATGGCGTCCACGCCTTTCTGCGGCTGGGATGCATGGGAGGATTTGCCTTTGACTTTGATATAGAGACGATCCGACCGTGCCATCATGGTTCCTTTGCGGATTCCCACGGTGCCCAGGTCATTATCCCAGACGTGGAGGGCCATGGCGGCATCCACTCTGGGGTTTTCCAATACCCCGTCCTCGATCATGTAGCGGGCCCCGCCGGTGGGATTTGCTTCCTCCGCCGGCTGAAACACGAATTTGATGGTCCCGTTGACCAGATCCTTCGCCTCGGTGAGGACCTTGGCCACGCCCAAAAGGATCGACGTGTGGACATCGTGCCCGCAGGCATGCATCAGACCGGGTTTTTTGGATTTGAAGGGAAGATCTGTGGCCTCCTGGATGGGCAGGGCGTCCATATCAGCCCGCAGCAGGAGGGTCTTTCCGCCCGGCTTGCCTTCGAGGATGGCGACGACACCGGTGTTCCCGATGTTGCGCTGGACCGGCAGGCCCAGTTTTTCCAATTCAAGGGCGACCAGCTCACTGGTGCGCTCTTCCTCCATCCCTAATTCGGGATACTGATGGATGTCCCGGCGGACCGCGATGACGCTGTCCAGATGTTTTTCCGTTAAATGTTTGATTCGCTGGATCATGAGATCAACAATTGTCCTCCCACTCCCAGGGGCCAGCCCAGGAAGTACCAGATCAGTGCCAGAACCGTCCATGCTGCGAGCATGATCATGCTGTAGGGGATCATCAGGGAAAGCAGGGTGCCGACGCCGGTATTTTCTTCACTCTCATACTCATACATCATACCCAGAATGATGGGGAAATAAGGGAAGAGGGGAGAGATGACATTGGTCGTGGAGTCTCCGATGCGATAGAGCATCTGCGTGAAGGAGGGATGGTAGTTCAACAGGGACATCATGGGCACGAAGATCGGTGCCAGCAGCGCCCACTTGGCAGATCCGCTGCCGATGAACAGATTGACCAGGGCACACAGCAGGATGAAACTGACAAACAGCGGAACGCCGGTGAATCCGGTGGATTTGAGCAGATTGGCGCCCGAAACGGCCAGGATCAGACCCAGGTTGCTCCAGTTGAAGTAAGCGATGAACTGACCGATGATGAAGGCCAGTACGATGAAAGGCGCCATGTCCTTGATGGCAATGGTCATCAGTTTGGGGATATCTCCGCTGTTTTTGATGACGCCGATGGATTTTCCGTAAGGGATCGCAATGGAAAGGAACAAAAGCAGCAGCAGGGGAATGATCCCGGAGAGCAGCGGGGATTTGTTGAGCAGGGATCCGGTCTCAGGATTTCTCAGAAAGCTGGTCTGAGGGAATGCCGCGATGACGATGACGGCAACAAAAATCACCAGGCCGATGAGGGCAGCTCTCAGCGCCTTATTTTCTGCCGGGGTGATCTCTTCCCGGACGACTTCCTTTTTCCCGTGGTATTTGCCCAGTCTGGGTTCCACGATCCTATCATTGATCAGGGCGCCGACAATTGCCAGCACGACGGTGGATGCGATCATGAAGTACCAGTTGGCCGTCAGAGGGATCTCAGGGGCGCCGACGATCTTCGACGCTTCATTGGTGAGACCGGCCAGAAGGGCATCGGTTCCGGCAATGAAGAAGTTGGCGCTGAAGCCTGCCGTGGTGGCAGCATAACCCAGAGCCAGACCGGCCAGCGGGTGACGTCCCAGGGAATGGAAGATCATGGCCGACAGCGCCGGGATCACGACAATGGCTGCATCAGAAGCGATATTTCCATTGATTCCGATGAGCATGATCGCAACGGTGATGATCTTGGGGGATGCTCCTAAGATGGTTTTGCGCATGAAGGCGGACATCAGACCGACCTGTTCGGCCAGGCCGATTCCCAGCGTCATGGTCAGGACCAGTCCCAGGGGGGCGAACCCGGTAAAGTTTTTAACGGCGTTGGTGAGGGCGAAATTGATGCCTTCTCCGGATAAGATGTTTTTGGCAATGACTTCTTCACCATCCGTGGGATTGATGACTTTCAGCCCTGAATAACTTGCGATGAGAGAAATCACCGCGACAAACGCAATGAGCCAGAGGAACAGGATAAAGGGATGAGGGATCTTGTTTCCCACTCGTTCGACCCAGGCCAGGAACCCTTTGTTCCTTTTTGATACTTCCATAAAAATGCCTCCTTTAATAATAAATATAAAATATTAAATTATACTTATTCATAATAACGTACATAGATAATCATAAGAAAGGGGCAATTAACGGGTTGCAGATAAAAATCATATAAAATATCGGAATTATTTTACGGAATCAATAATCAACCTGAATATTAATGCA
>CAYYVR010000085.1:0-11074 GCA_964475185.1 uncultured Clostridium sp. | reverse complement strand
ACTGAAACAAAACCTGAACTCAATGCTCACAGTCAAGATCAGCGCGCGCAGGATCCGTCCCAAGCGGAGCCCTCCGCCATTACATATACACAGTTCGAAACACCCGAAACTATTCCGGTCCAGACCGGTCAGGGCCTGAAATACTACATCGAGACCTGGGGCTGCCAGATGAACGAGGAAGATTCGGAAAAGCTGGCCGGCATGCTCAAGGGCATGGGCTATGGTCCGACGGACTTTAAAAATCAGGCAGACTGTATCATTTTCAACACGTGCTGTGTCCGGGAAAATGCGGAACTCAAAGTGTACGGCAACCTGGGCATGCTCAAAAAACTGAAAGAGAAGAAACCGGATCTCATCATCGCCGTCTGCGGCTGCATGATGCAGCAGAAAGGGGTGGCCGAACACATTCTGAAACGGTACCCCTACGTCGACATCGTCTTTGGCACCCATAACGCCTGGAAGTTCCCGGAATATCTGTTCCAGGCCAAACGGGACAAAGTCCAGGTCATGGAGATCATTTCCGATGATACCCGGATCATCGAAGGCATTCCGGTGGAGCGTGAATCCGGCCTTTCCGCCTATGTCACCATCATGTACGGCTGCGACAACTTCTGCTCCTATTGCATTGTGCCCTATGTCCGGGGCCGGGAAAAATCCCGTACACCGGAAGCGATCCTGGCAGAAGTCCGGGAACTGGTGGAACAGGGATATGTCGAATTCACCCTGCTGGGTCAGAACGTCAATTCCTACGGCAAAGGACTGGACGAGGCGGTGAGCTTTGCTCAGCTCCTGCGCATGGTCAATGACGTGCCCGGCGTCTCGCGGCTCAAGTTCATGACCAACCACCCCAAAGACATCGATCTGGAAGTGATCCGGGCCATGAAGGAATGCGAGCACATCACCGAGCAGATCCATCTGCCGGTCCAGTCGGGATCCTCGCGGATCTTAAGGATCATGAACCGCAAATATGATCGCGAAGGCTACTTAAACCTCATCGCGGCCGTTCGGCGGGAGATCCCCGGCGTCGCCATCACCACTGACATCATCGTGGGCTTCCCCGGGGAAACGGAGGAAGATTTCGCCCAGACACTGTCCCTGTGCGAAGAGGTCGGGTTTGATTCCGCCTTCACATTTATCTACTCCAACCGAAACAACACGCCGGCCGACCGGATGCCCGACCAGATCCCCGATGACGTCAAGCATGAACGGTTCAACCGCCTGGTCGAAGTTGTCAACCGCCGGGCCATGGAACGCAACCAGGTCACAGTGGGCAAAGTCTTCGAGGTCCTGGTGGAAGGACCCAGCAAAAACAACGATGAGGTCCTCACCGGACGCACCCGGACCGGAAAACTGGTGAATTTTCCCGGAGATGCAGCCTGGATCGGCCAGTTCGTCGATGTTCGCATCACCCGGGCCAACTCCTTCAATCTCTACGGAGAAGCCGTTTCATCGGCCAGCTCACCCTCAGGGGAAACCCTTTCAGAATAACTGCAGTCCAAATCCTGTCTGATCACCCCACTGCAAGGCGATCAGGCAGGATTTCGCATCGCTCACGGTTTTGATCACCAGATGAATCCGGAACGGGAATCATCATTCCGTCCTCTGAGGTCCAGCGCAGCGGGCCTCAGACGTTGGATCCTTCATTTTTGCAGCGGTGCGCCCAGAATGTTTCCCATCCCACTGGGTTACCACCAGGTCAACCCGGTCACCCCGGGCAGGCGGGGCAGGCGGGAATCTTTGGCAAGGACATCAACCTGTGATAAATTAGAAGGGTATAGAAAAACCTGTCAGCGGGTCCTGGGAAGGGCGCCTGCCCCCCTGAGATGCGTGGGATCCGCCCCGGGAAGCTCATGAGTATCATCCATGAAGGCTGAAAGGCCTCTGGGGATCACAGGACATGCAATATGCAGCTTAAACTTCTGATTTTTAAGCTTTCGATTGAACCTGCATGTTCCATTGGACCCCGAACTTGATGGAACCGGACACTTTAGTTGAAAACTGAACTTTTACAGGATCTTAAATTTTCAATAAAACCTGGAAGTTTATTTTAAACCTTGAACCTTGAACCAACCTTGAACAATGAACAGACAGCATATGAGGTAGATTATGGCACTGACGCCAATGATGCAGCAATATTTTAAATTGAAGGAAGAATACCCGGACTGTATTTTATTTTTCAGGCTGGGGGATTTTTATGAAATGTTTTTTGAAGATGCCCTGGTGGCATCCAAGGAACTGGAACTGGTGCTGACGGGCCGCGACTGCGGCCTGGAGGAACGGGCGCCCATGTGCGGGATACCGTATCACGCTTCGAAAAACTACATCGGCCGCCTGGTGGACAAGGGATACCGCATCGCCATCTGCGAGCAGATGGAGGATCCGGCGCTGGCCAAGGGCATCGTCCGCCGCGATGTCGTCAAGATCATCACCCCCGGGACCATCAATGACGAGACCTTTCTTGATGAAGATGCCAACAGCTATCTGATGGCGGTGAAAAAGGGCTTTGCCGATGGCAGCATGCCCCAGATCTCTTTGGCTGTCACCGACATCACCACGGGTGATTTCCTCACGGCCAGCTTTCCCTATGATCTGGAGGTGCTCCGCTCAGAGATCGCCAAATATGCACCGCGGGAGATCCTCCTCTTCGAGGACGATGAACTGGCGGATCTGATCCGCAAAGAGTATGGTGTCACCCTCACGGTCCAGCCTCATCTGCTGCCGGAGGAGGCCGATGCCGTTTTAAATCACGAGTTCACCCGGATCCGTGGCAATGTCCCAGTCAACGGCAAACGCTGCGTTCTGGGCCTGGTCGGCTATCTGAAAACCACACAGAAAATGGCGCTGTCGAATCTGACCTCCCTGGAGGCCTATGCCGTGTCCGATACCATGGCGCTGGACATCAACACCCGGCGGAACCTGGAACTGACGGAGAACATCGTGGACAAGTCCAAGCGGGGCAGCCTGATCTGGATCCTGGATCAGACCGTCACTGCCATGGGGGCCCGCAACCTGCGCCGGTGGATCGAAAAGCCCCTCATCGTCGCCCAGGAGATCAATAACCGGCTGGATGCCGTGGAAGCACTCTACAGCGACCTGGCCTTCACGGAAGAACTCCGGGAGACGCTGAAAGGGGTGTATGACATTGAGCGGATGTCGGGGAAGGTGGCCCAGAAAAACATCAACCCCAGGGAACTGCTGAGTCTGAAAAACTCCCTGCTGCGCGTCCCCAGGATCCGGGAACTGTTGTCCCGGGTCCGCTACGGCGTCCTGGAAGAGCTCCATGATCAGCTGGATGAACTCACCGACATCACCGATCTCATTGAACGGGCCATCGACGATGACGCCGGGGTCACCTCAAAGGACGGGGAGATCATCAAAGCCGGCTACAGCGAAGCCGTCGACGAACTGCGCGATATCAAGAGCCACGGCCGCCAGTGGATCGCCGCCCTGGAAGCCGAGGAGCGTAAAATCACCGGCATCTCGTCGTTGAAGATCGGCTTCAACAAAGTCTTCGGTTACTACATCGAGATCACCAAAGCCAATTTCTCCAAGATCCCCGAAGGCCGATACGTCCGCAAGCAGACCCTGGCCAACGCCGAACGCTACATTACTCAGGATCTCAAGGAAATGGAAGAGAAGATCCTGGGGGCGGAGGAGAAGCTCCAGGATTTGGAATATGAACTTTTCGCCGGCGTGCGCGACGTGGTGGAGGCAGCCACCGACCGACTGAAGACCACCGCCACGGTGCTGGCCCAGCTGGACTGCTACGGCGCTTTTGCCAAGGTGGCCCTGGATCGCAGCTATGTCCGGCCGACCTTCAACCGGGACGGCGTCATCAGGATCCGGGACGGACGCCATCCCGTGGTGGAGGCCATGATCCCCCGCGGGGAGTTCGTTGCCAACGACACCCTGCTGGATTTCAAAAAGAACAATTTCCTCATCATCACCGGTCCCAATATGGCCGGCAAGAGCACCTATATGCGCCAGGTGGCGCTGATCACCCTCATGGCCCAGGTCGGCTCCTTTGTCCCGGCCCAGACGGCGGATCTTTCCGTCACCGACCGGATCTTCACCCGCATCGGTGCGTCTGATGATCTTTCCGGCGGCAAATCCACCTTCATGGTAGAGATGACGGAAGTCTCCAATATCCTGAAAAACGCCACTCATGACAGCCTGATCCTGTTAGACGAAGTCGGCCGGGGGACCAGCACCTATGACGGCATGGCCATCGCCTGGTCCGTCACCGAGCACCTGATGAAGGAAGACGGCATCCGTGCCCGGACCCTGTTTGCCACGCATTATCACGAGCTCATCGCCCTGGAGAAACAGCTGCCCGGCGTTCGAAACTATTCTGTGGCCGTGAGGGAAGTGGGTCACTCCATCGTGTTCCTGCGCAAGATCATCGAAGGCGGGGCCGATGAATCCTACGGTGTCGAAGTCGCCAAACTGGCCGGACTGCCCCAGGAAGTCATCGGCCGGGCCCGGGAGATCCTCTACGGGCTGGAGGACACCGGCAAAAAGAAGAAGATCAGGGAACGCACGGAAAAGATCCAACAGCTCAACTTCATGGACGTATTGCTCCGGGAAGATGCCAGCGAGGGTCAGGAAGTGCTGGAAAAACTTAAAAATCTGGACCTCAACGGGATGAATCCCATGGAGGCGATGATGAAACTCTACGAGCTGCAGAATCAGCTGAAAGGAGACGACGGTGCCGGAATTTAAAATCAATCTCCTGAGTCCGGAAACGGCCTCCAAGATCGCCGCCGGGGAAGTGGTGGAAAAACCCGCCTCCGTGGTCAAGGAACTGGTGGAAAACTCCATCGACGCCGGGGCAAAGTCGATCACCATCGAGATCGTCAACGGCGGACTGGATCTCATCCGCATCATCGACGACGGCCACGGCATCCGCAATGATGACATGATCCGGGCCTTTCTGCCCCATGCCACCAGCAAGATCCGGGCGATCGATGACATCTTTGACATCATGACCCTGGGTTTTCGCGGGGAAGCGCTGGCCAGTGTGGCTGCCGTTTCCAGAACGCTGCTCAAAAGCCACGCCGAAGGGGAAACCGACGGTATGGAGATTTTCTATGAAGGCGGAGAAGAGAAGTTCAACAAATATTCGGCCCTGGACCGGGGCACCATCATCGATGTCCGGGATCTGTTCTACAATGTGCCGGCGCGGCTGAAATTCCTGCGCACGGCGCAAAAGGAAGCCTCCAGCGTCACCGACATCCTCACGCGGCTGGCGCTGTCCAGACCGGAGATCGCTTTTACTTATTACAACAACGAAAAACTGGTGTTTCGCACCTACGGCACCGGCAAGCTCATCGATGTCATCCGCACCGTCTACAACCGGAAAACGGCGGACAACGTCACCTGGTTCGAACGGGAAGCCGAAGGCATCCGGGTCAGCGGGTACATCGGCAATGAAGAGATCGCCCGGGGATCCCGCAATCAGCAGAGTCTGTTCATCAACGGCCGCTATGTCACATCCCGATCCCTCACCGTGGCTGTGGAGCAGGCCTTCAAATCCTTCATCACCATCAGCAAGTTCCCGTTCTTTGTGCTGTTTCTGGACCTGGCGCCCAATTCCGTCGATGTCAACGTCCATCCTCAAAAGGCGGAGGTCAAATTCAGCGATGACCGGCTGATGTTCCATACGGTCTTTGAAACCATCCATGGTGTGCTGCGCACCATGTACCAGGGCAATCTGGGCTTTGAGGAGGGACTGCAGTCCGAACCGGTCCGGCCCGAAGGGACCGATCCGCAACCGAGCCCAGACGCCGGCCGGCAGGCAACTGGTGATCCGGGCACCGGAGCCACTTCGTCCGATGGCAGACCGGCGGATAAAAAATCAGGTTCTTCAGCAGGTTTTCAGCCGGTGACGGGGGAGACGTTCCTGCGCGAGGACCCTTCGGCGGACAAACCGCTGACGCTGTTCCCGGAGGATTCCCAGAGGGAAGTCGTTCTCCCCATCGATCTTCGGCCGGAGCGCAAATCCGGCGGTGAGCGCAGCCAGGGGGGCCCGCCTGGCCAAAGTGAACCGGCGCCGGGCTGGAACCAGCCGCTGACCGGGTCAGATCCGGAGCCGGCGGCCTCTGCTGCCCCCGTTGGCAAGTTTCCCATGCCCAGGATCCTGGGACAGTATCAGAAGACGTATATTCTGGCCGAACTCTCCGACGCGCTGTATCTCATCGACCAGCATGCCGCCCATGAGAAAATCAACTTTGAGCGCTACATGGCGGACATGCTCAGCCATGAGCTGGTGATCCAGCCGCTGCTGGTGCCCCAGGTCCTGGATCTGGCCGTGGATGACTATTCCGTGTATCTTGAAAATGAAGGGACCTTCAGGGATGCCGGATTTACCATCGAGGAATTCGGCGAACGGGCGCTGAATATTCGCGAAGTTCCGTATTTTTTAAGCAACACCAATGCTGAGGTCTATTTCAAGGCCATCCTCGATAACCTGAAGAACCTGGGCAAAGGCTCCTCCCGGGAAGTCCGCTATCTGCGCATCGCCACCGCCGCCTGCAAGGCCTCGGTGAAAGCCCGGGACGAACTGTCCATGGGGGAGATGCAGCATCTGGTCAACGACCTGCGCTTTCTCAAAGAACCCTTCACCTGCCCCCATGGCCGGCCCACCATGATCCGGTTCACCCTCACCGAAGTGGAGAAAATGTTCCGGAGGATCCAGTGATGAATCAGCTGCTGATCCTGGCCGGCCCCACCGGCGCGGGCAAATCCGATCTGGCCGTGGCGCTGGCCCGGCGGTTGAACGGGGAGATCATTTCCTGTGACTCCATGCAGATCTACCGGGGCATGGACATTGGTTCTGCCAAGATCCTGCCGGAGGAAATGAACGGCGTGCCCCATCATCTTCTGGACATCCGGGATCCCCGGGAACCGTTTTCGGCGGCCGAGTACCAGGAACTGGCCATGGCCAAAATCAGAGAGATCCATGGCCGGGGAAAGCTGCCCATCATGACCGGCGGCACCGGTCTGTACATCAACGCCGTGATCTATCCCCTGGCATTCACCGCTGCCGACCGCTCAGATGCCATCCGCGGGACATACGAGGCGTATCTGTCAGACCATGGCCGGGACGCCCTGCATGGTCTCCTGGCGGCCAGGGACCCCGTCTCGGCACAGCGGATCCACCCCAACAACGTCAAGCGGGTCATCCGGGCCCTGGAAGTCCTTGAAATGACCGGGCAGCCGTTTTCTTCCTTCGGCAATGAAAAACAGCTGCGCGGAGAGTTTGACATCTTTTATTACTGGATCAGCCTGGACCGCTTAAAGCTGTATGATCGGATCAACCGCCGCGTGGACCAGATGATGGAGCGGGGCCTTTTGGACGAAGTCCGAAGGCTGAAAGCCAGGGGCATGGACCGCACGCTGCAGAGCATGCAGGGCATCGGCTACAAGGAGATCCTGGAGTATCTCGACGGGGACTGCACATTGGAAGATGCGGTGGATCGGATCAAACAGGGCTCCCGCAATTATGCCAAACGGCAGATGACCTGGTTTCGAAATGAAAAAAACTGTCAGGAACTATCAAAAGAAAAGATGACAGATGATGAAATCCTGTTTAAAATAGAAGGTGATATGCAAAAATTGCAGATCACACCCAGGAAATAGAAAGCGGGAGACACCCGACGGGAGGAAATATGAAAAAGACTACCAACAATCTTCAGGATATTTTTCTGAATGGGGCAAGAAAATCAAGACTCGGCGTCATCATCCATCTGGTCAATGGCTTTCAGCTGAAGGGCATCGTCAAGGGATTTGATAATTTCACCGTGATCTTAGATTCTGATGGCAAGCAGATGCTGATCTACAAACATGCCGTCACCACCATCACACCATCCAAGCCGATCCTTTTCCAGAAGGACGAGGAAGCGGAACTCTCCGCAGAATAAGCTGTATCCAACCGGGAGCCCCTGATCGGGCTCCTTTGTCATGAGCAGCGTAGTTTCAGGGAGCGCATCTGGGACGTATTTCGGGTACATTCCGTGCGTATTTTGGGCACATTTGAGTGGACGTATTTTGAATATATTCCGTGCGTATGATGGGCGTATTTCGCTGGGCGTATGTCAGGGGACAATGTCAGGGCGGGTCCCTTTTGATAAACCCCGGGAATCATGGTATTATTATTCTTTGTTACGGGTTACGGTTTTTATCCTGCCCATGGTGTTCCGGCTGCAAAACCCATCCCTTGGGATCCTACGTTTTTCATCATGCACCGATGCAGGCAGCAGGGACCGGTGATCGCACCGGATGATTCAGGCTGGCGTAACAATGACAGAATCAACGATTGGGAGACCTACATGATCGAGAAAACAAGACAATATCTGAAAAACCAATACCGGATCTCCGATGAACTGCTGGATCTGCAGGATCAGGCGTTATCGGACATTCGCGGAGAACTGGACTTCTATGACGGCGTCCGGGAATACAACCAGCTGAAAGTGCTCAATGCCTTCCATGAAGAACGGATCAGTGATTCGATGTTCGGGATGACGACGGGCTACGGCTACGGTGATCTGGGCCGCGATAAACTGGATGCGGTCTATGCCCGGATCTTCGGTGCACAGGCGGCGCTGGTCCGTCCCCAGTTCGTCAACGGCACCCATGCCATTGCGTCGGCGCTGTTCGGCAATCTGCGCCCGGGGGACACGCTGATGACCATCACCGGCCGGCCCTATGATACGCTGCACAATGTCATCGGCATCGGTTCGAAGAAAAACACGGGGTCCCTGATGGAAATGGGCGTGAACTATGTGGAGGTCGATTTCAAAGACGGGCTCCCCGACAAAGCGGCCATCGCAGAAAACATCAGAACCCACGATGTCAAAATGATCCACATCCAGCGCTCCACCGGATACAGCTGGCGGCCATCCATGAATCTGGACGTCATGGCCGATGTCATCGATTTTATTAAAGACCAGAAAAATGATATTATTATCTTTGTAGATAACTGTTACGGTGAATTCATCGAGACCGTCGAACCCACCGAGATCGGGGCTGATCTCATCGCCGGATCCCTGATCAAGAATCCGGGCGGATCCATCGCGCCCACCGGCGGATATGTGGCCGGCCGGGCAGATCTGGTCGAACAGGCTGCCTACCGGCTCACGGTGCCGGGCATCGGCGGTGAATGCGGATCCACCTTCGGGGTGACCCGGCTCATGTTCCAGGGACTGTTCCTGGCTCCGCACATTTCCATGGAAGCGGTGAAGGGTGCCGTCTTCTGCGCCCGACTCATGGAACTGCAGGGGTATGAAGTCAAACCCGGCTCGAAGGAGCGGCGCACCGACATCATCCAGGCCATCCGCTTCGGCGAGCCGGTCAGACTCATCCGCTTTGTCAAGGGCATCCAGTATGGCGCTCCGGTGGATTCCTTCGTGGAATGTGAACCCTGGGATATGCCGGGCTATGATGATCAGGTGATCATGGCTTCGGGCTCCTTTATCCAGGGATCCTCCATCGAACTGTCCTGTGACGCCCCCATCCGGGAACCGTACATCGCTTATCTGCAGGGAGGCATAACCTTTGATCATGCCAGGACCGGCATCCTGATCGCCGTGTCTAATACTATGAAACAGGAGTAAAAAATGGACCAACCGGGTATATTACCCCAAATAATGTTTCTTGTCGCACTGATCCTCATCAACGGATTCTTTGCCATGTCGGAAATGGCCATCGTCTCTGCAAGCCGCTTTAAGATCCACTCTCTGGTATCAGAAGGGGACAGGCGGGCTGCGGCGCTGGAACGACTCATGGCGCAGCCCTCGAATTTCCTGGCGACCATTCAGGTCGGCATTACCTTTGCCGGCTTCTTTACGGCCGGTCAGGCGACTAAATCCTTCGAGTCGCGGCTGTCACCGCTCTTTGAAAGCGTCCCATTTCTGGCACCGTATTCTGAATCCGTCGCGTTTGTTCTGATCACCCTGATCACGGCCTATTTCACGCTGGTATTCGGTGAACTGCTGCCCAAGCGCCTGGCGCTGCAGAAACCGGAGTCCATCGCGCTGGTGGCAGCCGGCCCCGTCAGCTTCATTTCAAAGCTCGCCCGTCCCTTCGTGCATCTGTTATCGGGATCCACCACATTTTTTGCCAAACTGTTCGGCATCCATTCTGACAACATTGAAGAGGAGATCTCCATCAGTGAGATCCGGGCTAAAATCGAAGAAGGCAAAGAACGCGGCGTCATCAACCAGACTGAACGCGATATGCTGGACGGCATTTTTGAATTCGACAATAAACTCGCCCGTGAAATCATGACCCCGCGAACGGATGTCGTCATGGTGGACGTGGAGGAACAACCCGAAACCATCGTCCGGATGCTCACCAACGGACGGTACTCCCGGATCCCGGTTTATGAAAATGACCCGGACAACATCATCGGCATGCTGGTGCTCAAAGACATTTACCGGGAATACATCAACAACGGCGCCGTCAGGGACATCCGCAAAGTCATGCGCAAGATCCTGTTTGCGCCGGAAACCAAACACATCGATGATCTGTTCAAGGAAATGCAGGCCAAAAGTCAGCATCTTTGTATCCTCATCGACGAATACGGCGGCTTCTCCGGCATCGTCACCATTGAGGACCTCCTGGAAGAGATCGTCGGCAATATTTTCGATGAACATGACATCACCTTCACCGAGATCAACCGGATCGGTGCAGATACCTTCGTGGTGGACGGCATGGTGCCCATCGGCATGATGAATGACGATCTGGACCTGGACCTGGATAAGGAGAATGCCGACACCATCGGCGGGTACTTCATTGAAAAGCTCGGGCGGGTCCCCCAGAAAGGCGACCTCGTCGATGACGAGGAGATCCTGATGGAAGTGCTGCGAATCCGCGGCCGCCGGATCAAGGATCTGAAGATCACCGTCAAGGACATCAAACCCCAGGAACTGGGTGAAGATGAGATATAGGAAAGGGGAGAGGTCATGATCGCAGTTGCCCTGGTCAATCTAATCATGGGAGGCTATTTTCTCTATGATGCCTTCCTGCGCCTGTCTGCCAATCAGAGCCTCCTCATCTTTGATGATTATCTGGC
>CAYYVR010000084.1:0-11088 GCA_964475185.1 uncultured Clostridium sp. | reverse complement strand
TTTCACATTCACTTGTAACCAGCCTGGGGTTCTTTGAGATCAAGGGATTCTAATTCGCTGGCCGCTTATTTTATACAGTGAATACGAATATATATTCATATATTTCGATAAACCGATCTAGTAAATGTAATCGGTTATAGTTGATAACCTTTGATATATCTATCTAATCTATTGTTATCAGGTATTGCCGGGTGTATTATTCATTTTAATAATAGTTAACCTGTTGCATAGTATGCACTCACTCATAAGGAGCTGATGACCCATGACGACCCGAGAGATCCTCGACCGAATGATCCTGCCTGAAAACCTGAATACCCTCTTGATAAAAGGAATGACCCTGACGATCCCCGAATCCAGAAATGAGATGCTGGACCTGGCCATGTGCGGCGAGCCTCAGCTGAATGAAGTCGCCTATGATGTACCCGGCCACGGCCGCATCGTGGAGGCCACCGTGGCCCGCGCCAAAAACGGACTGGTAGTCAATTACAGTGACGTCTACATGCGCCGCCGGGATCCTCACTGCATGGTCATCGCGGATCACGGGAAATCGGACAAACAGCATTTCACTGCCAAATACGGCACTGAATTCGATGACCTGCGCGGTCAGACCTTCGACTGGCTGGGCAGCCAGGACCTGATCCTCATGCCCTTTATGGCCGGCGGGGACGAATTCGGCTACCCCGCCCTTCTGGTCTCGCCGGCCAACGCCGGGTTCTTCGCTGCGGCCCTGGCCGATCTGCAGGGCTTTATCCCCGCAAGCCAGGTCAGCGAAGGCTTCAAACCCAAAGCCATCATTTACCTGGCTCCGACGTTCCGCCATACTCACTTCAATGAAAAACAGATGGTGGTCCACAATCGGCTGGATGATCTCTACGAACTTTTCTCCTACAATCTTTATCCAGGCCCCAGCGCCAAAAAAGGCGTCTATGGCGTACTGCTGAAAATCGGAGAGGAAGAAGGCTGGGTCACCGTCCACGGATCCACCGTCCGGATCATCACCCCCTATGACAACGTCCTGACTGTGATGCATGAAGGCGCTTCCGGCAGCGGAAAAAGTGAAATGATCGAGGAAGTCCACCGCGAACCCGACGGACGGATCCTGCTGGCCACCAATCTGATCAACGGCGAAAAACATTATCTCGATCTCATCGAGACCTGCGAGCTGCGTCCCATTACCGATGACATGGCGCTGTGCCATCCTCAGCTGCAGAACGGCAGCAAGCGTCTGGTGGTCAAGGATGCCGAAGCCGGCTGGTTCATGCGCACCGATCACATCAAAGCATACGGTACGGACCCTTATCTTGAAAAAATGACCATCAATGCCAAGGAGCCTCTGCTCTTTTTCAACTATGATACCGTCCCCGGTTCCACCTGTCTGATCTGGGAACACATCATGGATGCACCGGGCAAGCCCTGCCCCAATCCCCGGGTCATTCTTCCCCGGGACCAGGTCACCAATATCGTCAGTGAACCGGTGGAAGTCGACATCCGCAGCTTCGGTGTCCGTACACCGCCCTGTACCAAAGAAGACCCCACCTACGGCATCATCGGCCTGTTCCACATTCTGCCTCCGGCCCTGGCGTGGCTGTGGCGCCTGGTCTCTCCCAGAGGCCATGACAACCCCAGCATCACCGATACCGAAGGCATGAGCAGCGAAGGCGTCGGGTCCTACTGGCCCTTTGCCACCGGCCGCCGCGTCGACCAGGCAAACCTTCTGCTCCAGCAGATCCTGGACACCAGCCATACCCGTTATGTCCTGATCCCCAATCAGAACATCGGTGCCTACAAAGTCGGCTTCACACCCCAGTGGATCGCCCGTGAATATCTTTCACGCCGTAACGGAAAGTTCGGCCGCCATCAGCTCAATGAATCCCGCTGCGCGCTCCTGGGGTACGCTCTGGACACCATCAAAGTCGACGGCGTCTTCCTGCCCAAGGACCTTTTGGAGGTCAACCACCAGCCGGAGGTGGGTAACGAAGCCTATGACATCGGCGCAGGCATCCTCACCGATTTCTTCAAGCGTGAACTGGCAAAGTATGACTCCCCCGATCTGATGCCCCTGGGCCGCCAGATCATCGACTGCTGCATGAATGACGGCTCCATCGAAGACTACATCAAGCTGATCCCCATCCGCCTGTAGCAGAACAGCCAGAGGCAGTCTGAAAAGACAAACCATCGACGAAAACAAAGTCTGACGAAAACAAGGTCTGACGAAAACAACGTTTGACTTCAATCAGAACAGAGCCCGTGATCCTGAAGAGGACCTGCGGGCTCTGTTTTGTTGAAAATGGACCGATCCTGTCATCTGATCCACGATGCCGACGCGGCAAACACCCCCGGCTCCGGCGATACGCCGGTTCCGGGGGTGTTTGCTCCGAACTACTTTTCAGTTATTCAGTATTTCCAGTTTGTAGTTTTTCAGTCTTTCGTCTTTCAGTGTATCCCTGTCTTTTTCCCTGCCTGCTGCCGGTTTGATCGCCGCCGGTCAGCGAACGACTTTCAGCTCGTAGGCATCTTCCCCGGCCACTTCATCCTCCTCGTAGATGAAATTCTTATGGACATAGGGACTGGTCATGGAGGAGAGGATCCCGCCGTAGGTCATGTCAAAGCGGATCTCCGATCCCACTTTGTAGGAAATGGCCGAATCAGTAAGATCCAGGACGATGTGGTCGGACGATGCGCCTTTGATCAGGATGTCTTCATCCTGAGGCGTCAGCTTGGAGGGATCCACATCCTGCTTGCCAATGGCGCAGATGGCTACTTTGCGTTCCCCCAGATTTTCAAACTCCGGGATCTCACCAAAGGCATTGCGGCCGACGACACCCTTGGGAACCGTTGGTTTCTCCTTGAGTTCAATGATCTCCGCCACCAGGGTGAACACGCCGTCGGTGGTCCCGGGGATGACTTCCCCGTAGGCGGTCTCCCGGCCCAGCAGGAATGCTTCGCCGATGCGCAGGTTGTTGATCCCTTCCACCATGGCGTCGTCCAGGAGCAGGTGCAGGGAGGACGAATTTCCACCGGAGATCAGTTCCATCTCGATGCCGTATTTCTTTTGGATATATTTCCCGATGGTCACCAGCCGGAACAGATTGTATTCATCCGGGATGACGCCGCCGAAGCAGGTGAGGTTGACGCCGACACCAATGACTTTGACCGACTGGAGTCTGATGATCTTCTCCAGGGCATCAAACAGCTCATACTCGTCATAAAAGCCTTCCCGAAGATCGCCCAGGTCCATCATCAGGATGACCTGATGGATCAGACCCTGAGATGCAGCCGCCCGGTCCAGCGCCCGGATCGTTTCCACTTCGGAATTGAGTGAGATCTCGGCATGACGAACGATTTCGTCGGCCTCGGAGAGCATCGGCAGACGCAGCATCATCCGCGGCACGCCGATGCCCTTGAGCTTTTTGAGATTCTCCAGCCTGGAATCCGCCAGATACCTGCAGCCGCCCTCCACCATGACCCGGGTGATCTCCGGCAGAGCGCTGAAGGACTTGGTGACGCCGGCCACGGAGATCCCGTTGCCCTCGCACAGGCCCACGACCCGCTCAACGTTCTGCTTCAGTTTCACCAGATTGATTTCTACTCGTGGATTTTTCATGCATGTTCCCTCCCCGGGGGCATTTTCAGGCTTTTTCGGGCCAGCTTGCCGGCTGCCTGCGGATGCTGCAGACTCATGACACCCAGCGAAGCCATGATGTAGTCTTCGTCGATAAAAATTTCAATGTTCGGATCCGGCAGGAGCTCCAGACCGCGGTCCCGGGCCAGTGCGCCGGCAATGATCTCCCTGCCCTGAGGCAGGCGGGTCAGGGCGCCGCCGGTGCCAATGAAGTACCGGACCGCAGTGAGATCCTTGCCCATGGCGGCGGTTTTTCGGCCGGAGGGTCCGAAATATTCCCGAATGACCCCGGCATGACGACGCAGCGCCGTGATCAGCGCTTTCTCCGCCAGCAGCGAGATGAACGCTTTTTCCCGGTCAGTCCGGGGAATGGGCGGAAGGCTTTCGCAGAGCGTTTTCGCCTCATCCCGGGTCAGATCCAGCCGCCCGGCCAGCTCCCGGTCATCGACCAGGTCCAGCACGGCCATCCGGTTCACGTACATGCCCAAATCCCCCTCCACGGTGCGCTTGTGCTCCGGCTCGGGATCCAGCAGAATGCCCCGGATCTCATCAGAATCCTCCGTGCAGGCGTGGATGTCGGTGGTGGCCCCGCCGATATCGGCGCAGATCAGATTGCCCAGCTCCGCCTGGAGGAGAATGGATGCTTCCATCACCGCGCCCGGTGTCGGAATGATGTGCCCATCCACCAGTTCGCGGATCCGTTCCATGCCGCCGGCATGGGTGATATGTTCCTCGAATACGGCCTGGATGATCTTCCGGGTCGGTTCGATGTTCAGTTCATCGATGCGCGGGTAGACATTGTCCACAATGTAGAGGCGATTGGCACTGCCCTCAAAGATCAGGCGGATCTCCTCCTGGTTTTCTACGTTGCCGGCATAGATCACCGGGGTGTCCAGCTCCAGAGAGCGGATCAGCTCCGCATTGTGAATGGCAGTGTCCCGTTCACCGTAATCCACTCCGCCGGCAATGAGGATGATGTTGGGGCGGATCTCCCTGATCTTTGCCAGATCCGTCCGGCGCAGCTTGCCGGCCGTGACGAATTTCAGATTGGCACCGGCCCCCAGAGCCGCTTCCCGGGCCGCCCGCACCGTCATGTCATAGACCAGACCATGGACCGTCATGCGCAGCCCGCCGGCCGCGGAGGAGGAGGCCATGAGGCGATCCCATTGGATCGTATCCCCCAGCTGCCGCTCCAGATCCGCAATGGCTCCCTCCAACCCAATGTTGACATCCCCCTCTGCGACCGTCGTGCGAAACTGACCCTGGCCCACAAGGACAGGATCGGCGTCCAGCTGATGGAAGGCACTGACCACCGTCGTGGTACTGCCGATTTCCGCAATAAGAAGGTCTGTCTGTTTCATATTATTTTCCCTCGTTTTCCATTTCGCGTCGTTTCCTGACCAGCAAAGTCGCCACATGGACCCCTTTGGATCCGCGGCCGAAGCCATGATCCATACCGGCTTCCACAGCGTAGTCGTTGGAGACCTGGGTGCCGCCGGCTACCAGGATCACCCGGTCACGGATGCCCTTTTCGACGCACAGATCGGCGATTTTTTTCATGTTCTTGTAGTGGACATCATCGTGGCTGATGATGGTGGAGGCAAGGATCGCATCGGCATTGAGCTCAATGGCCGCGTTGACGATCTTCTCCACCGCCACCGAGGTCCCGAGATACTCGCACTCGATGCCGTATTTTTCGATGCCGCCATGTTTGATGTCGATGATCTCGCGCAGGCCGACGGAATGCTCATCCTCGCCGATGGTTCCGCAGACGACCTTCATCGGTTTCGCCTCGATGTCTGCCCGGATCTCATCATCAGAGAGCAGCTCCGGTTTGGGCGGGATCACCAGCTCGTTGATGTCCAGGATGTCATTGAAGACGCCCTTGACTTCGACCCGGGTGCCTTCCGCTTCCTGCATGATCTCCTTGTGGATGACTTCAGCATCCTTCAGGTTCATCCGTTTGGCGATCTCCAGGGCAGCCGCTTCGGCCACGCGTTCTTCAGCTGGCAGGAACATGGCCAGATGGACGATGCCGTCGCCTCGCCATTCCATTTCGGGCTTGATTTTCGCAGGATCCAGCAGGTCCCGAACTTCTTCCAGCCTGACATTGACGTTGTCATTCTCATCCAGTTCATCGATGTAGATGATCTTGGAGCGGTCCTCAAAGGTGGATCCGCCGATGAGCGACGCGGCATCTTCGGTGCCGTACTGCGCCAGATTGTTGTACCCGAAGTGAGCCGTCACCGGGGCCATATAGTCCTCATCCCGGGCATAGACCGTTCCGGCGGCGATCCCGCCGTCGATCTTGCGGGCGATGCCGTCGCCGTTGCGTTCCGGGTACCTGCCCGAATCAACGAAGAAGCCGTCTTCCACCGCCTGGAAATAGCCGCCTGCCTCCAGGATCTCCTCCATGAAGAGGATGGCCCGTTCTTTCAGTTCGCGGACTTTCTCCGCCAGTTCTCCCTCATTGCGGCGCAGCGAGATCATGTTCAGGAGCCCGTCCATGCCGGCAAAAGCCTGCCTGGCCGTATCCACCGCTTCCATGTTGTAGATGTGCCAGGGCACGTTGCGACCCTCATCCGGTGTGATGGTGGACTGGATGTCGGCACTGGTCAGCTGGGAGATCAGAAGATTCAGGACATGGGTCACCGTGGCTTCCCGTGTCGAAGACTCCATGTATTTGGTGTTCTGCTGGGCCCGTGTCTTATATTCCCGGAACAGCTCACGCAGCGCCACCGCGTAGGGCAGATCCAGGCGCATGGCCGGCGCCGGCGGCGCCGAAGGCGGGACCGTGGACAGACAGATGTTTTCTTTCTTCATGCCGGCCTTCACGGAGAAGAGCGAATTGATGGCATGCTGGACCAGCAGTTCCGGCATGACCTTCCAGGCTTCCCGGGCGGTGGCATTGGCGTTGTGGGCACCGTCGATCTGAGCCATGCCGGCGTAGGCCATGATGGATTTGGCTTCAGCGGCATCCACAAAGGAGCGGACCATATTGATGTTCCGGTAGAGCACGTTGTACTGGGGATCCTGGTGCGCCCCGTTGATGCCCTCTTCGGTGAACATCACCGCGATCTCCGGTCCGGCCACCCCGGACACGTAGGAATGATAGTTGATGGGCCTGCCCACTTCATCCTCGATGAGGTCCAGTGCTTTGCGCTGGGCCCGCACCTGCTTGCGGGTGATGGGGATGCCGCCGATGCCCTGGGGCGTTCCCTCGATGAGCCCGTCATAATGACTCTGACCGGCGGTGCGGATGACCATGATATGGTCGGCACCGTGCCAGGCCGCCATGCGCATCCGGCGGATATCATCTTCAAACCGGCCGGAGGCGATCTCTGTGGTGATGACGCTCCGGGGCTGCGGATCGATGTTGTCAAAGTATTTGGCGGCCGGCAGCGGCTGACTCTGCGTCAGCCCTTCGCTCATGTCATAGTAAGTGAACTTGCCGATCTGCTGCGGCGTCCCGGCCCCTTCGCGCCAGTGCCAGCCGCGCCGTCTGGGCACGTACTGATCCAGATCCTTCAGGATCTCCCGGACATCCAGCTTTTCATTTTTCTTTAAATCCATTACGCTCTCCCTCCGAACCAGCTCTTGAGTTCATCGAATCCCTGGCCCTGGGCCAGCATGAGGCCGGCATCGCGAAGCGGGAGATCTTTCTCTTTGGCGAGGCGGTAGACCAGATGGCCGCAGCCCTTGCCCATCAGTCCTTTTTCAATGGTGTGATTGACGATCTGAGCCGCTTCCGGCGAGGAGAACCCCATGCGAAGGAGCACCGAACGCTCAATGGAGGGCGTCGTATTCTTCTGCGCCAGATCCAGCATGGGATCCAGGATCTTCGAGCAGGTTTCCCAGAAGCGCTGTTCCAGCTGTTCTTCCGTCAGATCCTTCAGGGATTCCCGGCGGATCTGGAAATCATCATTTCGTTTCATCGTTTGTTTCATTGTCTGTATCCTCCACAGTGACAGCGAGTTTTGACAGCTCCTCCAGGACAAAGGCCCGGCTGGCATTGACCTCCAGCATGAGATAGTCCACATCCTTCGGCCCAATGGCCTGGATGCCTTTGCCGATGGTCTGGTTTTTGATGGATGAGCGTCTGAGTTTATTCAGGTCAAGATCTTCCACGAACAGTTTGCCCGGGTGCTCAGGCAGGATGATGTTCACGCCCGGCACTTCGTCTTTCGGATCCCCGATGAGAAGCTCGATGCCGTTCTCCCGGGCAAAGGTCAGCTGCGGGTTGATGTGCTTGCCCGCGCCGGTGTATTCCGTCTCCTGGACGACGATGATCTGGTCTTCGTCCATTTCCCGGGCCAGACTGAAGGCCGCTGCCAGAGACGTATTCCCGGCAGGACCGCGTTCCAGCCCTTCCATCTGTGCCAGTGCTTCGGTGATGTAGAACACCGAACCCTGGCTCATGGTCACATAGCGGTCCATGTAGCGCAGGGGCCGCCCCGCGGACCGGGGCACATCGGACCGGTCGGGATTCGTGGTGAAAGGCACGCCGAACCCGGTATGTCCGGTGGTAAAGGACTTGCGGTTGAAATCATGGTCTGAGGCCATGTGCAGCCCCGACAGGTCCACCGATGCCGCCACGACCTGACTTTTTGCCCCGGCGGCCCGAAGCCCTCGGGCCGTACCGGTCAGATTGCCGCCGCCGGCGTTGGTGACCACCACGACATCGGGATCACGGCCGACTTTTTCGCGCATCTGCAGCGCCAGCTCATAGCCCAGCGTCTCCACCCCGGCAATGCCGAAGGGGGTATAGAGCGACGCGTTGAAATACCCCGTCTCTTCCAGAAGGGTGAGAAATTTATAGAACAGCTCCGGCCCTACCGTCATCTGAATGACTTCTGCGCCGTAGGCTTCGCACTTGCGCGCCTTTTCAATGATCTCGGGCTGGCCTTTTTCACTGGAATCATAGCATTCCTGAAGGACGATGCATTTCAGTCCGCGCTTTGCTGCCTGACTGGCCACGGCCGCGCCGTAGTTTCCCGAAGTGGCAGTAATGACGCCCCGGAAGCCCAGCCGTTTGGCCTCATAGACACTGGTGGCTGCCCGCCGGGCTTTGAACGAACCCGACGGATTGGCCGCTTCGTCCTTGACGAAGATCCGGGCGCCTTTGCCCGCAGGGGCATACTTCCGGGCCAGCTTCGTCAGATTATGGAGCTCATAGATGGGCGTGTTCCCGACCCCTGTCTCATTCTGGATCTGACGGATCTCTTCCAGACTGTAGCCGGTCTCCTTCATCATCCGTTCGTAATCGAAGGCGATCCGGCCGTATTCAAACTGAGCATAATCGATGCCCACAGAGGACTTCATGATGTCATTTTTTCGGCCCATGACACTCTGATAGCTGTTATCTTTCATCCGTCGGTTCCTCCTGTTCGCTGTCATATTCGGCCAGATCTCTGCGCAGACTGCGCCCGATGTATAACAGCTCCGGGACGCACTTGCCGTAATCATGATCGTAGTAAGGCTCGACCTGAGTCAGTGTCCCGGCCTGGTGCCGGCCGATGTAAGTTTCCACGGTGACTTCGTCCCCGATCTCGGCTGCATCATCCAGGAGAAAGCCCTTGGTCCACATCTGGATATCCGTGGCCTTGGTGTCCTCGGGAAGATTTCCGGTCCGTTCCTCTGATTTCAGGATCAGGGAGTGGATCCGTACCCAGTCGCCTTTTCTTGCAGTCATTTTATACCTCCTCGATGCGTTCGCGGACATCCCCCATAAGGGCTCTTGGCACCGGCAGGTCCAGCATGGTCTTCAGACCCGGTCTGGCGTTGATGATCTGCGGGATCATATTGACGCACATGGCAATGGTGCCGATGCCGCCGGGCACTTCCGGTGTAATGGCCATATTGATCTCGGGCACGCCCTTGATCTTGATGTAGTCTCCCGTCTCCACGCCTTCCAGATGCGGTTCGACCTGCTGGGGATGGATCATGCTGATTTTGACAACGCCGTCCACTTTGCCCTGGCCGCGCATATCGACACCGGCCATGTTGCCGGCTTTGACTTCGGCATAGGGGGCTTTGCGATCGACTTTGGAGACGATGGGCGACATGCTCTGGCTCACCGGTTCGGACAGTTCCCATCCCAGTGCATCCGCGATCATACTTACTGATTCGGCGAAGCCGACATGTCCGGCCAGCTTGCCGGCTTTGCTGCGGGTCTCATATTCATCCATGGTGATGCCGACGCCCTGCTCATGCATGACGACGGGACCAAAGGGGGAGAGATTGTTGATCCGTTTGGCTTCCACGGAGTCCACGGATTCACAGGCACCGGTGAGGGTGACAACCAGCAGATCCATGATCAGACCGGGATTGATGCCGGTCCCCAGGACCGATACGCCGTTGGCTTTCGCGATGCGATCCATCTCCTTTGCCAGCTCCGGCTCCTGAGCCTGCGGGTAGGCCATTTCTTCCGCCGTGGAAATGACATTGATCTTCTGTTCAAGAATGAACTTGATCCGGTCAAAGGCTTCCCGGGTGTAGGAATCCGTGCACAGCAGCACGACATCAGCAGCCCCTTCGGTGATGACATCCTCCGGTGATCCGATGATGACATCATGATCATAAGGATTGGCCTTGTCCAGGAACTCAAACATGCTGCGTCCCAGTTTGGCACCCCGGCCGACAACGCCGGAGACCTCGATCCCCTTTTTGTCCAGCAGCATCTCGGCCATGCCTTTTCCCATGGCCCCCAGGCCCCAGATAATGACTTTTACGTTTTCCTGTCTCATGTAAACATCCTCCCCCAAAATATATTGTTATATTATTCTGTTTCAGACCGCCGGCCTGTCCTGTGCATAAAGGCTGAGAAAATGTATAAAACCCTTTTCAGAACAAAAAAATCAGCGATCCATTCAGTTTAGCACCATATATTATACTTGAAACCAAAATTTAAATCCAAAATTTTAAAGGCTATAATTTAACGTAATACCCCAAAAATCCATTATGCGTGATCGATTTGAAAATTTCACTCCCCTGTTCCAACAATACTGTAAAAAGAGACGCTTTTAATTTGCTTAAGTATTTCCTTCACGATCAGAAACTTTCAGCTCCAGTTTTTATACATTCTGCCGCTGTGGCCGAAAATGATTTCAAATTCCACCTGAAACACTGGAAAATCAGCCAGAAAGCTATACAAAGAGGATGCAACTTTATGCCTTGCCCATGATCCGCGGATCATCTCATGGCCTGATTCTCCCCATGGAAATGAGATGAAGCCATGAAAAATCAAAAAATAAGCCGTTCCGGATCGATTTTTTTCAGAATTTTTCTAAAATGCTCTGATTTGTCCGCTCAGTTGGGTATACTTTGATCAGGCAGATAACTGCGATGGAGATTGCAAAAATCGCAATCATTTGAATCACGAGGGGGAACTATGAAAAGAAACATCATTGCACTGGTCCTAATAGCCGGAATCAGCCTGACTTCTGCTTCCTGCAGCAGCCCATCCG
>CAYYVR010000083.1:8622-11188 GCA_964475185.1 uncultured Clostridium sp. | reverse complement strand
CTCAAATTCAACCCTTAAAACCTATCGAAAATTAACTCGGTGAATAATTTGGGATTATTTTAGATTTTCAGGGTCTCTTTTTCGCTGGCTCGTCAGGTTGTTGCAAGATCGCAACATTCAAATCCGGTGTTGCATCATTGCACGACTGTGGCGCCAAGCCGATTTGAAACCGTTTCCTCTGGCTATCCGTTGCATTTGTGCAACACCCGAGCTTTGCCCTCAAAGTGCGCAAAGCCTTGATCCATGCCATTTCACGGACTTGGCACGGCGTTTGCTTAATATAGGGTGAACAGGGACAACCTGTAAAAATCAACTATATTATTTTAGGGGGAACTATTAATGAGTGAAAAAATGAATCCTGAATTCAAGGACACCAAGGCAAACTATGGGTTTAACCAGGAACTGCTGGACCAGGCATTTGCCGAAGCCAAAAAGATTTATGAGGAAAGAGGTTTCATGAGAAAGATGGGCTTTGGAAAAGCACCGGTCATCACCACTGTCGACATGGCCAGAGCCTGGATGAGTGAAGGCCATCCCTTCACCTGCGACAACAGTGAAGAGATCTGCGCCAATGCGCTGAAGGTACTGAACGCTGCCAGAGAAGCCGGCGTCCCGATCTTCCATACCACCACCGGCTATGTCGGCAAGGAACAGTGGGACCTGCCCCGTTGGGATGAAAAGATCCCCATGCACACCCTGGACATCGATTCAGAATGGATGGCCATCGACCCCAAGCTGGAACCCAGACCGGAAGAGCCTGTCATCCATAAGAAATACGCCAGTAACTTCTTCGGGACCCATCTGGCTCAGACTCTTTACAAACTGGGTGTCGACACCGTCATCGTCATGGGTGCGACCGCCTGTGCCTGTGTCCGCCACACGGTCATGGATTCCACCGGACATGGTTTCAAAACCATCGTTCCCATCGGAACCATCGGTGACCGCGTACCCGGCGTCATCGCCTGGAACCTCTTTGACATGGATGCCAAATTCGCAGACGTCCTTCCTCTGGAAGAAGTCGTTGAGTACCTGAAGGGCATCGATTCCAGCGTTTACAACAAGGGATCAGCCAGAGACAAATAATCCTTCGGATTACCCCATCAGGGATACCTCAAAGGGTATCCCTGATTCATACCAGTCTCTGCCTCTCACTGCCCATTGAATGTCATGGACAGAGGGACCCACGCAAAGGAGGAATTATATTGAGTTTACTGATCAAAAACGGAACGATCCTCTCCGCCAGCGGAGAATACCGGGCCGATATCTATGTCGAAGGCGAAAAGATCGTCACCATCGGTGAAAATCTCGATGTCCAGGCCGATGAGATCGTGGATGCTGCCGGAAAATTTGTGTTCCCAGGCGGGGTGGACGAGCATGTCCACTATGGCTCCTTCGGAACGTTAGACTTTTCCACCAGCAATGCACCCGTTGTGGGCGGCACCACCACCGTCGTTGACTTTCCGCCGCAGCCGGCCGGAAAGTCCATCAAAGAGTCGGTCAATTTGGCCTATGAAGCTGCCAGAGATGTGGCCATGGTGGACTATTCCTTCCATGGCATGGTCATGGATCCCACCGAAGATCTCTACGATGAGATCCTGACCCTGCCCGAAGCCGGCATTTCAACCATCAAATTCTTCATGGCCTATAAGGGTACGCCCTTCATGGTCAATGATGATGTTATTTTCAGAGCCCTCCAGGTGGCCAAGAAAGCCGGTGTCACCGTCATGGTCCATGCCGAGAACGGAGAACTGGTGGACCTTCTGCAAAAGCAGCTGGTGGCCGAGGGCAAAACCGACCCGATCTATCATGCCGCTTCCCGGCCGCCCCTGGTCGAGGCCGAAGCCACTGACCGGGCCATCGCCATGGCAAGGCTGGCAGATTCACCCCTGTTTGTGGTCCATGTTTCCGCCAAAGAAGCCATGGAATCCATCCGCAGGGCGTACGAGAGCGGTCTGTCCATCTACGGTGAGACCTGCACCCATTATCTGACGCTGGATGAATCCAATCTGGCCAAACCTGATTTTGAAGGCGCCAAGTATGTCTGCTCTCCCGCCCTGCGCAAACCGGAGCATCTGGATGCCCTGTGGACGGCGGTGCAAAAGGGCTGGCTCAAAGCCGTGGGCTCTGACCACGCTGCCAATGTCGGCGGGTTTGAGAACGACAAGAAAAAGGGCATCGGCAACTTCGCCCGGATCCCCAATGGCTGCCCCAGCGTCCAGGATCGCCTGGCCATGCTGTGGACGTACGGCGTCGAAGCCGGGCGGATCACCCGGGAACGCTTTGTCGATCTGTTTGCCACCACACCGGCCAAAATCGTCGGACTCTATCCCCAAAAGGGTCAGATCGCCGTGGGCAGTGATGCCGACATCGTCATCTACGACCCCTCCTTCCGCGGCAGGATCTCCGTGAAGGACAGTTATCACCAGAGCGACTACAATGCTTTTGAAGGCAAAGACATGATCGGCCGGCCGGAGAAAGTGTATCTGCGCGGCAAACTCACCGCCGAAAACGGAACATTCGTCGGTGAAAAGGGCCAGGGCAAATACATCAAAGCCAAACCCTTCGG
>CAYYVR010000083.1:0-8522 GCA_964475185.1 uncultured Clostridium sp. | reverse complement strand
TCCCGAACTGGTTTACGGCTCTCTGGAATATTCTTCCGACGGGGTCTACATCAGCGATCCGGATGGCATGACCCTCTATGTCAATCCCGCCTATGAGGAGATCACCGGTCTGAGCCGGTCCGATCTGCTGGGCCGCAGTCTTTCTGAACTTCGCAGCGAAAATGTCTTCAATGAATCCGCTTCACTGAAGGCCCTGGAACTGAACCAGCCGGTATCCCTGATCCATCACTATTCCTCCGGGCGGACCGCCCTGACGACGGCCACCCCCATCCTCCATGACAGCGGATCCGTCTGCGGCGTCGTCTGCAACACCCGAAACATCGATGACCTGGTGGATCTCAACCGTGAACTGGAACATGTCAACCTGATCCGTCAGCAGTATTCCCAGGAGCTTGAACTGCTGCGCCGGGAACATTATTCCAGCAAGGGGCTGATCCATAAAAGCCGGTCCATGGAACAGACCCTGAAGAAGGCCTCCACCGCTGCCAAATTTGACAGCACCATCCTGATCTCAGGGGAATCCGGTACGGGCAAAGAACTGGTCGCCAAATTCATCTATCAGAACAGTCCGCGCAGCGACAAGCCTTTCATCCGCGTGAACTGTGCCGCCATTCCCAAAGATCTGTTTGAGTCGGAACTCTTCGGCTACATGCCGGGTTCATTCACCGGCGCCGCCAAAACAGGCAAAGCCGGCATGTTTGAACTGGCCAATACGGGCACCATCCTCCTCGATGAGATCGGCGAGCTGACCCTGCCCATCCAGAGTAAACTTCTTCGCGTCCTGCAGGAACGCGAAGTCTACCGCGTCGGCGGTACCGAGCCCATCGAACTGGATGTCAGGGTCATTGCCAGCACCAACCGGGATCTGCCCGCAGAGATCAAAGCGGGCAATTTTCGCGAAGATCTGTATTTCCGTCTCAATGTCGTCCCCATCCACATCGCGCCCCTGCGCGAGCGGGCCGACGACATCCCGGAACTCATCAGCCATTTCATGAAAGGGCTCAACAGCAAATACAATAAACTGGTCATGATGTCTCCGGAAGCCAGTCATGCCCTGTGCAAGTATTCCTGGCCGGGCAATGTCCGGGAACTGCAGAACATCATCGAGTACATGTTTATCATGAATGAGCAGGATGAGATCCGCTTTGAGCAGCTCCCCGACAAGATCCTCAATGAACACGTCCTGATGGACGACAGCGAACGGCCGGCATTCGGCACCAACCGCCTGGAGTATCTCATGGGGGTCTACGAAAAAATCATTCTGGAATCAGCGCTGAAGAAACATCGGTCCCTGCGGCCGGCTGCCAGAGCACTGGGCATCGATGCGTCCACTTTATCCAGAAAAGTTGCCAAATACAGCATTGAATACTGATCCATCGACCATGACAACCAGGGAGGTGATTTGACATGGAAATGATCCATACCCAGAAACAGGAGCAGCAGCTGGCGCTGACCCAGGAAATGCTCACGTCCCTGAACGTCCTGGAACTGACGGGCACTGAACTCATGGAATTTGTGCTGGAGGAATCCCAGTCCAATCCGGCCCTGGACAGCGATGAGGCCCTGGCCCAGACGGAGCGGTTATGTGACTCCATGGAATTCATCCGCGTCTGCGCCAGTGACCGGACCACCGGTCCGGCAGAACAGGACGAGGATCCTCAGTTCGAAGAGACGATCCCTTTGGAAGAAACGCTTTCGGATCATCTGATGTGGCAGATCCGGACCATGCAGCTCGAGGGAACGCTTTGCGCCGCCGCCCGGTGGATCATCAGCAACCTGGATGAGGACGGTTATTTCCGGGAGAGTTCCCTTCCCTCCTCCATGGACGAGGCGACTTTCCGGGAAGCCATGGCCATCGTGCAGAGCCTGGATCCCGCCGGCGTCGGCGCACGGGATCTGGCCCAGAGCATGATCCTGCAGCTGCGGCGCCAGGGCAGGTCCAGTGAACTCATCGAAGCGATCATCGGATCGGACCTGGAATCACTGGCCAAATTCAGATTTGAAGACATCAACCGCAAATACGGCATCACCGGTTCAGAGCAGTATCTCGATCTGATCCGCGGGCTCAATCCAAGACCCTCTGCCGGCTTCTCCACCGGATCCCCTGTGCACTATGTCATTCCGGAAGTGACCTATCAGGTCACCGGATCGGATGCCGACCGGATCATCGAGACTCAGCTGAACCATGAGCTGGTCCCGAAAATCACCGTCAGCCAGAAATATCTGGACCTCATCAAACAGGCGGATCCCGAAGAAGCCCCTGCCCTTCAGCTCTATGTCAGACGCCTCCACGGGATCATTGAATCCATCGAGAAGCGAAATACGACGCTCCTGCGCGTGGCCCAGGCCATTGCCGAAAAACAGAGCCGGCTGATCCTGGGAGATTCCGCCACCCCGGCGCCTCTGACCATGAAGGAGATCGCGCAGGAACTGGATCTGAACAGCTCCACCATTTCCCGGTGTGTCCGCGGAAAATATGTCCGGGTCCGGGACCGGGTCATCCCCATGAAGGATTTCTTCCAGGGCGGACTGTCCGGTCAGGATGCCGAAGTCAGCCAGTCTCAGGTCATGGAGATCCTGAAAGGGCTTATTGCATCTGAAGATAAACGCCGTCCCCTCTCCGATGAACAACTGATGCAGCTGCTCAATGCCCAGGGCATCGGGATCAAACGCAGAACGGTGGCCAAATACCGTATGGCCCTTGGTTTTGAAACGGCTTCCACCCGCAAACGTCAGGCACAATTCAATGGATAGCAGCTGTTCCCTGCCGATGAATCTCTCCAATGCACCCAAACCCACTGGTGCTGAGCCCCACCATCTGCAGGTTCAGGCTGGGGGATCCGCCCCCACCCATTGAAAACGCCCCATCGGCCAACCATGGCCGTCGGGGCGTTTTTCTGCGTTTAAATGAAGGATCGGGTACTGAAAGAGCTTAATGGTCTGACGTCAGCGCCTGATGGATCCGTGCCAGCCCTTTTTCCAGGACCGCCCGCGGACAGGCCAGATTCAGCCGGACATGGCCGTCTGCATTATCCACGAACATCCTGCCGTCTTCCAGGATGACACCGGCTTTTTCAGCAAAAAAGAGCGGGATGGATTCCAGATCGCCGGGAAGGTAGGCGCTCAAATCGACCCAGGCCAGGTAGGTGGCTTCCGGGATCCGAAAACGGGTCAGCGGAAGATGTTCATCCAGAAACGCTTTGACAAACCGGAAATTATCATCAAGATACAGCTGAAGGGCTTTGAGCCAGTCTTCACCCTGGCCGTAGGCAGCCTGGGCAGCGGCGATGCTCAGCGGGTTCTCACTTGTCAGATTCTTCTGCGTCCATTCACTGCGCAGCGTCTCATCGGGAATGATCAGATTGGAGATCATCATGCCGGCCAGATTGAAGGTCTTGGTGGGCGCCATGCAGGTCACCAGCCGGGTATAATCGCCAAGGACAGAGCCCAGCGGAATGTGCCGTCTGCCGCTGCGCAGCAGGTCGCAGTGGATCTCGTCGGAGATGACCCACATGTTTTCATTGCGCATGATCTCACTGAATGCTTCCAGCTCTTCTCGCGACCAGGAACGTCCGGTGGGATTGTGGGGGTTGCAGAAAATGCAGAGGGTGGTTTTGGGGTCGGCGGCTTTGCGCCTGAGATCCTCCAAATCCATGGACCAGTGCTGATCCTCGCTGATCAGCGCAGAGTACACTGCTTCCCGGCCGTTGAAATCCGCTGCTCCCTTGAAGGGTGCATAGGAAGGCGTCATGATCAGGATCTTTTCATCCGGCTCTGTCATCATCGCCGGAAGCTGAAACAATGCCGGAACGATGCCGGGCGAAGTCACCAGATGGTCTTTCGGGAACGTCCAGCCATAGCGATTGCGGTTCCACGCTTCAAAGGCTTCATAATATCCGGGATCCAGAATCTTCGTATAGCCGAAAATCCTGCGGTCCACCCGTCTGCGAATGGCATCCAGGATCACCTCCGGAACGGCAAACTCCATATCCGCCACCCACATGCGGATGATCTCCTCTTCCTTCCAGGGGAGTTTCGCCCCGCCCAGCAGGAACTCCCGGTAACTCCCGGCGTTGATGGAATTCGTTCCCTGCCGGTCTATGATCTCATCAAAATGATACGCTTGCATGCTTTCTCCTTTATTTATCCTCTCCACTTTGCTGACAGCCCCTGGCTCCAGGGTTCCGGCAGACCTGCCGTCAAATGGTGCTCAGTGATTTTTCGTGTCTGATTCACCACCAGATTTCATCGTTCATGCCAATTTTTCATGCCAGTCTTTCTTCAGATCCGCCTAAGAATATCCCGGCCCGTCATTCAAATCCAACCCCTCCCAGTGATCTGCCCTGGCACTGGCTTCACTTCCGGCACTGGCTTCACTTCCGGCATTGGCTTCACTTCCGAACCTCGCCTTTTCAGACGCCTGCGGATTCAACTTCGGTCCCGGTTTAACCCGATCCGTACCGTCGAATGGGTTCGCGTCACATCATTTCACTGATCGGAGCTCAATGAAGACCAGCTCCGGATTGTTGTTGATCCGGATCGGAATGATGCTGTTGCCCAGTCCCCGGCTGACGATCATCGTCGTATCGCCGGCCTTGTAGGCGCCTGCTGTGTACCGGGGGAAAAACCCCTGATCCGGAGCAACGAGACCTCCGATCAGCGGCAGCCGGACCTGGCCGCCGTGGGCATGGCCGGCTAGGACCAGGTCCGCGCCGGAGCGAACATAAAGGTCGAACTGTTCCGGGCGGTGAGACATGAGGAGGCTAAATTGCGCTCCGGCCGGCTCAAGCTCCGCCAGGAGCGACGCCATCCCGGCTGCCTCTGTGTAGCCTTCGTTTGCCCCGGAATAGAATGCCGGGTCCATCAGGCCGAAGATCCGAAGGGTGTCCCGATCCCTGGCAACAGATACTGCCTCGTCCTCCAGGACCCCAACGCCGGCATCCGCCAGCCGATCTTTCAGTTCACTGTAGCGCCCGCTCCAGGCTTCGTGATTGCCGCCCACAAAAAAGACCGGTGCCAGCTCAGCTGCCTGGCCTGCGAACTTCTCTGCCGTTTCGAGATCCGGATGATTCGAATCAATGAGATCTCCGGTGATGAGGATCAGATCCGGTGCTCCATTCCTCAGCCGGTCTGTCAGGGCCGATCCCCAGTCCCTGCCATGCAGATCCGAAACGTGCGCGATGACAAAGCCGTCGAAGGCAGACGGCACCCTGCTGCTGCTCACCGTGAAGCGGGAGGTTGAGATCCATCGGTTACCCCAGAGGAGCCACACCGTCACCAGGAGTAAGATCACCAGCAGAACCTGGACTCGTCGGCTGGGTCTCACCGGACCGGGCCGCTTTTGAGTGTTTTTTGATTGCCTCACCGTTTTCTCCTTTTTTAGTTTTTTCTTTCTCTGATTTTTTATGGCAATCCCAGGTAGAGGACATTGCCGGCAACCCCCAGGAGCGCCCCGACCACGATCAGCTGGATCATGTCAAATCGCTTGGTCATGCGCAGGCCGAAGCCGACAATGAATGCAACCACAGCGACAGGTTCCAGCAGATTCAGGTCAATGATGCCCGTCTGGAACAGAGAGTTTTCAAACATGCTGATGGCGGCGATGGCAATGAGTCCGACGATGCCGGGTTTCAGTCCCTTGAGCATCTTGTCGAGGAATCCGATTTTCTGATCCCGGAATATGAAATAGGCCAGACCCATCATCAGAATGAACTGAGGCAGGACATTGCCCATGGTCGCGACGATGGCGCCGGGCAACCCCGCCACTTTTGTGCCGACAAAGGTCGCAGAATTGATGGCGATGGGGCCCGGTGTCATCTGGGAAATCGAGACAAGGTCCGTCATTTCCCTCATGGACAGCCAGCCCCGGTCTTCCACCACAAACCGCTGGATCAAAGGCAGAACGGCATACCCGCCGCCAAAGGCGAAGGCGCCGATCTGTACGAACACGAAAAATAATTCCAGTAAGATCATTTACCTCACCTGCCCTTCCTGAAACATGCTGAACGTGACCAGCCCGATGATGGCCAGGGTCACAATGATCAGTACCGTATGAATCTTAAAGACAAAACTGGCGATGAACGCCCCCAGCATCAGGACCAGGGAAAACCGCGGATGTTTTTTAAGGGCGGATTTGCCCATGTCATAGACCGTCAGGACCAGCACTGCACTGATCACGCCGCCCATGCCGATGAGGGCCGATTTGACCCAGAAGTTTCTGGAGAAGGCTTCGTAAAAGTAAAAGAGGATTGAAATGATGATCAGACAGGGCAGAACGGAAGCCGTAAGGGCTGTGGCCGCCCCTTTCCACCCGCGCAGCTTGTAGCCGGTGAGCAGCGAGGTGGAGATGGCCATGGCGCCAGGCCCGGACTGAGCCAGTGCCACCAGGCTCAGCATTTCATCCTCATCAATGAGTTTTTTCTTTTTGACGAATTCGTCCCGGATCACCGGAACGATGGTATAGCCGCCGCCGAAGGTGACCGAGTTGATCTTGAAAAAGGTCAGGAATATTTCAGACAGTGAGATGTTTGCTTTCATAGTGCCTCCTTTAATATACCGCCAGATTGCTGTCGGTGCGTGATTCGGTGCCAGCGGCATAGACCCCGCTCTCCAGTTTCAGGATGATCTGTCCGCGGCCGAAGGGGGTCCGGTCTTCTCTGACCTCAATGATATGTCCCCGCGACTCCAGTTCCCGGATGAGGGCCGGGTCGAAATTGGACTCCACCATGAATGTCTTGTCCTTCACCCACTGCCAGCGCGGTGCATCCAGGGCCATCTGGGGATTGAGATGGAAGTCGAGCAGATTGGATACCACCTGGAAATGTCCCTGAGGCTGCATGTAGGCCCCCATGACGCCGAACACGCCGACGCACTGGCCTTCCTTCAGAAGCATGCCGGGAATGATCGTGTGATAGGTTCTTTTGCCCGGAGCCAGCACATTGATGTGGTCTTCATCCAGTTTGAAATCAGCCCCGCGATTATGCAGCGCGATCCCGGTATCCCGGACGACGATGCCGCTGCCAAAGCCCATATAATTGGATTGGATCATGGACACCATATTGCCGTCCCGGTCGGCGCAGTTCAGATAAACCGTTCCGCCGCTGAAGGGATCATCCTGGCTGTGGATCTGAGCCGAGGCGGTGATCTGTTCAAACCGGCGCTTGCCGTAGGCCTCATCCAGGAGTGCTTCCGGATCCATCGTCATGACCGCAGGATCGGTGATGTAGTGGAGGCCGTCGGCAAAAGCCATTTTCATGGACTCGAACATATCGTGATAGTAGGCAGCATCGCGATCTGTGACCGGCCGGTTTTTGAAGATATTCAAAGCCATCAGAGCCACCAGACCCTGCCCGCTGGGCGGAAGCTCTGCCACTTCATAGCCGCGGTAGGATGTTCGCAGCGGTTTCACCCAGGCACTCTCAAAGGCAGCCAGATCGCTTTTTCTCAGAAAGCCGCCGTGACGGATCGAATCCGCTTCGATCCGGTCAGCCAGCTCTCCCCGATAGAAGGCCTCCCCGTTGGTTTCTCCAATCAGGCGGAGGGTCCGGGCATGGTGGGGCAGTTTCATGATCTGGAAAGGTTCCGGCGCCGCACCGTCCACGGAAAAGGTCCGAAACCACTCCTCATATTCCGGTTGATCCCGAAACATTTCCTGATACCTTGAAAACGCTCTTTTCCAGAGCTTGGCGGTCTGGGCCGCCACCGGAAAGCCGTTCTGGGCATACTCGATGGCCGGCGTCAGGCATTCCAGTAAAGACAGCCTGCCAAACCGCTCCGACAAACTGGCCCAGCCCTTCGGCGCGCCCGGCACCGTCACCGGGGTCCAGCCATGGACCGGCATGGTCTCATGGCGGCGCCGGACCGTTTCCAGGGAGATCCCCTGCGGGGAAGGACCGTTGGAGTTCATGCCGTATAACTCATCATTCATCCAGACCAGGGCAAAATTGTCACCGCCGATGCCGTTGGCCGTGGGTTCCACCACGGTGAGGCAGGCAGCTGTCGCAATGGCTGCATCCACGGCGTTGCCGCCCTTTTTCAGAATATCCAGTCCAGCCTGAGAAGCCAGCGGATTCCCGGTGGCCACAACACCGTTGGCGGCACCCAGGGTCAGGCGCTCGGAGGGATATGGTTGGTGATTGGGATCAAAAAACATGAACTTACTCCTTTTCATCAAAACATCCGGCAAAGTCTCATCGGGGAAGATCCTTTGCGGACTTCATCGACAGCTGTCTCTGCTTTGATCTCTCATTTTATATCTTTTTAAAATCTAATTTAATATCTCTGATTGATTCCGTTACTATCCCATTATAAATGAAATCTGCCCTGACGGCAGATTCTGGGACACGAAAAACAAATCAATAGCCTGTGAAACACCTTCTGACATGGTACACTTTGAGCGTTTTGTTCTCAATGGCCACGGGCTGCCCCCCACGATGGTGTGGATCTGAGTTTAAAAAACCTCATGAATTATCCAACTGACTAAAATATAAATTTTCTTCATTGGTATAAAATCAATCCTAAAT
>CAYYVR010000082.1:5015-11272 GCA_964475185.1 uncultured Clostridium sp. | reverse complement strand
CCTATTCCCTGATCCTGGGTCGGGGCCAGGCCATTCCCGAAGTCATCGATCAGCATACCATCCGCCATGTGATCCTGACCTACGGCGATGAGACCCGGGTCCTGCGCTCTGTCCATGTGGAGGAACTGGAAGCCCTGACACAGACCCTGGCCAAAATGGAGCTCAAACCCGGCCTGGCGCCGGTGAAAAAAGACCGTGAAGTCGCCACCATGAGCATCTGGACCACCCGGGGAAAATTCGAAAACCGCTACATTTTCATGGAAAGATCCGTTATGAAAACACAGGGCCTGGCCATACCCTATCACTATGTTCTGATCCAGGATCACGGCATGATGAATCTCATCAGACAGATCGTCTCTGAACCCGATCCCATCAACAGCTATCAGACCCCAGAAGATCAAACCGAAGACGTCCTTCCTTGATCACCTTCGGCCAAAAAACCTTCCGTTGCTGCGGAAGGTTTTTTGGCTTCTTATTCAGATCGGCGCGAAAAGACGGGCCCCGTGATCTTTTCTGTCCGATGGGTCCCATCATCCCTTTGGTCATCTCTCTGTCCGGTCATCCCGAGCTTTTGATTCCCACTGGCCGGGATGGGTCCATACCAATGCAGGCGGCTCAGATCCTCTTCAGCGGCCATCCCCTGCGGGCCCCTTGACCTGACGGACCACATCCAGCACCGTGCCGTCGCGGTATTCCACCACGGCCACGATCCGATCCTGGGTGGGGACTGGCTGCGGTTTCCCGGTGAGACCTTCGGCCAGCGTCTGAAGTTCTTCAATGGTCTTGACCGGCAGGCCCGCATCCGCCATGGCCCGGGCCAGCTCCGGCCGGTTCGGGTTCACCGCGATGCCCCGGTCGGTGACCAGAACATCCACGGTCTCCCCGGGGGTGGTGATGGTGGTGACCCGGTCCCGGATCAGGGGGATCCTTGCGGAGACCAGTTTTGAAACGATGACCGTAAGCTTTGCGCCGGCCGCGGTGTCGGCATGGCCGCCGGAACCGCCCATGATGACGCCGGTGGAGCCGGTGGTGACATTGACGTTGAAGGCCCGGTCCATTTCCGTGGCCCCCAGGATGACGATGTCCAGCTGATCCACCACGGCGCCTTTATTATGGGGATTTCCGTAGAGATCCCCGGACATGGCCATGTGATTCCGGTTTTCCCGGTAGCTGCGGACGGCTTCCAGATCAAAGCACTGGACGTCCCAGAGGGCACGGAACAATCCATCCTCCATCATTTTCACGATGTAGCCGGTGATGCCGCCGGAGGCAAAACTGCCCCGGATGCCCTGCTCTTTCATGTAGAGTTCCAGCTCCCTGGCCACAGCCAGGGAGATCCCGCCGGCTCCGGTCTGGAAGGACAGACCGTCCTGTAAAAGCCCCGAAGCCTCCAGGACTTTCAGGGTATCCGATGCGATCTTCAGCCCGATGGGATCCCTGGTGATCTGAGTGGTGCCCGAGACGATGCCCCGGGGGTCCCCGATGGATTCCACCCGGACCACGTAGTCTACCTGACTCTGGTCGATTTCCACGGGCGTCAGCGGATAGTCTTCGAGATGATCCGTGACGGCCACCACCACATCGGCATAGGCTGCATCGGCAATGGCATAGCCCATGGCCCCGCAGGCGGAGGGACCGGCAACGCCGTTGAGATTTCCGGCGGCATCGGCGCCGGGGGCGGCGATGAAGGCCACATCGATGTGGACATCTCCCTGAGCGATGGCCCTGGGCCGTCCGCCATGGGTGGTCATCACCGCCGGATGGGCCAGTTCGCCCCGGGATACGGCTTCTGCCACAGGTCCGGACATATAGTCGGTGTGGATATCCGTCACCGTGCCGTCCGCCATCAGCTCCACCAGCGGAGCATGGCACGGGAACAGGGACGAGGCGGCCACCCGGATGTTTTTCAGCCCCAGGCGGTGTACTTCGGCCATGACCGTGTTCAGGACATAATCCCCGTTGCGCAGGTGATGATGGAATGAAAACGTCATGCCGTCCTTCAGATCCAGCTCGTCCATCAGGGCAGCCAGATCCTCGCGCAGTTTGCTGCGGGACCGGCGGTTCCGGGCCGGTTTTGAAACGCCGGGTCTTGCGGCAGCCGGTGCATCGACGCCTGAAAAAGCGGTCACCGGACCGTACCCCGGAATATGGTCCGGTATGTGATCAAAATTATCCACGATACGCTCCTTCCCGGATCAGACCCAGCGCCTGGGCAAGATCCAATGTCTGTCGGGCCCGGGCGATGATGGGTGCATCCACCATTTTCCCGTCCAGGGAAAAGACGCCCTTGCCTTCTCTTTCTGCCAGCTCCATGGCTTCCATGACCCGAAGGGCATGGAGGATCTGAGCCTGCTTGGGGGCAAATACATCATGGATCACCGGCAGATGCCGCGGGTTGATGGAAGATTTGGCAGAGAATCCGATGGAACGGGCGTACTCGGTGTCACGGGCCAGTCCTTCCAGATCCTCGCCGTCGGTCCAGGGTGTGTCGATGCAGGTGATCTTGGCCGCCCGGCAGGCGGAGACCACCCGGGTCCTGGCATAGTTGATCTCGTTGCCGGCCTTGGTCCGGGCCACGCCCAGGTCACTGGTCAGGTCTTCGCCGCCCAGGAGCACGCCGTCGATGCGGGGATCCACCCGGATCAGTTCATAAGCCTCCTCCACCCCCAGAGCGCTTTCAATGAGCGCAATGAGACTGCCGGTAAAACCGGCCTCATCCAGCCAGGGTCCCACCTGACGCAAGGTCTCCACCGTCGCCTTGGGCAGGAGGATGGCATCCACCGGCAGACCCGCCAGCGCCTGGATATCGGCACGGGCAAAGCCGGAATCCGGCGGATTGATCCGGACCACCACTTCGATGCCGGTGTAATCAAAGGTCGAAAGCGCCTGCGTCAGCAGCTCCCTGGCGGCGTCTTTTTCCGTCAGGGCCACGGCATCCTCCAGATCGAAGATCACAGAATCCGCACCCAGGATATCGGCGCTCATCAGCATGCCGGGGTTGTTGGCCGGCACGAACTGAAAGCTTCGTCTCAATCCCTTCATTGCTCCGCCCCCCTCTGGATCGCCGTACGCACCCGGGCGCGGATGGCAAAGTTCAGCGCGCCGCGGTCTTTGGCAATGATTTTCACCGGCCCCGTCTCCATCTCCGCCAGCGCCTGGCGGATCACCGCCTCGATCTCCGCCCCGAACTGCTGTTTCACCGGAGAATCCAGGGAGATGGTCAGTTCTTCGGCGGGGTAGACCTGGATCAGGATATCATTGGATTCAAGGGATCCGGCTTTGGCCGGTCTAATCAGTTTCATGCTCGTCCCTCCACTTGCGGTACTCGGCCTGGCCGAGTTTGTAGAGATCATTGCCCCGGCTGTCGGTGAGGACGGTCAAGGGCATGTCTTCCACCACCAGGCGGCGGATGGCTTCTGCCCCCAGATCCTCATAGGCGATGATGGCGGTCTCACGGACGCTTTTGCCGATGGTGGCACCCAGGCCGCCGATGGCTCCGAAATACACCGCTTTGTTCCTGCGGATGGATTCGGTGACTTCATCGCTGCGGTACCCTTTGCCGATCATGCCTTTCAAGCCCAGATCGAGAAGTCTGGGGGCATAGGCGTCCATCCGGTAACTGGTGGTGGGGCCGGCGGATCCGAAGATCTGACCGGGCTTCTCCGGAGTGGGGCCCACATAGTAGATGACCTGGTCTTTGAGGTCAAAGGGCAGTGCCTCGCCGCGGTCCAGGGATTCAGTGAGCCGTTTGTGGGCCGCATCCCGGCCCGTATAGATCACCCCGGAGAGCAGGACGATGTCCCCCGCCTTCAGCGATTCGATGGCTGCGGCTGTGAGCGGCGTCCGGATCCGGATGACCTGTTCGTTGTTTGCTTCTGTCATGGTGCACCTCCTACAGGGTGATTTCCTTGTGCCGTGTGGCGTGGCAGTTGATGTTCACCGCCACCGGCAGACCGGCGATGTGAGTGGGGTAATATTCAATGGCCACCGCGATGGCCGTCGTCTGGCCGCCGTAGCCCTGGGGTCCGATGCCCAGCTGGTTGATCTCCTCCAGCAGCTCGGCTTCCAGATCCCGGTAAAAGGGCTTGGCATTGGGCTGATCCAGGGGGCGCATCAGGGCCTCCTTGGCCAGGGCGGCGGCCTTGTCGAAGGTCCCGCCGAGGCCGACGCCTACAACGATGGGCGGGCAGGCGTTGGGACCGGCTTCCCTGCAGACTTTCAGGATAAACTCCTTCACGCCGGCCAGTCCGTCTGAGGGTTTGAGCATTTTCATCTGGCTCATGTTCTCCGATCCGAAGCCCTTGGGGGCTACCTGGATCCTCAGCTGATCGCCGGGCACCAGCTTCAGATTGATCACCGCCGGTGTATTGTCCCTGGTGTTGACCCGGTCCAGGGGATCAGCCACAACGGATTTTCTGAGGAAGCCGTCGGCATAGCCCTGGCGGATGCCTTCATTGACCGCGTCTGCCAGGGAACCGCCCACCAGATGGACGTCCTGGCCCAGCTCGATGAAAACCACGGCCATCCCGGTATCCTGACACATGGGCAGCTGCTCGGAGGCTGCCAGCTCGGCATTGCCGATGATCCGGCCCAGGGTATCGGAGGCCAGGATCCATTTCTCCTTCTTCTGCGACGCTTCCAGCCGTCCCTTCACATCCTCGGGGAGGTAATAGTTGGCGTCCATGGCCAGCTGACGCACGGCCCGGGTGATTTCTGCCACATTGATCTCTCTTGGTTGACTCATATCTTTCTCCTATTCTGGCGTTTGGCGCAGCGCGGCCGCCGATGGCCGGGCCGCTGTTTGAAAATGCCTGCCCTGGCGGGCAGGCATGATCCGATCACATCATCGTCCTATTGCTTCTGATTCCGGGCTGCCAGAGCCAGCACGCGGTTCATTTCATTATTGACGATCATATAGCCTTCATCGACGCCCATGCCGGGTTTGGCCAGGCACTGGGTGGCACCGCAGGCCATGGCGATGTTGGTGAGGATCTCCGCTGAGCGGTTGGTCTCATTGCAGGTCCCGCCGCTGTAGGCGCCCTTGCCCTGCTTCAGGCAGTAGAGCAGTGCTTCGATGGTGTTGTTGACACCGCCAAGATCCGGGGTTTTCACCTGGAGCATGTGACCGGCGCCGGCATCGGCAAAATCAACGACATCTTCAAAAGTGTTGCACCACTCATCGGCCACGATCTCAACATCGGACCCGGCTTCGGCCAGATACTGAGTGATCTGCGCCAGGGCTTTGATCTGCGCATTGCGTTCGTCCACATCCACGGGACCTTCGATGCGCAGGTGGTACGGTTTGGCGATCTCGCCCAGTTCGGCGATGTAGTCGGCCACGCGCTTGAAGTCATTGTCAAAGGCAGCGCCGATGGTGCCGTAAACATCGATGTGGAGCACCGGCTCATAGTCAGCTTCCGCTTTGCGGGCGCTGATGCGGTCCCGCAGCCAGATCACGTAGTCACGAAGGATCTCGCCGTTTCTGCCCAGTTTCTCCTCCACGTTGTTGATCAGACCATGAGGCAGCACGTCGGCCCCCTTGATGATCATCTTGTCCACGTTGTTGTAGCGGTCATCCCCGGACTGCGTGAAGATCGGGATTCGTTTCAGGTCGACGCCGGTCTCATATTCATCCACCACGACTTCGGCCATGGTGCGATGCTGGCTCTTGGCCACTGCGTCAAGGAGTGCCTGGGTCACCCCGTAGCGGATGGCGGTATGGAATTTTCTGCCGCCATTGTCCATGGTGTCGAACTCTTCCGCCAGTTCGCGGAAGGAAGTCAGTTCCCGGCCGATGAGATGGGGAACGATCTTTTCCCGGATCACGGGAATGAAATCAGCTGCCAGAAACAGCGGATCGCGTCCGCCGGCTCCGGAATACTGGACCGCGGCGCATTCGCCGGTGGCCACCTGACCGTCCTCCAGGATGAGCATGACGGAAATGGACTCCCCCTTCTGGCGGATCTGCGAGAATCCCGGTGTCACCGCTTCTCCCGTATAGAAAAATCCGTCATGGCCAGCTCCCTGCTTGATGGCCTTCTGGTCGTCAAAGTAAAATCCGGTGGTACCCTCTGATAAAACTACGTCGATGATCTTCATTGAAAACTCCTTCTGATTATCTTTACTTTTATATTTGACTCTTGCCGCTGTCCCGGGACATGCCCTGTTTCCACGGGCTGTTCACGCTCAAACAGCTTAGGTCCTGTTGATTGGTTGATGGATCTACTGATGGGCCAGGTGATGGGCCAGGTGATGGG
>CAYYVR010000082.1:0-4915 GCA_964475185.1 uncultured Clostridium sp. | reverse complement strand
TGATGGGCCAGGTGATGGGCCAGGTGATGGGTCAGCTGATGGTCGAACTGATCCCTCCCTGGCGATCCGCCGCCTGACCCGGGTCGGTTATTCCGGCTTGTAGTTGGTTCCCTTGTGGGCATCGGGACGGCCGATGAGACGGCCGCGGCCAACGGCATATATGTCATCCACCGTCATCTGGAAGCCGATGTTGCGCTTTTCAAAGGCTGCCCGCTCATCGAGCTTGGCGCGGTTGATGTCTTTGACTTCGTCGGTGAAGGGCACATTGCCGAACATCAGGTAGCGGATGGCACCTGAGTTGTCACGGGCCGGCATCATTTTGCCCATGTTGAATTTACTCGGGGCAAATGGGATATCCATGATGCCCATCTCGAAGGCTTTGACGGTTCCCACAGCCAGATCGCCCATGCCGACTTTGTAGACAGCGTCTATGATGCACTGCACTTCCGCCTTGATCAGATCGATCTCATTCTTCAGCTCCAGTGAAGACGGCAGACGCTGTCCCTGAAGCAGGTTGAGCACCATCTTCGTATCCTTGATGCCCTGGGCGTTGGCTTCCATGGTGGGGATCCCGATGGCTTCGTGCGGCGTTTTAACGATGACTTTCGTGGCGCCGGACAGGGCCGCTGTCATGGCACCCAGAGAGATCAGGCCGAAGGCTCTGGATTCATCCTCCGGGAAACCGCCCATCCACTGATGGAATACCGTGGTGACAAAGACGTCGGTGAATCCGGCTCGGTCCAGATATTCCCGGGCCTGTTCTTCCAGGGCACGGATAGCTGCCACGTCCTGGATGACATTGCCGCACTGGCCATAGCCCACGGTGATGTTCTTGACGCCCTGTTCAGCCGCCAGCAGCGCTTCCACAATGGCGACGGAGTTACTGGTGGAGGGCGGGACCAGGGTTCCGGTCAGCGGTCCGAAAGGTTCGCGGTTGATCTGAACGCCCTGTTCTTCGTAGAATCCCACCAGGCGGTCACAGTACTGCCAGTCTCTCACCGTCTGTTCCATGGAGACAGATTTGGCATAGGGGATATTGTAGGAAATCCCGCCGCCTTCGTTGGAGGTCCAGCCGCCGGCATGGATGATCTCAGCCAGAAGCCGTCCGTCGGGGGTACCGTGTCTGGCCTGGAGCGGCAGATCCACCGATTCGAGCACTCTGCGGCAGGCATCCACCCCGTGGTTGACCACGGGAAATCCGTTGAGCAGGCTGCGGCCGGCCTTCAGTGATTCGTCGATGCCGACCTGGCACTCGTGATACCGGTTCTGCCGGGTGTAGGAATCGATGGTGGAGGGCAGCAGGTCTGCACCGCCTTCATCCTGGAGATAGCGCAAGAGTTGGATGTGTTCGTCGATGAGCGCAACACCGGCTCTGGGCTGGGCCAGCGTGACGCGGTTTTCCTTTGCCCAGCGAAGTTTCTTCGCGAAATTTTTATGATCCGGAAGGGCTTTGAGATAATCCACCGCCTTCTGAAGATCGACGTCTTTGCCCGTGGGCCACTGCGCGAGGACTTCTTCGCGTTCCCCGAAAAATTCCTCTTCTGTCCACTTTTTGTTCTGCAGGTTTTTCATATAGTTCCCTCTCACTCCTGAGTTTTCTGAATAATTGTCAATAACTTTTCATCTTGATCTGCATCGCCGCGATCCGTCCTTGCCGGACCTTTTCGATGCAGGCCCCGTTGACTGAGCCGGCCCTTTGCGCTGACTGATCTTTAAATCTCAGCGATATATTTTTTCATGATCCGCACGGCCATATCTTTGTCTTCTTCCGCCAGCAGCCCCATGGCTGACAGAATGTAGCTCCGGTCCAGCATGAACTGGGGTTTTTCCGGTTTCAGGGCATTGATCTCATCCATCCGGTGACAGCCGGCTGCCAGGATCTCCCGGGGTGTTTCCGAATGGATGAGCACCCCGCCGGTCCCGATCAGATATTTCACCGCGAGAAGATCCTTGCCCTCCTGGGAGTACATGATCCCCATGGGGGAATAAACGGCCTCCACAACGCCGGCATGGCGGGACATGGAATGATCGGTGGCGATTTTGGCCATGGCCTGGTCAAAGTCTTTCTCATCTGCGCTCTGCGGGACCATCCTGATATCATGGGCGCGGCGCCGGCACTCCTCTTCCACATCCTGGTCTTTGTTGACGAGGTACTTTTTGATTTCCCGGGTGGAGGACGCCTCAAACAGGGACAGGGCTGAATAGCGCATGCCCAGGTCGCCTTCCACGGTTCGTTTGGCGTAGGGTTCCTCCAGTCCCCGGAAGGTCACTCCGGGTTTGGAGGGCATGCCCATGCACAGAGAATGGATGTCGGTGGTTGCCCCGCCGATGTCCACCACGACGAGATCCCCGATCCCCTCCTCTGTATCCGACCCCTGGGCCAGTGCCTCGGCAGCTTTTAAGACAGCCTGGGGGGTCGGCATCAGGATCCCGGAGATGAAGTTCTGAGCTTCGCCCATTCCCTTGGCCCGGACGATGCGGGACATGAACACATGGCGGATGGCTTCCCGGGCAGGCTCCACATCCAGGACGTTCAGCCGCGGCATGACATTATCGGTCATGTAGTATTCGATGTCGGTCTGGTCAAAGATCTGGCGGATCTCATCCCGGGCACTTTTATTGCCGGCCACGATGACCGGTTTGCGGATATAGGACCCCGCCAGCATGCCGGCGTTGAAGATGATGGTATCCTTGTTGCCGCCGTCTGTCCCCCCCGCCAGGAGGATGATATCGGGTTTGAGCTGGGCGATCTCATGGATCTCATCGGAAGAAAGATTGAAGCTGTACGTTCTGATGACTCTGGCACCGGCGCCCAGGGCCGCCCGTTTGGCGGCTTCTGCCGTCAGATCCGGTACCAGACCGATGGCCACCATTTTCAGTCCGCCGGCGGCAGAAGAACAGGCAAGCTTCTTGATATAGTGAGCTTGCCTGCCTAATTGCCCATGGATCTCTTCCATGGCGGTGTTGAACCCATCCATGATATTGGACTCAACGGTGGTGATGGCTTTGGCGGTGGCAGCGATTTCTTCCTTCTCCGTATCGACGGCCGTCAACTTGGTGTAAGTTGATCCGAAGTCTATGAGAAGATAATAATCCATTTGCTATGCACCCAACCCTTTCTCCCCGGGTTCATCCATTTTCAGATCGAAACGAAGATCGGCGATGTCCTGCTCAACGGGCGTGCCCGGTTTGTAGACCCGGTCGAAGCCCATGGCTTTGAACCGGGCATGGACCTCTTCCCAGTTCTGCTTGCCAACGACGATGTTGCCGCCCACATAAAGGAGGATATCCTTGAGCCCTGCTTCATTGCACTTGTCCCGCATGCCCCGGCAGTCGATCTCGCCATGGCCGTACAGTGAGGAAACGATGATGGCATCCGCATCTGTTTCAATGGCTGCATTGATGAAATCTTCCTGGGAAGATAGCACCCCCACATTGATGACTTCAAAGCCGGCTTCGCTGAATGTGTAGTCAAGAATCTTATTTCCGACTGCGTGGCAGTCAGCACCGATGACACCTATGACCAGTTTCTTTTTATCCATTTTGATCCTTCCTGTTTTCCCTTATTTAAACAATAGATTGTAAGTGATTGTTGATTCATTACACGATGTTCAGTTCCAGAAGATTTTGCTTCAGTGTGGCAACAGATCCTTCGTCCAGATTGTAGAGGAACGGTATGATCCGGTCCTCACTGATCAGTTCATTGACATCCCGGAACCGTCCCGGGGATACAAGGATCTGATCCCGGCCCTCCAGGATCCTTGCCAGTTCCTCCGGATCCCGTGTATTGGTGTACAAAAGATCCAGGCCCTGGAGTCCGGCGCGGTCCAGGGTCAGCTGCACCTTGTTCTTGAACTCCTCTGAGATGCAGACAAAAGCAAGCTTTGCCCGGGACGGCAGCCTGGCGATCCGGACCATGGTCTTCAAATCAGGATTGATGGCCACGCCAAGGACCGATTTCCCGAATCCGTCCACGTATTCCAGCACTTCCGGCACATGATTGAAGGTGGTCACGATGACTTTGGCCTTGTAGAGTATGAGTCTGGTTTCGTCACTCATTTCGATGAGATCGGAGATGGTGAGCGGATCACACTTCATGCCGGTGCCGGCTTCGATCTGACGGGCAAAGTAGCGGGCCTGTTCGGTGTTGCATTCCACGTAGACTGCGCTGGCAGTTCGAAGCAGATCCAGTTTTTCGCTGACGCGCTGCTCCACCAGATGGAGAAAATCCTTGGCTTCCATTCCATAATCCAGGGCTTCCTTCAGCCCCAGATCCACGAGATGCAGGATCCGATCATGACTGTCTCCGGTCAGGATCTGATCCGTCTCCTCCGCCACAAACGTGCCTTTGCCCTGCCTTGAGATCAGAAGACCTTCCTTCTCCAGGTGCTTGTATGCGGCAGACACCGTATTACGGCTGATCCTCAGCTGTTCTGAAAGCTCGCGTTCCGTTGGCATCTTGAATCCCGTGACCAGTTCCCCGGTCCGGATCTTGTCTGTTATGGCATGAGTTACCTGCTTGTACAGAGGTATGCCGGATCCTTTGTTCAATATCAATTCCATAATCCCACTCCATTCATACTCATTATAGTATGAATGATGTAAAAAACAATAAAAATGTTAGTGCCATTTGGGGCCAATTGGTGCTGAAAACCTATTCTCATTTCAATTTCATTGATCCATTAAGTGCCATTGCAGGATACCTTGCATAAGTTGTCACTTGAATCTGCACTTTGCCCTCACCATTTGACCGGATGAATGATATTTGCCCCCTTTTTGCAGGATACCCTTCCCACCCATTCACTCCGTTGACCAACTCCTGGTCCCCCGGAGCAGTTCGATGTGTTTTTGTTCATAAATAATTAACATTTAGGAGATCGTTCTGACGATGTCCCCGCGACACATCAGACCCGAC
>CAYYVR010000081.1:0-11524 GCA_964475185.1 uncultured Clostridium sp. | reverse complement strand
CCAAAAATCTGAAAATGATCGCGAGGCTCATTTTAAAACCACCGGATCAGAAGATTATGTGCTTCTGCTCCGGTGGTTTGATTTGGGCGATTCATTTGAAGTCTGATACCCTCAGCATCCCATTTTCAGCCTCCTGTTCTCAGCATCCTGGAGTCAGCATCCTGGTCCTGGCATATCTTTCGGGATCATTCACCAGTAACCTGTCAGGGAGCGGTTGGCTGAAAATTCATCCGCGATGTTCAGTTGGGGATGGTGCTGCCTGTTCCGACGGCCTATGAGCCTCTTCTTTCAGGACCTCATTTAGGAACAGGGTCAGTGCCAGGTTGTCGGCGGCGCCTCCGGGGGAGAGGCCTCTTCGGATGGCTTCCTGATCAAAGGTCTCCAGATGGCGCAGAAGTGCCGGTGGATCCAGGGTCGGAGCAGCCCTGAGGATCCTGGCTGATGCTTCGCGCATAAAGGCCAGGCCTTCGGGGCCGCCCCGTTTTACGAGATTGGTGTCGCCGGTGACCAGGATCAGTTCCAACAGAGTCAGGATCAGGGGCAGATCCGGATCGTCATAGCACGTCAGATAGTGCGCCAGGCGGGGCAGGCCGGTCTCGAACACCGCCGGGAACGCGTCTTCGGCTTCCTGACGGATGCCTTTCAAGCCGAAGGTCTCGTAGACCCGCTGGCCATGGCTGGGGTGGGCGGCCGTCTTCAGTTCGCCGGTGATGCCGCTGGTATTGAGGCGGATCAGCTGGCGGAGGAGAGGGATGTCGGATCGGCGGGGGGAGCGGCCCAGGGTCATCCGGGCGCGGACCAGGCAGGCACAGATCAGTCCCAGGCTGAAGATCAGCCCTTTGTGCGTGTTGACGCCGCCGGTGGCAGCCCGCATGGCATCCTCGGCTTCCCGGCCCAGGCCGCGCAGCGCCGGCAGGACCCGGTCTGTTTGCGCATCCCCGGCCGCTGCCATGATGCGTCCAAACCAGGGCGCCAGGGTCCTGGCTGAGCGAAGGAAAGTATTCAGATCCATATCCTTGTGGCTGCCGCTGTTGGTCCGGTCCACCAGACCGGGTTTGGGGGCGGCCGTGACCTCCCGGATCATGGCATATTCAGTTTGGGCGATCAGGTGATCGATGTAATCTTTTCGTTCCATGAACCCAGTATAGCATGGGAAGGCATGGGCCTCTATGCTATAATTCCAAGGTAGGAGAAGTTGCCATGGAACAGATCAATTTGCATTTGGATAATTTTGACGGCCCCTTCGATCTGCTGCTGAAGCTGATCCGGGTCAACAAAATGGAAATCACTGATATTAAAATATTCGAGGTCACTGAACAGTACATGGCCGTCCTGCGTGCCATGGAAGAGCTTGATCTTGAGATCGCTACGGAATTTTTTGTTCTGGCTGCGACCCTCATCGAGATCAAGAGCCGGGAACTGCTGCCCAAAAAAGCCAGTGAGGAGGCGGAGATCCCCAGCCGCGAACTGCTGCTGCACCGCCTGGCCGAATATGAATTCTTCCATGAAAAAGTCGATGATCTGATGGGGCGGTTCCATCAGGAGGAAGTCCTGGTCACCCGGCTGCCCATGACGCTGAAGGAAGAGCGCCATGTGGAGATCATCATTCCCGATAATTTCGGCCCGGAGAATTTTTTTATGCTCTATATGGAGCTTTTGGACCGGCAGAAGGAAAAAATCAATACATCCCGTGTCATTGAACGAAGGATCCACACCGATGCCTTCAAAGTGGAAGATAAAATTGCCGAGCTCAAGGAAGAACTGCTCCTGAAACGAAGTCTGCGGTTTTCCCATATCATGGACAAAAGCAGCGGCAGGGCGGAGACCATCGTCTTTTTCCTGGCCATCCTGGAGATGGTCCGGAATCTGGAAGTCATGGTCTATCAGTCCGAAGCCGGCGGTGAACTGATCATTCGGGAACGGGACGAGGAGGCGCGAAGAGAACATGGAGAAGAATAACGAAGTCATCAACTCCGGCTTATCCGGCACTGCGCTGGACAAGACGGAACTGAAGGGACGACTGGAAGCCGTGCTGTTTGCGGCCGGGGATCCCATGTCTATCCGGGAAATGGCCTCGGTGCTGGAAGTCGTCCCCGATGCCGTCGAGATGCTGCTGGATGAAATGACCGTGGAGTACGGGCAGTCCCACCGCGGCATCCAGATCATCCGGCTGGAGGACAAGATCCAGCTCACCACCAAAGTGGAGTATTCCGCCACGGTGCTGAAACTGGCCCAGGTCAACGAGCGCCAGACGCTGTCCAAGGGCGCCCTGGAATGCCTGGCCATCATCGCCTACAAGCAGCCGGTGACCCGGGTGGAGATCGATGAGATCCGCGGGGTCAGTTCAGACTATGTCCTGGGCAAGCTGTTGGAGCGCAGTTTCATCACCGTCATCGGCCGGAAGAATGTCCCGGGCAAACCGAAGCTGTATGCCACCACCGATGAATTCCTCCGTCAGTTCGGGTTTGCCAACCTGAAGGTATTCACCCAGGATGAGACCTACCAGGCTCTGATGGAGCGCATGGGCGCAGAGCACAACAGCGACGGGGAGATCCTGGCTGACTTTGACGGGGATGAGGAAGAAGAGACCCAGCTCACCATCTGGAGCTAGCCATGGGAGGATTTGCCTACGTGACGGGCGTCACCGATCTTTCCCACCGGATCATCCGGCAGCTGTTCCCCCGGGGCGGCCGCCTGGCCATGGACGCGACGCTGGGCAACGGCCATGACACCGACTTTCTGGCCAGTCTGTTCGATGAGGTCTATGCCATGGATCTTTCGCCTGAAGCCGTCCGGGCGTATCAGGGGCCGGACCACGTGATGAAATTTTGCATGGATCATGCTGCAATTGAAAGTTTTCATGCATATCCTCAGCTAATCGTGTATAATTTAGGGTACCTGCCGGGTTCCGACAAAAAAATCACCACGCAGGCTGCATCGACCCTTGCATCATTGAGGGCCGGTTTGCAGATTCTGGAACCTGGAGGCGTCATTTCCGTCGCACTGTATACCGGTCACGACGGGGCTCGAGAAGCCGATGCCGTTCTGGCTTTTGCCAGTCAGTTGCCCCCGGCCCGTTTCGGTGTCATGCACCATACCTTCATCAACCGGGGAAATCATCCGCCCAGCTTACTGATTATTGAAAAGAAGAGGACTGACTTAAATGGAAACATCCAACCAGGATCTGATGAGGATCATTCAATCTAAGTTCACCCGTTTGTCCAAGGGACAGAAGATGATCGCAGATTTCATTTTAAAGCATTATGACAAAGCCGCATTCATGACCGCAGCCAAACTCGGTCAGAATGTCGGCGTTTCCGAGTCCACCGTGGTGCGGTTTGCCATCGAACTGGGCTATGAAGGCTATCCGGAATTGCAGAAGTCATTGCAGGAACTGGTCAAAACCAAGCTGACTGCGGTTCAGCGCCTGGAAATGACCAATGATCTGGTCGATGAAGAAAATGCCCTGAAAAGCGTGTTGAAGGCGGATATGGAAAACATCCGCACCACCATGGAAAAAGTCAATCAGAAGACCTTTGATGGGTTCGTCGAAAGCATCGTCGGCGCCAATAAGGTCTATATCATCGGGCTGCGCAGCTCGTCGGCGCTCTCTGAGTTCCTGGGCTTCTACCTGAATCTCATCCTCAACAATGTCCTGGTCCTCCAGCACGGCATGAGTGACATCTACGAACAGATGCTGCATCTGGGACCGGACGATGTCATCATCGGGATCGGCTTTCCCAGGTATTCCATCAAGACGGTGGAGATCCTTAAATTTGCCCGGGGCAGGGGGGCCAAAGTGCTCTGTCTGACGGATTCGCTGCTGTCCCCCCTGGCTGCCATTTCCGATCTGACGGTCATTGCCCAGAGCAACATGGCTTCCTTTGTGGATTCCCTGGTGGCCCCTTTGTCCATCATCAATGCCATCATCATTGCAGTGGGCCTCAAACGGCGTCAGGCCGTCACAGAGACTTTCTCGAAACTCGAGGAGATCTGGCAGAGCAACAAGGTGTTTTTAAATTAGATACAAATGGATATTTATTCATTCAATACGGGACGGACAGCGGGGTTCCACGGCCGGCAGGCTATGGCAAACGGCTGTCCGTCTCTTTTTATGACCATTGGGAGATCCGTAGTGACAACTTATCGAGATTGACAAACCTGCATTTGTAATCGGATTACATTCGTAAAATTTGTTTATCAGATGGATAACTTTCAGCAATTTTATCAATTTAACATTTGACTTCTTGGTCTTTTTAAAATTATCCCTCGTTAAAATTGAAAGAAGGTAGATTCTGTAATTGTTTTTATGCAAAGCTGGTAAAGTTTAATATAAGCCTTACAAAGATGTGAATTAATAGTAAAATGTTTATGTAAGCAGTAACTTCAAATCGTAGGAGGTATTATTCATGGCCAAAAACATCATGGCACCGAAAGAGTACATCGAAAGTGTCCTTGAAGATGTAAAAAAGAGAAATTCGGGTGAACCGGAATTTATTCAGGCAGTAGAAGAAGTCTTCCACTCCCTGAAACCCATCCTGGAACAGCATCCGGAGTATATCGAGAATAACCTGCTGGCCCGGTTCGTCGAACCGGAACGTCAGATCATGTTCAAGGTTCCGTGGAGAGATGATGCCGGCGAGCTTCATGTCAATCGCGGCTATCGGGTGCAGTTCAACGGCGCCATCGGGCCCTACAAAGGCGGAATCCGTTTCCAGCCCAACGTCTATCTGGGAATCATCAAATTCCTCGGGTTCGAGCAGATCCTGAAGAACTCCCTCACCGGACTTCCCATCGGCGGCGGCAAGGGCGGTGCAGACTTTGATCCGACGGGCAAATCCGACGCCGAGATCAGACGGTTCTGCGAAAGCTTCATGATGGAGCTCTATCGCCACATCGGACCGGATGTCGACGTTCCGGCAGGTGACATGGGTGTTGCCGGCAGAGAGATCGGATATCTTTACGGAACCTATAAGCGCATCCGCGGCGCATTTGAAAACGGCGTTCTCACCGGCAAGGGCATCCCTTACGGCGGATCCCTGATCCGTCCTGAGGCCACCGGTTTTGGAATCGCTTATTTCTGCAATGAGATCCTCAAGCATGAAAATGACACCATGGAAGGCAAGACCGTTGCAGTCTCCGGTTTTGGTAATGTTTCATGGGGTGTTTGCCAGAAGATCACGCACCTGGGCGGCAAAGTCGTGACCCTGTCAGGACCGGACGGATACATCTACGATGCCGATGGAGTCAACACGCCTGAAAAATGGAACTACATGGTCGAGATGAGAAATTCCGGCAGAAACAAGGTCAAGGATTATGCTGACAAGTTTGACGTGGAATTCTTCCCGGGAGAAAAACCATGGGGCAGAAAAGTCGACATCATCATGCCCTGCGCCATGCAGAATGACATCCGCATCGAGCACGCCGAGATGATCGTTGCCAATGACATCAAATATGTCTGCGAAGGCGCTAACATGCCTTGCACCAACGAAGCAGTCAACTACTTCCAGGACAAGGGCCTCGTGGTCGGACCTTCCAAGGCAGCCAATGCCGGCGGCGTGTCCGTATCCGCGCTTGAAATGGCTCAGAACTCCATGAGATTCTCCTGGACAGAAGAGGAAGTGGACGAAAAGCTCAAGCAGATCATGTTCAACATCCACAAGAATGCCATGGATGCCGCTGAAAAGTACGGCTTCGGCTACAACCTGGTCGCCGGTGCCAATCTGGCAGGATTCGACAAGGTTGCCAAAGCCATGATGGCACAGGGCGATTACTAGAAACCATTATTACCCGTTAAAGATTGAATCACGAATGGAATAAGCATTACCTGCAGGAAGCGGAGTTCATATGGTGTGGATCTCCGCTTCCTGTATTTTCACGTGGAAATATTGTATATTGAAACTGGATGTGTCTTGCCGTCACGCACCTCTGACATGGCAGGCTCGCCTCATGCAGGCGGGACAACTAAGACATCCGCTAATTTTTGAAAGATCAGGTAAGTTTATGAATGTTTTGATAGTAGGAGCCGGTGCATCCGGAATGATGGCCGCCATCACCGCGGCACAGGCCGGCCACCAGGTCACGGTCCTTGAAAAAAACAAGATCCCGGGACGGAAACTGTATATCACGGGAAAAGGCCGCTGCAATGTGACCAATGCCAGCGACATCAGTGAATTTTTCAATGCCATTCCCAGAAATCCCGATTTTCTGTACTCGGCGCTCTATACCTTCAGCAATGAGCAGCTCATGAGCTGGCTGCGTTCTAAAGGCCTGAAACTGAAAACCGAGCGCGGCGGGCGGGTCTTTCCGCTGTCGGATAAAAGTTCAGATGTCATTGCCGTGTTCCGGCGGGAAATGGAGCATCTGGGGGTCACCGTCCGCTATGAAACCACGGTCACGGCCATCCTCCGGGCCGGCGATGCCATCACCGGTCTGAAGACCACCAGCGGGCCGATGCGGGCCGATCATTACATTTTTGCATCCGGCGGGGGCAGCTACCCGCTCACCGGATCCGACGGATCCGTTCTCCAGCTGCTCAAGGGCGCGGGGATCAGGATCCATCCGTTTGTCCCGAGCCTGATTCCCCTGACGGTGCAGGAAAAAAACGTTGTGGAACTGGCAGGCGTCTCCCTGCGCAACGTGGGGTTCACCCTGTTTGAAGGGAAGCGGATCCTGTTCCGGGATCTGGGGGAAATGCTGTTCACCCATAACGGCGTCTCCGGTCCCCTGGTCCTCTCCGCCAGCTGCCTGCGGACCGATGGGGCGATGCACTGCGAGATCGATCTGAAACCGGGTCTCACCGAGGATCAGCTGGAAGCCAGGATCCTTCGGGATTTTGCCAAGTATCAGAACAAAGATCTGGCCAATGGCCTGACGGACCTGCTCATCGGACGGCTCATCCCGTTCATCCTGGAGCGGGCTGAAGTTTCCGGTGATATCAAGATCCACTCGGTGACCAAAGCGCAGCGCCGGGCCCTGCTCACGGCCATGAAACATCTGCGCTTCACCATATCCGGAACCAGGCCCCTGGCGGAGGCCATCATTTCCCGCGGCGGGGTGGACGTCGGCGAGATCGACCCATCGACCATGAAACTCCATGGCCTTGCCAATGCATCGGTCTGCGGAGAACTGGTTGACGTGGATGCCTACACCGGCGGATATAATTTGCAGATCGCCTTTTCAACGGGCCATCTGGCAGGAGGAAGCCTATGAAATCACTGAGAGGGGCCACCACGGTCCCGGCCAATACGGAAGCGGACGTTCGCAGCCGGATCCTGGAACTGTGGGACGTGATCCTGGAATTCAATCATTTTCAGATGGAGGACATCGTATCGGTGATCTTCACCTGCACGGAAGATATCGACTGTGCCTATCCGGGCAAGTTCGTCCGCCTGGAGCGGGGACTGACTGCTTCATCCATCCTCCATTTCAATGAGATGAAGGTCAAAGGATCCCTGCCGCTGTGTATCCGGATCCTGATCCAGCTCGATGTCCCCCGCGATACGGAGGTGTTCCCGGTGTATCTGCACCAATCGGCTTCGCTGCGTCCGGATCTGCAATTGCCGCCCAGACGATGATGATCCCAGGGCCGGGGCGTGAATTTGCAATGATCCCAAGGGCCGGCGAATCCGCGGGGAATCCTCGGCGAATCCTCAGATGGGCGACACTGGTGGAGCGATCGGGTGGAAATTTCAGGTGTTTTAAGGTATAATGTATTAGTGACGGGCTATGCCCTGATAAACATCAAGCTGAGTAAGTGACAGGAGATAGGCCATGAGAGAAATCATTCTGGCAGATCATGCCGGTTTCTGTTTTGGTGTTCAGCGCGCCGTGTCCCAGGCCTTTGATCTGACAGGATCCAGAGGACGGGTCATGACCTTCGGTGAACTCATCCATAACAGTGACGTGGTAAAAAAGCTGGAAAACAGCGGCATCCGAGCTATTTCTGATGAACACTTCGGCAACGTAACAAAAGATGACACCATTTTGATCCGGAGTCACGGTGTGAGCCGGGCCAAGCTGGAAGAGATCAATTCATTTTCTGACAAAGTCGTGAATCTGACCTGTCCCTATGTTACGAACATTCAACGTAAAGTCAGTGAGTTCTACGGCAAAGGGTATCAAATCGTCATTTTAGGCGATGAACATCACCCGGAAGTGGTCGGGATCAATGGCTGGTGCGAAAATACGGCACTGATTTCCAGGGGAGGGGATGTTGACTTCACCGTCCCGCCGAAAATCTGTGTCGTGGCTCAAACCACCGAAAAGCAGGAAAACTGGGAGAAACTGGTCGCCAATCTGGCCAAAGCCAAGGAGATGGTTGCATTCAACACCATCTGCGCGGCGACGGAGCAGCGCCAGGAATCCACCATGAAACTTTCAAAGGAAGCGGACGCCATGGTCGTCATCGGAGGAAAGCATTCCTCCAATACCACCAAGCTCTACGAAATTTGCAAAGCCAACTGTGAAAACACCTACTTTGTCGAGAATGCCGAAGAATTGAAAGAATATATAGAAGCGCTTAAAGGTTACGAGAAAATTGGAGTAACAGCCGGTGCGTCAACCCCGGACTGGATCATCAAGGAGGCAATTGAACTATTATGAACGACGAAATGAGAATCGACGAGAACACTCCGGTGCAGGAAGAATTGAACAGCGAGGCCGTTGCAGCAGACGTTGCAGCTGAGGACACTCAAAGTGCCGGCGAAACTGCTGAAACCCCGGTGGAAGCAGCAGAAGTCCCTGCAGTGGAAGAGAACCAGACAAATGAAGAAACGGAAGTTTCAGAAGATATAGCAGAAGAAGCTCCCGTTGCTGAAGAAGCAGCTGTGGAAGAAGCGCCTGTCGCTGAAGAAGCTGCAGTGGAAGAAGTGCCAGCTGCTGAAGAGACCGTAGTGGAAGAAGAAAAGTCAGAAGATGATATGACCATGGAAGAGCTCATGCGCAAGTATGACAACCCGGTCCGCGTCGGACAGATCATCAAGGGCAAAGTCATTCAGCTCGATGACAAGGAAGCCATCATCGCCCTCATCGGCGCCGGCAACGACGGAAAACTTTCCATCGATGAAGTATCCTTTGATGAATCGGCCAAGCTGACCGACATCATGTCCCTGGATGAAGAAGTCGAGGCCAAGATCATCCGCCGGCCCATCGAAAATGATTCCTTCTACATTCTCTCTGTCAAGGAAGTGGAACGCGAAGCATCCAAAGATGAACTGCTGGCAGTCCTCGGCAAGGATGAAACCGTTCAGGTCAGGGTCAAGGAAGCTGTCAAGGGCGGTCTTGTGGCATTCTTCAAAGGACATCGGATCTTTATCCCGGCGTCCCACGTGGAAGTCAATTCAGTCCGTGACCTCAAAGCGTATGTGAACCAGGACATCGATATCAACATCATCGAAGCCGAAGAAAGAAGAGGATCCACCCGAATCGTCGGTTCCAGAAAGAAGCATCTCATGAAAGAGAAGCAGGCTCTGGAAGCACAGACCTGGGAAGAACTGGAAGTCGGACAGGTCCATGAGGGCAATGTGGAACGCCTGACAGATTTTGGTGCTTTCATCAGCATCAAGGGTGTCGATGGTCTCCTGCACATTTCCGAGATCACCCACGGCAAGATTCCAAAACCATCCTCTGTTCTGAAAACCGATGAGACCGTCCAGGTCAAGATCATCGGAATCGACAAGGAAAACAAGAAGCTGTCCCTCTCCATGAAGGCGCTTCAGGAAGACCCCTGGAAGAACATCGCAGAGAAGTACCCCAACGAATCCATCGTACTGGGTAAAGTCGTTCGTTTCACCGATTTCGGAGCATTCATTGAACTGGAACCCGGCGTTGACGGACTGGCTCACATCTCACAGCTTTCCCACGCCAGAGTCGAAAAGCCCAGCGACGTGCTGACCATCGGCGAGACCATCAAGGTCATGGTGCTGGATTCCAACGAAAAAGACAAGAAGGTTTCCCTCAGCGTCAAGGCTGTGGAATAAACCGGTCCCTTTGCCCCCGGCAAAGCCAGGACGCATGGAAACACCGCGCTTTCGCAAGAAGGCGCGGTGTTTTCTTTGAAAGGGAGTTTTGAAGCTCTTTTCCATGATTTTTTCCGAAAACCGGGAAAAATCACGGGTTTTCGTTTAGAATGGTACTATGAAACAGGGGGAACCCCCGCGGAACCGACTTTACAGGAGAAAGGCAGGAGATCATCCATGACTGTTTTCGCGATCCATAATGCCAGGGAGGAAGATCTTCTCACTTATCCGGACTTTTTTGCTCAGGCGCCGCTGTTCAATACACTGAATCAGCCGGCTCAGCCGCAGGCCTTCGATCAGAATCTCATTGCCCGAATGACTTCGCGGTCTGCGGAGAAACTGGTGTTTTGGGATCATCAGCCGGTTTTCTATCTGGGCTACAAGAAATCACCCGTCGTTCACACCATTGAGACCATGATCTATGATGCCCGGGTCGAACTGGATCAGGCAGCGCTCATCGATTTTATCCGCTCTGAACTATTTGAAAAATCCAGCCTGAAACTGGTCCATAATAAATTCGACTATTACACCTGTGATCATAAAAAAAACGAAGCTTTTCTGGAACAGCTGGGTTTTGTCCGGACTAAAAATCATCGGATCATGAACCTTTTGACAGAGGGCTGCAAGCCGTCAGGCCGCATCACAGACGATGACATCCGAATCTATCCGGTCAAAACCACTGCGGATATGAACGACCGGGTCAGGATCCAGAATCTGGTGTTCCAGAACAAGAAGCGGGTCCCCCTGGTCCTCCTGGATGTGCAAAGCGAGATGCGCAATAAAAGCTATTTGCCTGATCTGTCTCTGCTGTTGAGCTGCAACGGGGAACCCTGCGGGTATGGCCAGCTCGTATCCAACCGCAGCGCGACCTACCTGGTGAACTTCGGCATCACACCCGATTTCCAGGGCCGCGGCTTAGCCCACCGCCTGCTGGATGAGCTTCTGATCCTGGCAAAAGAGAAGGGGATCTCCCAGATCATGCTGGAAGTATACGAGGATAACTTCAAAGCCATTGGCCTTTATGAGAAACACGGGTTCAAAACCCTCTACAACAAAAGCCTCTGGTCCTATCGCTGAGTACCAGCCGCCCCCACGGGAATATTCCATAAAATAACTGAGCAGGCCTCATCCATGGAGACTCAATCCAGTCTGTACGGATGGGGCCTGCTATTGCGCTGAGTCCCTGTCCGGAAACCTTCTGTGGTGCATATCTGATCGATCCGAAAGACAGATCCTTCCAGTCAGCGGATCGGTGCATGATCAAAGGGGACCATCGAAGCGGCCCATCGGGGGGAGCCCGGAAAAGTCCCTCGGGTCACTCATCAGGATCCATTATTCAGGATCCCTTCAACAGGAACCGTTCATCAGGATCGGGGAGTTCCAATGGATTGAGACAGGGGTTTCTGTTATAATATTCAGATGGAAGAGGTGAATTTGACCATGCAAAAAATAGAACAGACAACAACAACTGCAACTGAAGCTCAGACTGAAACTCAGACTGAAAC
>CAYYVR010000080.1:0-11566 GCA_964475185.1 uncultured Clostridium sp. | reverse complement strand
AATGACTGCATCATGAGGTCTCAATTACTTGTAGATTAAAGAAAAAGAAGCTATAATATCTATTGATGCAGTAAATCAGATCAAAACACTACGATTTATACAAGGAGAGAAAGTACTATGGCAATGATCAACATCAGCGATGCAGCATACACAGAATTCAGAGAGCTGCTCACAGCAAACGATATAAAAGAAACGGACGTGCGGATCGCACTGGCAGGATTCGGCTGCTCAGGACCAAGATTCGGTCTCATGGTGGACGAACCCACCGAAAATGACGTAACTGAAACCGTCAAGGAACTCAATTTCATTGTGGAGAAGGAACTGATTGAGGAGTACGAAGGCTTCAACATTCTTTCCGACGAAGAAAACGGCGGCGGCGGAATGTCCCTGCGTCCCATGCGTCTGGACGACTCTGCTTCAGGCTGTTCATCCTGCGCCAGCGGATGCGCTGTCTAATATCTGCACCATCAGAAAACCCGGAAGGATCCATGATCCCTCCGGGTTTTCTCTATCCAGGGCCTCACCTGAAGGCTTCCGGGGCTCGAGCTGATCGGGCCGTTTTTTCTCATATTGTTTATATCGCATTGTTTTATCACACGGGTGTTATCGCGCGAACTGCTTTCCTGGTTCTTCTCTCACAAGCCTCTACTCGCTGATCCTGATCGGTTCTGATCTGAAGCAAAAGATCTCAGCGGGCCCACTCATGGAGAAGTTCGCGCATGGCTTCCAGTCCGAAGGTGGAGTTTGCGACGGCTGCCTGATCCTCAAGAAAAATAACCTGGCCATAGGCCTTTTCAAGACTCAGGTTCTTCCCGGTGACGATCCACAGCGTCTGATGCCGGGGTTTCACTGAGAGCTTTTTCTCGCCCTGTCCATCCGTGAAGTAGACCAGAAAACTCTGATGGGCTCCCTGGGCGGCCAGCAGTTCAAAGACCGGCGAGAACGCTGTGCCGCCGCGGCGGTCCGCTTTCGGGCGGATATCTGCAACGGAGGCGATGCGATAGTCCGCCCGGATCCGATCATCACATTCGATGACCCGGATGCTGCGCCGATAGGTGGAGGTAATGCCCAGGATCTCGGTGAGATAGTTTCTGATCTCCTTGTCCTGGATCGAGGCGGAAACGTCAATGGCCACGATGATCTCCGGGACAAAGTCCCTCAGTTCGCCCTTGAGGTCCAGCCGTTGCGGCTGCCGGCGATTACGCCGGGTCACGGTTTTCCGCCGTCCGGCCGGCATCGATGTGATGGCGCGGCGAAGCGCATCGCCCCAGGAGAGCCTGGCTCTTCCCTCCGGTTTAATAAGGCTCGTCAGCTCCTGCGGCGTGCCGCTCCTTCCGGCTTCCCGCAGCATGGCGTCCAGCTTTTCCCTGGACGCTTCTTTTTTCAGATCATTGCCCCGGTTCCAGGCGTCATGGACCCGGTTAAAATCGATGCCGAATTCCTTCCTGTACTTGCCTTTGACCTTCTGATCCCTGGCCAGGGCGCGATCGATCTGATCGGCATAGTATTCCAGCGTCTCATTGAATTTCAGATCCAGATCCAGACGGGCATTGACAGAATTCAGTTTTTCCGAGAATCCCGGCAAAAATTTGATATACTGGTTCACCGCGACATCCATGGCCAGGTTGATGGCCAGCCTGGAGTACCGGTTTTTCAGAGCCTGTTCCCGGGTATGGTGATCCAGGATCAGATGCAGGACTTCATGTTTGATCAGCGCCCGGGCTTCCCGTTCTTTTAAAAATAAAAAGGAGATCGGGTTGACCAAAAGCTGGATCTCACTGCCGCTGATCACTGTCGCCAGCGGCCAGGCCAGGCTGAAATCCACGCCCCGCTTCATGTCCCGGGTGAACAGCGCATAAAAATCCTCCCCGTCTTTCACCAGGTTGAAGTCGATGTCTTTGAGAAAGCTGAAAAAGTCCCGCATGAAACCCTGCCGCAGCGCCTCGCCTTCCGTATAGCGGACCACATCGGCGAGCAGGCTTCGCCTGGTCTGTTCGTACCGGTCGATGTGCTCAAACCGTTTATCGATAGCACTCAAAGAAGGCCTCCAGGAACAGATCGTCGGCCAGAAGCTGCGGATACAGATCTGCTTCGTAAACCGACCGGATCTCTTTCATCAGTGAGATCCGAAGATCCCTGGGATAGAGCAGCAGCACCTGGCCGATGCGGCGGATCCGACCGGCTGACAGATCCCCCCGAAGCTCCTTGAGCATATTCATCATCAGGATATAGAGCCTGGAGTGCGTGGACGAGGCGATCTCATCCTTCACACTCTGCGTGATCTGATCGAGGCTGAAAATATCCTTTGCCTTGAGCAGGGGGTTTTCATTTTCCTTTAAAAAGCCCATGAAATCCTGCGCGATCCGGGTGCCGACATTGCCTCGGACATAATGATAGAGGGTCTCTTTGGTGAATCCGCTGGCCGTATCCATGACTTTCAGGGCATCGGAGACCCGCTCCCAGCTGCGCGGCGTGGCTTCGATGAATTCCTCCTCTGAGGAAGCATGAAGGTACTCGTCAAAGGAGGAAATGAACTCAATGACCTGAGGATGGATCTCCCCTTCATGAAGGCCCCACAGGATCCATTCTTTGTAATCGGAATCCATGGAAAACCAGACAAACCGGTTTTCCTGGGCCGGGTCCATTTCCACGACCTGGTATTCCGTGTGCCTGAATTCATCCATGCGCGAACTCGGGTTCATGGCAGAGGCCACAATGACCCGCTCGTCCAGCCGGTATCCGTTGATCTCCCGGTTGAGGATCAGATTCATCAGCTCCTGCTGGACGGCGTGGTCGCAGCGGTTGATCTCATCGATGAAGAGCAGACAGCCCTTCTGCCCCTGGGACAGCAGCTCATCGATGCGGGCCAGTTTGTGGTGCGTGGCATAAAAAGTCCGTCCCTTCTCCACGGTGGGCAGGCCGCCGATCTCCCCTTCTTTGAGCAGGTTGGCATCGATGTTGATGAGATGAAGGTCCTTCTCCTGGCAGTAGCGGCGGATCAGCGCCGTCTTGCCGATGCCCGATTCTCCGATGATCAAAGGCACTGCGCCGGCAGCCAGGGTCAGTTCCAGTGCATGATACGTTTCTGTGAAATTCATGATCGCCTACCTCCCCAGCACATAATCAACCAGCTTCTGCCGGGTGGTCTTGGATCCGACTTCGCCGATGAACGAGATCTTGTCCAGATCCAGGATCTCCAGTTCCATGAAATCCCTGATGTAGCCCGCTGCGGGATCCCCCTGAAATACATCCGTCAGGATCCGGATCAGATCATCCATTTCCACGGAATCGTAAATATACTTGAGGATGTTCAGATTCTCCCTGAGATACTCTTCCAGCTCCTGGGCCGAAAAATCACCGATGTAGGCGATGGCCTGTTCATTTTTGCGAATGGCCAGACGGCGCGCTTCGCGGCAGGGATCCTGGATATAGCGAATGGCATTCCAGGATGTGGTCACTGCCCGGACCTGCACCTGACAATCCGGATCGGTGATGTACTGGATCGCATCAGCATCCCGCTCCACCGCCAGAAGCTGTTCCTCCTTTGAAGGATCTTTCAGGTACTGGATCGCCCAGCCTTTGTTTTCCAGAGCGGACCGGCGGACCGGTCCGGTCGGTTCCTTGAAATATTTCAAATTGTTCCACGCGCTGCCCACCGCATACAGCATGATCTCCTCGGAAGGATCATCCAGTTCCCGGAGCCAGGTGGGGCTTTTCCGGATTCGTTCTTTGATCTGTTCATCCAGCATATTAAATCTTCTCCTTTATTCTGTCACTGATTGATGTGTGAAACGCACTGGGCGGTCCTGTTTTACTTATTCCACCCGAATCATTACCTGTCCGGATGGGATCGATCTTCAATAAACGATCGGTCTGCTTCAAAAGATATTTTACACTTCAGATTCGATGACCTGGTTCGGGTCCTTCGAGCGGGTCCATCGGTTATCCTTCGGTTGGATCCTTCGGTTGGATCCTTCAGTTGGGTCCTTTGATTGACGTCTCGATGTTAAAATGCACCGGATTGATCCGGTGCATCCTGTTTTATAAGTGTCGGAACCGCCTGACATCTCTGGTGACTTCTTCCAGCAGCTGCTGGAGTTCATCCACATTGCCGGTCTCTGCCATTTTGTTCAGAGCGATCTGATAATTCGATGCTTGCCGTCCGCGATCCATGGAACTCAGGATCAGGATCTGATCCATGATGTTGGAGACCAGATCGGATTTGACCTCAAAGAGCAGCTGGGCGTCCTTGATCTCATCCTTGATCTCCATCATGACTTCATCCAGCTGATAGGCGGACTCCGCCGATTGTTTCAGCTTCTGCCGGATATTTTCCGGGATCTGCTGCTTATACTTGTAGTTCAGCGAATGCTCAGCCGTTGCCCAGAAATTCATGGCCAGGGTCCGGATCTGGATCTCGACCAGAATGTCCACCACGCCTTCGGCCATGTAGACCGGATATTTCAAAACGATGTGATAGGAACGATAGCCGCTGGGCTTGACGTTGGTGACGTAATCTTTCTCATACATCACTGTCATATCCTGCCGGCTGCGGATCAGTTTCACCACCGTCCAGATGTCATCAACAAACTGGACCATGATCCGGATCCCGGCGATATCTTCCAGTTCCAGACGCAAACGGTCATGGGGGATATTAAATTTGTTGGCTTTCTCCAGCATGCTGGAGAGTTCTTTCACCCGTCCGGTGATAAACTCGATGGGCGAATATTCATTTCGCTTTCGGTATTCCTTACGGATCCCTCTGAGCTTGATCTTCAGTTCTTCGATCGCCTGCTCATAGGGCACGTAAAAGGTCCCCCAGTCATTTCTTGCCATAATCCCTCATCCCGTGCATTGTAATATGAAAACTGGCGGCAGGGCAATTTGCCTTACCACCAGTATATTATAACAGATTTCAGAGCGGTTGAATCATCATAGGCCAACCATTGATGACCAGGTCCGGATCCCGGCGCTGATCTCATGGCTGATGTAACGTGATCCACCCTTCTGGCCGGGGTCCGGCCATTTGAAAGGTAGCCGAGAAGCTTAGATGAACAGGTTCACGGCAGATTCTTCCGCCTCTCCCAGGTAGTAGCCGACGCCGCCGACTTTGACGCCGTCGACCAGTTCCTCGATCTTCAGTCCGAGCAGATCCATGGACATCTGGCAGGCCACCAGTTCAACGCCGTTTTTCTGCGCCTGAGCCATTAAAGATTCCAGTGAATCTACATTGTTGTCCTTCATGATCTTTTTGATCATGGCAGATCCCATGCCTGCCATATTCATGCTGGAGAGCTTCAGTTTTCCTGCGCCGCGCGGCATCATTTTACCGAACATGGATTCCATGAAGTTCTTGTTCACCTTCACTGTTTCCTGCTTTCTCAGGATGTTGATCCCCCAGAAAGTGAAGAACATGGTGACTTTACCGCCCATGGCAGCTGCTCCGTTGGCAATGATGAAGGAAGCGATGGCTTTATCCAGATCTCCAGAGAAGACGACCAGGGTCTTGTTTTTTTCCGTCTTGCAGGTGGGATCCACAGGGACTTCACAAACTTCCAGCTCCTGGGCTTTCTTCAGCTGGACATCGACCAGTCCCTTCTGTTTGCTCAGTGAAAGGACTTCCGTACCAGTCCGGCGGGCCCAGGCCTGGACATCCGCATAAAAACCGGGATCCGACGCTTTGATGTGCAGGACATCACCGGGCTGGATTTTGTCCATGCCTTCCTTCAGCTTCATCAGCGGTCCGGGGCAGGACATGCCGCAGGCGTCTACTTCAACGATTTTTCCTGGTTCAGCATTTTTTTTTTCTTCTTCGTGGGGCAGGATCAGAGTTCCGTCTTCGTGGGTCACCACCGCATCAGCCTTGCCCTTGTGTCCGCCGAAGTGAGTTTCCTCGACTTTGCCCAGCGCCAGAAGGCGAGTTCCGCCGGCCAGATTGAAGGATTCAAACCCATGCTGGAGCAGGATCCGGTTGGCAGTATAACCTCTCAGGCCGATGGAGCAGTACGCCCAGACGCGTTTGTCAGCCGGGATCTCTGAGAGCCGTTCCCGAAGGGTGTTCAGCGGAATGTTGATCGCTCCGGGGAGTGCATCATTTTCAAATTCGACTTCCTCACGAACGTCAACGATGACATCGGTCTCGGGATTGAATTCTGCATCGAATTCGGTGAAGGTCTTGGATTTGACGAGGCCTTCCAGATCGTTCTGTGCCGTGAATCCGGCAAAATTCGCCGGTGATTTGGCAGAGGAGAACGGCGGAGCATAGGCCAGATCCAATTCGGTCAGATCCTCAATGGTTCCTTTCATGCCGATGACGGTAGCCAGTACATCGATAAACTTATCCACGCCATCGTAACCGACGACCTGAGCGCCCAGCAGTTTCCCGGCATGATCGGTGATGATCTTGGCAGTCATCTGAATGGCTCCCGGGAAGTAGGTGGCATGGGACATCGGGTGAATATAATAGACGTGATGGTCGATGCCCTTCATCTTCAGCTGCCGTTCGTTGTTTCCTGTGGAAGCAGCCACCAGGTCAAAAATCTGGATGATGGAGGTTCCCTGGGATCCCTTGTAGGTCCGGTCCATGCCCATGATGTTGTCAGCAATGATCCGCGCCTGACGGTTGGCCGGTCCTGCCAGCGCAATGGCTGCCGGATCGCCGGTCACGCCGTCAAAGGTCTCGATGGCATCACCGGCTGCCCAGATATGGTCAACGGATGTCTTCATCTGCTTATCGACTTTGATGTAGCCTCTCTGGTTGAGTTCGATGCCGGATTCCTTCAGGAACGCTGTGTCGGGCCGTACGCCAATGGCAGCCACGACGAAATCTGCATCCACTTTGCGGCCGGAAGCAGTTTCTGTCCGGATCCCGCCGGGGATCTCAGTAAAGCTTTTGACCCCGTCACTGAGGATCAGTTCGATCCCGTTGTCCCGCATTTCCTTTTCACAGATCATGCTGATCTCAGTGTCCAGTGGTGCCATGACGTGGGGGGCCGCTTCGATGAGGGTGACCCGGATACCGCGTTCAATCAGGTTTTCGGCCACTTCGATGCCGATGAATCCTCCGCCGATGACAGCACAGGACTTGATGCCTGAATCCACGATGGCTTTGATCTGATCCATATCGGGAATGTTGCGCAGGTTCTTGATGAGTTCATGATTGATGCCCGGGATCGGAGGTGTCAGCGGCATGGCGCCCGGTGAAAGGATCAGTTCGTCATAGGATTCCCTGTATTCGGATCCATCGCCGGAGCGTACAGTCACTTCTTTCGTCTCAGGGTGCACTGCCGTGACTTCCGATTCTGTCCGGACTTCGACCCGATAACGGTTCCAGAAGGTTTCCTTGGTTGTGACGACCAGGTTGTCGCGGTCCTTGATGATCTCGCCGATGTGATACGGCAGACCGCAGTTGGCAAAGCTGACATAGGCTCCGCGCTCAAACATGATAATGGATGCTTCTTCATCCAGCCGTCTCAGACGAGTCGCAGCTGTTGCTCCTCCGGCTACCCCACCGACGATCAGTACTTTTTTGCTCATGATTCGTTTACTCCTAACAAATTTAATAATTCGACGATGCGCTCGTCTTTCAATTGGTAATAGATTTCCGTGCCTTTTCGCAGCGTATCCACGATCCCCATATCTCTCAGGATCGAGAGATGGGTGGAAACCGTTGACTGCGGCAGTTCCAGGCCGCATCGCATATCCGTGACATTGCAGGGGCCTTTTTGCCGCAATCCCATGATGATGCAGATCCGAACCGGATGCGAGATGCTTTTCAGCAAAGCCGCCGCTTCATTATAACGCTCAAATGATCCTTCCACTGGCCGCTCCTTTTTATATCGTGTTTTCACGATATCTAATCCATCAAGATTTTACGATATATTTGTCTAAAAGTAAACAACCGACGGAGCCGGTTGTTTAAACTTTATGACATTTGATGTATTTTGCAGTTTATTCCTCATCTTTTTCAATAAGAACGGGGTCAAACTGAATAAAATCACCAGAAGTCATAATATATTCCACTCCGTTGCGAACCCCCTGAAAGACATTCCGCAGGGCCGCACCGTGAAGATGCCCGTAGATGACTTTGCGCACGCCGTACTGTTCCATCAGTCGGGTAAACACAGAATCATGACCGTACTCATTGACCGGCGGATAGTGGATCATGGCGATGATCTTGTCATACCCCCCAGAACGGGCCGCTTTCAGGCTGTTTTCCAGACGGATCCCTTCTCTCCGGTAGATGGCGGCGTCTTCCGCTGTGAATTTCTCCGATCCCTCACAGGTCCACCCGCGGGTCCCGCAAATGGCGGTATCGCCCCAGGTGAAGAAATTGTTCTGGATGAAGGAAAAATCATCGTAGAGTGAATTGAGCTTTTTGATGGAATGCCACCAGTAATCATGATTGCCTTTGATGGCGATCTTACGGCCCGGAAGGTCTGCGATGAAATCCAGTTCCTTCTTTGCCTCAGCCAGGGTCATGGACCATGACAGATCGCCCCCAAGGAGCACCGTATCCTCCTGTTTGATTTTCCGAAGCCAGTTTTCCCGGATCCTGACATCATGGTCCACCCACGCTTCGCCGAATATGTCCATGGGCTTATCGTCAGTGAAGGACAGATGCAGGTCGCTGATCGCATACAGAGCCAACGTCTATTCCTCTGTCCTGACCAGACGGTAGAATTTCTTCTTGCCCTTGCGGACCATGGCTTCGCCGTCGGTCAGGTCGGATGCTTCAAGGGTCCTGCCGGGATCAGAGACCTTTTCTTCATTGAGGCTTACCCCGCCCTGGGTGATGTTGCGGCGTCCTTCCGATTTGCTGGGGAACACGCCGCCTTCGGTGAGCAGGTCCAGCAGGGGCCGCCCGATATCGGACTCTTTCACCTGAATCTGGGGAACGGCAGACAAATCACTGCCGCTGCCAAAGAGCGCTTCGGCTGCCTGCTGAACAGCCAGGGCTTCTTCTTCACCGTGGATCAGTTTGGTGACTTCAAAGGCGAGGATCTTTTTGGCCTCATTGAGCTGCTGGCCGGTCCACTCCCGTTCCATCCGTTCGATCTCCTCAATGGGATAGAACGTGATGAGCTTCAGGCATTTGATGACATCCTGATCATCCACGTTTCTCCAGTACTGGTAAAAATCGTGGACGGAGGTTTTGTTTTTGTCCAGCCAGAGCGCGCCATTGACCGTCTTGCCCATTTTCTGGCCTTCAGAATTGGTCAGCAGGGTACAGGTCATGGCATAGGCATCGGTGCCTTCCTTGCGCCGGATCAGATCCATGCCGCCCAGCATGTTGGACCACTGATCATCGCCGCCCAGCTGCATGATGCAGTTGTATTTCTGATGCAGGACGAGAAAATCGTAGCTCTGCATCAGCATGTAGTTGAATTCCAGGAAGGACAGTCCGCGCTCCAGGCGCAGCTTGATGGAATCCGCCCGCAGCATGTTATTGACCGAGAAATGCACGCCGATCTCCCGCAGGAAATCGATGTAATTCAGATCGAAGAGCCAGTTGGCATTGTTGTCCATGATGGCCTTGCCCTCTGAAAAATCAATGAGCCGTTCCATCTGCTTTTTCATGCACTGGGCATTATTGTCGATGGTTTCCCGGGTCATCATGCTCCGCATGTCGGTTTTCCCCGAGGGATCGCCGATCATGGCCGTAGCTGCGCCCAAAAGCGCAATGGGCACATGGCCTGCCCGCTGCATATGAGCCATGAACATCAGCGCGATGAAATGGCCCACATGCAGAGAATCGGCCGTGGGGTCAAATCCGATATAGAAGACGACTTTGTCATTTTCCAGTAAGTTTTTTATCTCTTCAGGATGGGTCAGCTGCTTGATGTACCCCCTCCTGGTCAGTTCCTCAAATACAGTCATGTTGTAACGTCCTCCTTCATCCGGATCCCATGGAAGATCCGATCAATCAATAAGAATATAGTATCACAGCCAGGCAAAAAATTGAAAGCTGAGGAAGAAAAACCCCATGGTGAGAACCATTCACCGGACCGGCAATAAATTCCGATATGAACTGCCAGGGATTCTTGCCAGGGATTGTTTCCAATGGTCAGTGCGGCCACCTGAAATTACAGGTGGCCGCACTGAGATGCCTTCATCCCTCTCACCGGTCACAGGCTTATGCTGAAAACCCCGGTCACCGGTCAGGGATTATATTTGGAAATCAGATCCATGCTAATAGCTTTTTTCAATTTTTGCGTCCGGCGCATTTTTGCGGATACTCTCGATCCCTTTCATGGCACTGGTTTTTGATTTATACCCTTCGGAAGCAGCGATGATCGCACCATTGCGGGCTTTCAGGCGGAAACGGATCTCCCCGGCTTTATCAGCATACACTTCAAACTTGGGATTTACTGCCTTTTTCTGCGGTTCCTCTGTCAGATCCTCGATCCCTGCAACCGGAGCATTGGCGGCTACGCTCTTTAAGCCTTTCATGCAACTGGCTTCACTGCCGTACACTTCCGATGTGGCAATGACCTGGCCATTGGTGGCCAGCAGATCGAATTTGAATCCTGTGTTGGTCTTTCTGAGTAAAAATTTTCCCATTTGCGAACCCCTTTCAAAATCAGTACGTTTTGACCTTTGCATCTTAAATAGAATGAATAATTGATTCTTACTTATTATTTTATCATTTGTTATCGATTTCATCCACTGAATTCTTCGAATCATCAACTTCTCCTATCTGATCTCGAGGATCCGGATTCTCGAGGGTCAGGAATCACAAAAAATTGAGCTTCAGCGTTTCCCCTGAAGCTCTGATGAAGTATATTACAGTTTCATATGGTTCCAAAAGATTTCGTATTGTTCCAAAAGGTTTCACATATTTTTGAAACCATAAAGATGAAAGTGAAACCACAGGCTGTTAGATAAAATTGGCACTGGTGGCACCAAATTATGGTAGTAAATGCCCATCGGTTATTTGCATAAGTTCTGCTACAATTGCTTTGAAGTACTTTGTAAATCTACAATCTGTCTCCGTTATACTGTTTAAATCTATCTCAAATCTAATGAGTCTATCAACAATGTGATTAGAAATAATTTTTCGATATTCAGTACAATACTCATAGCGATGGATGATCAGTCTTTTATTTCGTTCTTCGTCCAACAACTGATTATACAAGTCATCGATTACAAGTTCCTCAATAACCTGCACATCATTTTCACATACAAGCTCAGCACGCCACCCTGTTTTATTTCTTTGAAAACCGTCATCGCTCAAAAGATATACTGAGCAATTCTTTCCTTGATACACTGATTTCAGAGCATCTGGATAGCATTCGTATATAACGGGCGTTCCTTTTTCGTCAGTAAAAAGAATAAAATCAAAATCATCCTTTTTAGCGCCAAACAGAAGACCTGTCACCATATTCTCTATCGCATATACATATTCTATCCCATGTGTTGATACACGAGGTTGAATAGTAGATAATCCAGCGAATGGCGATACATGATATATCATTATTCACTCCGTCAAATTCCAATTTGTCGAGCTGATTATATCATATTCAAATTCAAAATGCCCCAAAAAGAAAAAGGTCGATAGCCTAAA
>CAYYVR010000079.1:7629-11597 GCA_964475185.1 uncultured Clostridium sp. | reverse complement strand
ATTATATAGCATGTCGGGTCCTGTGGTTCACACATTGAGCGGATGGCAGGAAAATTTGTCGGGATCTGCCGGAACGGATCAGGGGGGGCATCACCGGAGCGCAGGAAAGGGGTCACTTCAAATGTGAAAGAAGTGGGCAAAAAGACGAACGATTAAAGGTAAAACAGGTTTCAATGTTGACATTAATACGATAGTTAACTAATATAATGGTGTTATAGTTCGTACATTCAGGAGGGAAATATGATCCAAATACAATCGGTATTCGTTGAAAAACGTGATGAACTGGCCATCCAAAGCCAGACACTGACCAAAGAACTGCAGGATCTGGGGCTCATCACAGGATCAGTACGAGTGCTTGCCAGATATATCACCACCGGACTCTCGGCGGAGGATTTCGAAGATTCGATCTATAAAGTATTTGCCGACCGCAATGCCGATCAGACCTGGCGTGAACTGGAAGCTGCCGCCGGAGGGGATCAGATCCTCATGACTGAATTGCTGCCCGGACAGTTCGATATGCGGGCCAACGCAGCCCAGGAGTGCATTCAGCTGATCTACGGGAATTTTGACGCCCGGGTCAAATTTCAACAACTTATGGTCTTCTCGGAATCCCTCACGCCGCAGGAACTGGCTGCTGTCAGAAAACATCTGATCAACCCGGTGGAGATGCGGGAGGGATCCCTGGAAGTTTCCTTCGCCGAAGCATCTTCGGTTCAGACCCAGCCTTGTGCCTATGACCGGTTCAATGATCTGACCCGGGAAGAGCTGACCGCCTTCCATGAGGATCAGCGCATGGCCATGAGTCTGGATGATCTGCAGTGCATCCAGGATTATTTCCGTGCAGAAGGGCGGGTGCCCAATGAAACGGAACTGAAGGTCCTGGATACCTACTGGTCGGACCATTGCCGCCATACCACCTTCAGCACTCAGATCACGGAGGTCCGGTTCGAAGGGGAGACCCGTCTGGAGCAGGAAGGGTATGAGCTCTACCGTTCACTGCGCCGCTCGCTGGGACGCGACGGCCGGCCGCAGACACTGATGGATCTGGCCACCATCGGGACCCGGGCACTGAAGGCTTCGGGACACGTCAGGGATCTGGATGAATCGGAAGAGATCAACGCCTGCAGCATCATCCGCGAGATCCGGACCGAACAGGGCACAGAACCTTATATCATCCAGTTCAAGAATGAGACCCACAATCATCCCACTGAAATCGAACCCTTCGGCGGCGCCGCCACCTGTCTGGGCGGGGCCATCCGTGATCCGCTGGCCGGCCGCGCCTATGTCTATCAGGCCATGCGCATCACCGGTGCCATGGATCCCACCCAGCCGCCGGAGGCCACCCTGCCGGGCAAACTGCCGCAGCGGACCATTTCCCTGCAGGCCGCCCGGGGTTATTCCAGTTACGGCAACCAGATCGGTCTGGCGGCAGGCATCGTCCATGAGATCTATCATCCCGGATACCTGGCCAAGCGAATGGAAGTCGGCGCCGTCATCGGATCCTCACCGGTCCGGGCAGTGGACCGGCGTGTCCCCGAAGCCGGGGATGTCGTCCTTCTGGTGGGCGGCCGTACAGGTCGTGATGGCGTGGGCGGAGCCACCGGTTCCTCCCGGAGCCATGATGAATCCTCCATGGAGACCTCCGGGTCTGAAGTCCAAAAGGGCAATGCCCCGACAGAACGCAAGCTTCAGCGGCTGATCCGCAATGATGAAGTGCGCAAACTCATTCGCCGCTGCAATGACTTCGGCGCCGGCGGCGTCAGCGTCGCCGTGGGCGAACTGGCACCGGGTCTGGTCATCGACCTGGACCGGGTCCCCCTGAAATATCAGGGCCTCACCGCCACCGAAACGGCGGTATCCGAATCCCAGGAGCGCATGGCCATGGTCATCGCCCCGGGCGATCTGGATCGGTTCTGCGCCTACCTGGATGAGGAGAATCTGGAATATGCTTCCATCGCCACCGTCACAGACGATGAACGTCTGGTCATGACCTGGCGCGGCCAGCCCGTGGTGGATCTGAAACGGAGCTTTCTGGATTCAGCCGGCGCTTTGGGGTACCAGGCCATCCTCATCGAAGGCGCCGATCCTTCTCCGGCAGCAGCCAAACCACAGGAGGTCTCAAAAAATGCGATCCTGGATTCACTCCTTGATCTGAACCGCCAGAATCAGAAAAGCCTCCATGAGCTCTTTGACTCTACCAACGGCTGTGCCACGGTGACGCTGCCCTACGGCGGGGAACACCAGGAAACGGAAAGCTCCCATATGGCGGCGCTGATCCCCTGCGGGGACACCGTTTCCAAAGATGCCAGCATCATGACCTGGGGCTTTGATCCCTTTGCCTCCGAACAGGATCAGTTCAAAGGCGCGTATCTGGCCGTGGCAGAGTCCCTGGCCCGCATGGCGGCCTCCGGTGCCGGGATCGAAGGCGCCCGGCTGTCCTTCCAGGAATATTTCCAGAAACTGGGCAAGGATCCGGTCATCTGGGGAAAACCCATGAAGTCCCTTTTAGGGGCTCTGAAAGCTCAGATGGATTTCAAAGTTCCGGCCATTGGCGGCAAGGATTCCATGAGCGGCAGCTTCGGCGAGATCCATGTCCCGCCGACACTGATCTCCTTTGCGGTCAATACCATGCCGGGCGAGCTTGTTCTGGGCAACGTGCTCAGCGGCGCCGGATCCCTCTACCGTCTGAACACGAAGACCGACGACGGCCTCCCCGATGCAAAGACCCTGCAGCGCAACGCTGAGCTTATCCGGCGCGGCAACGGGAAGGGGCTGATCAGCGCCTGTGACAACCTGTCCCGGGGGCCTGTGATGACGCTGCTCAACATGGCCTGGGGCAATCATGCCGGCCTGAGCGCAGAACTATCCGGCGATCTTTATGCAGCGGCGCCGGCAGATTTCCTGATCCAGATCAAAGCCGGTCAGGATACCGCCTGGGAAGAACTGGTCCAGGCAATGGATGCCACTGCTGAAAAGATCGGTTCCTCCGATGAGAGCGGGGAACTCTTCATCAACGGCGTCAGCCTGAAGGTTGAAGAAACCCTGGAGCAGGCCCATCGCCGGCTCAGTCCGATCTTCAAGCGCAGCCGAATGGCCGGGGATACGGTGGAGAATCTGAATTACACCCGTGCACCCATCATCGCTCCCAGAGGATTCCAGACGCAGGAGCCGAAGGTCCTGATCACCGTTTTCCCCGGATCCAACTGCGAGTATGACCTGGCCCGGGCATTCCGCAGTGCCGGTGCCAAACCGGAGTTCCACGTCTTCCGCAACCGCGACCAGGCGGATCTGAAAGCCTCCGTCAGCGCGCTGGCCAGGGATATCCGCTCCAGCCAGATCCTGATGATCCCGGGTGGATTCTCCGCCGGAGACGAACCGGACGGATCGGGCAAATTCATCGCCAACGCCCTGCGCAATCCAGAGATCGCCCGGGCCATCGGGGATCTCCTTGAGGAGCGCAGCGGGTTGATCCTGGGCATCTGCAACGGATTCCAGGCCCTGGTCCGGCTCGGCCTGGTGCCCTACGGAAAAATAACCGAACCTTCGGAAGAGATGCCCATGCTTGCCATGAACAGCATCGGCCGGCACATGGATACCATCGCCAAAGTGCGGGTCGCTTCCAATGCCTCGCCCTGGCTCACCGGTGTCCGGCCCGGCGAAGTCTATTCTGTGCCCATTTCCCACGGCGAAGGCCGCTTCATGGCCCCGGAAAAGGTCCTGGACGAACTCAGGGCCAATGGCCAGATCATCACCCAGTACTGTGATGCCGACGGCAACGCCACCATGGCATCTCCCCAGAATCCCAACGGATCGCTCCTGGCCATCGAAGGCATCATCTCACCCGATGGACGGATCCTCGGCAAGATGGGTCACAACGAACGCTGGCAGGCAGGGCTGTTCCGGAATTATCCCGGCTCCTTCGATATGAAGCTGTTCCAGTCCGGCGTCGATTATTTCAGAAAATAATC
>CAYYVR010000079.1:4883-7529 GCA_964475185.1 uncultured Clostridium sp. | reverse complement strand
CTGAATAATCAAAGGCAGGTATGCATCAATGAAAGTAGGAATCATTTTCGGCAGTCGCTCCGATCAGGACGTGATGAAGAAAGCTCATGATATGTTGAAGGAACTGGACATTCCCTCCGAAAGCTATGTGCTGTCGGCTCATCGGGTGCCCGAGCAGCTCCATGAAACCATAGCCCGTCTGGAAGCGGAGGGCACCGAGGTGTTCATTGCCGGCGCCGGCCTGGCTGCGCACCTGCCGGGTGTGATCGCGTCCATGACCCAGAAGCCGGTCATCGGCGTGCCGCTCAAAGGGGCGCTGGAAGGGCTGGATGCACTGCTGTCCATTGTCCAGATGCCCAAGCAGATCCCCGTGGCCACGGTGGGCATCAACAATGCGGCCAATGCGGGCATGCTGGCCGCCCAGATCCTGGGCATCAAATATCCTCAGGTGGCAGAAAATCTGAAGTCCTATCGCAGGACCATGAAAGAAAATTTTCTAAAGGAAAACAACGGAAAGGTGGAATTTTAAGATGGCAAAGAAATTAGAACAGCTCTACGAGGGAAAAGCCAAGCAGGTGTTTGGGACCGATGATCCGGATCTGGTCATCATTCGCTATAAAGATGATGCCACAGCCTTCAACGGCGAAAAGAAGGGCCAGATCGAGGATAAGGGCGTATTGAACAACGCCATCACGTCAGCCATTTTCACCATGCTCAATGAGAAGGGCATTCCGACGCATTTTATCGAGAAGCTCAATGAACGCGAGCAGCTGTGCAAAAAAGTTTCGATCATCCCCCTTGAAGTCATCGTCCGCAATCTGGCGGCCGGTTCCATGGCCAAGCGGTTGGGTCTGACCGAGGGGATGGAGCTCAAAACCACCATCTTTGAGCTCAGTTACAAGGATGATTCCCTGGGCGACCCGCTCATCAATGATTTCCATGCCATCGGCATCGGAGCGGCCACAAGGGAGGATCTGGAGACCATCTACGAAATCACCGCCCGGATCAATGACCTTTTGAAGGCGTTTTTCCTCGAGCAGAATGTCATCCTGGTGGATTTCAAGCTCGAATTCGGCAGAGACAGTCAGGGACAAATCATCCTGGCCGATGAGATCTCCCCTGACACTTGCCGGTTCTGGGATGCCGTCACCCGCGAAAAACTCGATAAGGACCGGTTCCGCCGTGACCTGGGCAATGTTCGCGAAGCCTATGTCGAGATGCTGGACCGCATCACAAAGAAGGGAAATCAATGATTTTTTTAAACAAAGAGCACTACGACGATAAATTTCATGATGAGTGCGGCGTCTTCGGCATCAATTCGTTTTCCGGAAAAGATGTGGCAGAGAAGGTTTATTACGGTCTGTACGCGCTGCAGCACCGCGGTCAGGAAGCCGCCGGCATCGCCAGCAACGAACACGGGGAGATCCTTCTGAAAAAAAGCATGGGTCTGGTCCAGGACGTGTTCACCGAAGAGGATCTGACCAGTCTCAAAGGCGATATCGCCATCGGTCACGTCCGGTATTCCACCAGCGGTGAATCCACTGTCATCAATGCCCAGCCCCTGGTGGGCCGTTCCCGCCTCGGCCAGATGGCCATCGCCCACAACGGGACATTGGTCAATGCCGGCCTGCTTCGGGAACTCCTGGAAGATTCGGGCACTATGTTTCAGACCACCATCGATTCCGAAGTCATCCTCCATCTCATCGTGCGCACGGGCAACAAGGATCTGGAGCGGAGCCTGAAGGAGACCCTCAACGTCATCAAGGGGGCCTTTGCCCTGACCATGACCATGGGGGACATGCTCATCGGCATCCGGGATCCCTACGGGATCAGGCCCCTGGTGCTGGGCAAAACCGATGACAACTACATTCTGGCTTCCGAGTCCTGCGCCCTGGATGTGCTGGGCGCTGAGCTCATCCGGGACATCCGGCCGGGGGAGATGGTCATCATCGAAAAGGATCAGATCCGGTCGATCCAGTATTCGGAAAAGACGCAGCACCGCGTCTGTTCCTTTGAGTACATCTACTTTGCCCGGCCCGATTCAGAAATGGACGGGATCTCGGTCCACGAGGCTCGGATCCGGATGGGCGCCACCCTGTACCGGGAACATCCCGTGGAGGCGGATCTTGTCATCGGCGTTCCGGATTCGGGCATCGCCGCCGCCCTGGGTTACGCCCGGGCGTCCGGCATTCCCTTTGATGTCGGGTTTACCAAAAACAAATACATCGGCCGGACGTTCATCGCCCCATCCCAGGAGCTGAGAGAAAAGGCCGTCAACATCAAGCTCAATGCCCTTCGCCACGTGGTCAAAGACAAGCGCATCGTCATCATCGATGATTCCATCGTCCGGGGGACCACCAGCCGCAAGCTCATTGAAACCCTGCGCTTTGCCGGTGCCAGAGAGATCCATTTCCGCCTGTCCTCGCCCATGGTGAAGCATCCCTGCTACTTCGGCATCGACACGCCGGACCGTGAGAACCTCATCGCAGCGGTGCGAAATAAAGCTGAGATCTGCGAACAGATCGGCGCCGATTCACTGGAGTTCATCTCCGAGAAGGGCCTCCTCGAGGCCCTGGACCATGACAACGGATACTGCACCGGCTGTTTCTCCGGCGTTTATCCCATGTCGATCCCCCAGGAGAACTGAACCGTCATCTCAAGGAACCA
>CAYYVR010000079.1:0-4783 GCA_964475185.1 uncultured Clostridium sp. | reverse complement strand
CGCAGGGAAGCCCTGCGGTCCATGCAGCCATTGCAGGAAAGGGGAAGAATATGACAGATTACAAATCAGCCGGTGTCGATATCCATGAGGGGTACCGCACCGTTGAAAAGATCAAAGGCTACGCCGCCCGGACATTGAACGACAATGTCCTTTCCGTGCTGGGTTCCTTTGGCGCCTTCATGCGGATCCCGGCAGGGTATGAAAAGCCGGTGCTGGTCTCGGGAACCGACGGCGTCGGGACAAAACTGAAAATTGCCTTCGCCCTGGGCAAATACGACACCATCGGCATCGACGCGGTGGCCATGTGTGTCAACGACATCCTCTGCCATGGGGCCCAGCCGCTGTTTTTCCTGGACTATCTCGCCTGCGGAAAACTGGATGCCGAGGTCGCTGCCGACATCGTCAAAGGCGTGTCCGAGGGCTGTCTGTTGGGCGATCTGGCTCTGGTGGGCGGTGAAACGGCCGAAATGCCCGGATTCTATGCGGATGGGGAATATGACATTGCCGGATTCTGCGTCGGCGTCTGCGAAGAGGATGAGATCATCGACGGCCGGGCGATCCGGTCCGGGGATGTCCTCATTGGCCTGCCGTCTTCGGGTTTCCATTCCAACGGCTATTCCCTGGTCCGCAAACTGTTCACCGATCTCAGTGAACCCTGGCAGGACCGTACCCTGGGGGAGGAACTGCTGACCCCCACCCGGATCTATGTCCAACCGGTCCAGAGCCTGCTCAAAGAGGTTCCCGTCCATGGCATGGCCCATATCACCGGCGGCGGATTCATTGAAAACATCCCCAGGATGTTCGCCGCAAAGGATCTCAAAGCGGTGGTCGAACTCGACAGCTACGAAGTCCCGGCGATCTTTCGGGAAGCCATCCGCCGCGGAGCCGATGAAGCCTCCATCTACAATACCTTCAACATGGGCATCGGATTCGTTCTCTGCGTGGATCCCGCCGATCAGGAAAAGACCCTTGCGACCCTGCGCGGGCAGGGGGAAGCGCCTGTGGTCCTGGGACGGGTGGAACAAAGAGGCCCCGGAGAAGAGGCCATATGTCTGGTCTAGCCTCGCAGCGTCCCCACAGGGTGGCGGTGCTGACTTCGGGCAATGGCACCAACATGGAGGCCGTGGTCCGATACAGCCGGGAACATCCGGACTGTCCCTATACCGTGACCCGGGTCCTGGCGGACCGTCCCTGCAAAGCCCTGGAACGGGCGGCGGGATACGGAATTCCCACGGTCGGACTGGATCGCCATGCCGATTCATTTCAGCAGCAGCTGCTGGCAGAACTGAAAGAAGCCGATTTCATCGTGCTGGCTGGTTTTCTGTCGATCCTGGGCCCCGACCTCATTGAAGCCTTTCCCGGCCGGATCCTCAACATCCATCCGTCCCTCCTGCCCCGACACGGCGGCCTGGGGATGCACGGCCGCCACGTCCATGAAGCGGTCCTGAGCCATGGTGATCCAGAATCCGGCTGCAGTGCTCATCTGGTCACCAGCGAGGTGGACGCAGGCGAGGTCCTCGTTCAGAAGCGAGTCCCCGTATTGGCAGGGGATACGGCCGAAGATCTGGCCCGCCGCATCCTGCCCCTGGAACATGTCACCCTGGTGGAGGGGCTCCTGGAAGCCATTGCCAGGGCAGAGGAAAAAGGACAGGCTGAACAGCCCGGGGTCCTAGGATGAGCCTGGGACATAAGAGCAGCAAAGGAATCATCTGACAACCGAAACCCGGCCCATTGTGGTCCGGACTGTTCGATTCGGCCGCAGGGTCAGTGATTCAGCCCGTTTGGGCATCGATACCGGAAAAAAAGGATCGAAGATCCGCACATTTGCAAAAATCGCTAAGGGGGAAAACATTTGAACGCATTGATATCAGTTTTTAAAAAAGATGGCGTCCTGGAACTGGCCAAGTATTTACAGGAAAAGGGGTTCAACATCCTGTCCTCGGGGGGGACGGCCCGATACCTGATGGAATCGGGGATCGCGGTCCGGTCAGTGGATAGTGTCACCGGATTTCCCGAGATCCTGGATGGACGGGTGAAAACCCTGCATCCCAATATCCATGGCGGGATCCTTGCCCGGCGGGACGACGAAGCCCATATGGAGACACTGGCCATGCAGCAGATCGAACCCATCGATGTGGTCTGCGTCAATCTGTATCCTTTTGAGGAAAAACTGAAGGAAGGCCTGTCCTTTGACGACATGATCGAATTCATCGACATCGGCGGACCGTCCATGCTCCGTTCGGCTGCCAAGAATTTTAAGGATGTGTATGTCCTCTCAGACCCCGATCAGTATGCTGAGTTCATGAAAATCTACGCAAAGGGCGAAGACGGAGCGGCTTATCGCCGCAGGCTGGCCCTGGCCGTGTTTGAAAAGACGGCGGGCTATGACGGAGCCATCGCCCGGTGGCTGCAGTCGGTGGAGACCGGAGTTCCCGCCGCGGACTCCGGATCAGCCAGTTCAAATGCCCCCGGATCTGACCGGGTCTTTCCCGATGAGATGACCCTGAAGCTGACAAAGGTGCGGGATCTGCGCTATGGCGAAAACCCGCACCAGAAGGGGAGTTTCTATGCCCTGGAGGGCACCGGCGGATTCATGACCAGCTTTGTGCAGCATCACGGCAAGGAGCTGGGCTACATCAACTATAAAGATCTGGAAGCGGCCTGGCGCATCGTCAGTGATTTTGAGGAACCCTGCTGCGCCGCTGTAAAGCACAACACCCCCTGCGGAGTGGCATTGGGACAGGATGCCGCAGACGCCTACAGCCGGGCCCATGCCTGCGACCCGCTGTCGATTTTCGGCGGCATCGTCGCCGTCAATCGCGAGGTGGATGGCGCCTGCGCTGGAAAGATGCTGGAGTCCATGCTGCACATCGTCTGTGCGCCCTCCTATACGGCCCGGGCACTGGAGCTTTTGCGGACGAAAAAGAATCTTATCATCATCGAGATGAAGGAACCGGCGGGGACGGCCACGGCGCTGATCTCCTCCGACGGCGGCATCCTCATCCAGGAGGAGGATGGAGAGCTGTACCGTGAACTGACCACGGTGACCCAACGGGTTCCGGATGAATCGGAACTGGCGGAACTCCTCTTTGCCATGAAAGTGGTGAAATTCACCAAGAGCAATGCCATCGTGGTGAGCAAAGACCGTGCGGCCGTCGGCATCGGCGGCGGATTCGTCAATCGCATCGATGCGGCCCGGTATGCACTGGATCACGCCGGCTCGGCAGCCTGCCTGGCCTCGGATGCCTTCTTCCCGTTCCCGGATGTTGTCGAGGCGGCGCACCAGGCCGGCATTCGGGCCATCATTCAGCCGGGCGGCTCTCAAAAGGATGAAGCGTCGATCCGGCGCTGCGATGAACTGGGCATTGCCATGGTCTTCACCGGCATGCGCCATTTCCGTCATTAGGAGGCAGCCATGAAAATAATGATCATTGGCGGCGGCGGCCGCGAACACGCGCTGGCCTGGAAACTGGCCCAGTCCGATCACGTGGAGGAAATCATCGCGGTGCCCGGCAATCCAGGCATCGCCAGGGAACCCAAGTGCCGCTGTGTGGGATTGGCAGACTATGATGCCATGGCAGATTTTGCAAAGGAGCAGAACATCGATCTGACGGTGGTGGGGCCGGAAGCTCCTCTGGTGGACGGCATTGCCGATCGGTTCCGCTCCCTGGGCCTTGCTGTGTTCGGACCCGGCAGCCAGGAAGCTCAGCTGGAGGGATCCAAGCAGTTTTCCAAAGCCTTCATGGAGGAATTCGGCGTTGCCACAGCGCGCTTTCAGAGTTTTGATGAACTCGGCGGGGCCCTTGAATATATCAGGCATCATCCCTATCCCCTGGTGGTCAAAGCCTCGGGGATCTGCGCCGGCAAAGGGGTCACCATCTGTCTGGATCAGGCCCAGGCTGAGGCTGCTTTGCAGGATCTGATGGTCCGCAGTATTTTCCAGACGGCGGGACAGACGGTGGTCATCGAAGAATGCCTGACGGGGCCTGAAGTGTCAGTCCTTGCGATCTACGACGGGGAAACCATCCATCCGATGATCTCTGCCATGGATCATAAACGCGCTCATGACGGCGATGAGGGACCCAATACTGGCGGCATGGGCACCATCGCACCGGCGCCGGCCTTTCATGATGCGGCTCGGCAGGACTTCTTCAGCAACATCCTGGAACCCACCCGCGAAGGCCTCAAAGCACGGGGCATGACCGACCCGGCCTGCATTTTCTTCGGCCTGATGCTGACACCGGACGGCGCCAGACTCCTGGAGTACAACATGCGGTTCGGAGACCCGGAAACCCAGTCGGTGCTCTCGCTGTTAGAATCAGATCTTGCACTGATCCTGCGCGATGCGGCAAGGGGACGGCTGGAGCCTTCGGCCATGCAGTTTTCCGATGAAACAGCGCTGTGCATCATCGGCGCCGCCCAGGGGTATCCCGGCAGCTATGTCAGAGACATCCCGCTGGTGCTGCCCGAAGAACCGGGGATCAAAGTCTTTCTGGCCGGTGCCCGGGAACAGTCCGGGGAACTGTTCTCCGCCGGGGGACGGATCTTCGGGGCCACGGCAACAGGTGAGATCCATACCGTCCGGCAGCGCCTGCTGGCCTACATGGACCACTTCAAAGATCAGCCGATCTTCTGGCGCAGCGACATCGGCGCCCAGGCCATTCAACCTGAATCTCAGAAATAACCGCATAGCACCATGGGAAAAAAGATCTTTCGGGATCTTTTTTCTTGTATGCGGGGCATGTTGCCGAGCAGATGGGTTGAAAGAAACCCTGTCACCTAC
>CAYYVR010000078.1:0-11942 GCA_964475185.1 uncultured Clostridium sp. | reverse complement strand
AGAATAGACGACCCTTACGGGTCGTCCATCAAACTCAGTGCTCTACTCTATCTGAAAAGCCGAAAGCGGAATCCCGTAGGGGCGTTTTGGCGATCCTTTATTTTTTTAAAAGTGATAAGCTTCGTCCGTGGCCGCAAAATAGCTTTTCAATGCTCCCACCAGCGTATCGCAATCCTCCCGGCTGATTCCGTTATGAGTGACAAAGCGCACGACGCCGTTTTCATGGCCGTTGGTGAGGATGCCTTTGTCCTTCAGATAGTCTGCCAGGCCATCCATCCGACTGTCATCGGGTCCGTTGTGGCTGGCAAACACCATGTTGATCTTGATGTTGGTTTCATAGACATCGAAAGCTTCAATGGATTTGAGCTGTTCGCCGAGATAGGTGGCATTTTCATGATCTTCTTTGAGACGATGGCGCATTTCGTTGAGGGATACCAGTCCGCAGGCCGCCAGGATCCCCACCTGACGCAATCCGCCACCCATGAGTTTGCGGTTGCGGCGGGCTTTTTCAATATATTCCCGCGTCCCGCAAAGGAGAGATCCAATAGGAGAGCACAGTCCTTTGGACAGGCAGAATGTCACACTGTCGGTATACTGAGTCAGCTCTTTCACATCGACGTTGAGATAAGTGGCGGCATTGAAGATCCGGGCACCATCCGTGTGGACGGGGATCCCGTACGTCTGCGCCAGCTCATACGTCTCGCGCATGATCTCAGGGGGAGCGACCAATCCGTTGGAATGGGCCGTTTCCATGCAGATCAGGCCGGTTTTGGGATAATGGATATCTTCCACAGTGCGGATCTTCTCCTTAATGTCCTCAGGTTTCATATATCCCATCTCATCATCGACCTCGCGGACCATGGCGCCGGAAAGCTTGGCGCAGGCACCACATTCATGCTGGATGATGTGGGCCCCGGTCCCGACAATGATCTCATCGGAGGGGGAGATATGGGTCATGATGGCCAGCTGGTTGCCGAAGGTTCCGCTGGGTACAAACAGCGCGGCTTCCTTGCCGACGATCTGCGCGGCCAGTTCTTCCAGACGGTTGGTGGTGGGATCATCCCCGTAGACATCGTCGCCGACTTCCGCGGTGAGCATGGCGTCGTACATGGCCTGAGTCGGCTTGGTCACTGTATCGCTTCTAAAATCGATGAATGAATAATTCTCTTCCATAATTTCCTCCTGAGTTTTCTTCTGTCTGCAGTTGTTATCTCTATTATATCGTAATCCGCGCTCAACGGGTTATTTTCAACGGCAGAGTCGAGGATCCGTGCGGAGGATTGCAGCGGGAGGGCCAAAGGGATTGGGTTTTCAGGTGAACAGTGTCCGCCACCCGACATCAAAAATCGCTTGCCGTATTCGTTTACAAAATAGTCATTTTCTCAATGTACGAACATTGAGAAAGAATTATGATCAAATGTTTATTTCATCAGCTGATTGCGTGCAGATCCTGCTAATATCTGGAAATGGAAATAATAAATAGTTAATTATAAAACGAAATACCGTAGATTATGTCCAATTTTTGGGTTAATAATTATAAAATAAACTTGTGCTATGAGGAATATATAGTATAAATATATGATAAATAGCATAAATATTAATTCCAGGGGGGAATTATGGAACAAACTGTACAGTTGAAAAGAAGGTTGACCTGGCTGTTGGTACTGGTCATGGTGTTCGGACTATTGCCAATGGCACCGACGGCTCAGGCTGAAGGATTTACTTCAGCTCAACATACGCTGCGGGATCAGGCTGACGGTCAATTCGAAAACGGGGACAAGGTCAATGTCATTGTCCAGCTGAAGGAAAAGCCCATCGAGTATAGGCGGTTGAATTCCTTATCAGCCAAACGCTCAAGAATGAATGGTGCGAGATCCGCGCGGGAGTCCGTTCAGTCCCGCATGAAATCCCGCGGGATCGATTTTAAGGCTGGTTTTACGTATTCACTCCTGCTGAACGGATTCAGCGGGGAGACGACACTGGCACATGCCATGGAGCTCGCTGCTCTGCCGGAGGTTGCCAGTGTGGAGATCGCGGCGGAGTTCGACGCACCGGATCCGGTGGAAGAACCCAAGATGAAAAGTTCTGCCGGCATGGTTTCTGCGGCAGCGGCGTGGGAACTGGGTTATGAAGGCCAGGGCCAGCTCATCGCCGTGCTGGATTCAGGGGCGGACCCCTATCACAGGGACTTTGTGCTGACGGATGTTTCAAAAGCCAAATATCCCACTGCGGCATCCATGGAGACCGCCGTCACCGAACTGGGGCTGGCGGGGAAAGTGTTCAATGACAAGGTCATTTACGGCTTCAACTACAAAGACCTCAATCAGGGAATCAAAGAAGTGGCCCAGGCATCCGGCATGCACGGCATGCATGTGGCCGGCACCACCGCTGCCAACGGCGATCCGGATTCCGGCGGAGTGCGCGGGATCGCACCAGAGGCCCAGCTTCTGATCATGCGTGTTTTCGGTGAAGCCGGCGGCGGAACCAATGAAACCATATATCTCAAAGCCATTGAAGATGCCGTGGCGTTGGGCGCAGACTCCATCAACATGAGTCTGGGCTCACCCGCAGGCGTCATCGGCCGGTTGGGAACAGCGTTCCTCGGCGCCATTCAGAAAGCTTCAGAGATCGGTTCCGTCGTAAACATTGCAGCGGGCAATGAGGGCTATTTCGGCAGCAGCTATGATCTGCCCAAAGCCGATGCTCCCGATTACGGGATCGTGGCAACGCCCTCCATCGCCCCATTGGCAATGTCAGTGGCCTCGCTGAACAACGAGTCCATCCAGATGATCGCCATCGAACTGGCCGATGGAACCAGGATCCCCTATAAAATTTCGGGAGAAAAAAATCCGGTATTCGGGACTCCGTATGAACTGATCTACCTGGGTCTGGGCAGACCCGAGGATGTTGCCGGCAAAGATGCCACTGGCAAAGTTGCCCTCATCGAACGCGGCGAGATCAATTTCACCGATAAAATCAGCAATGCCCATTCGGCGGGCGCGGTGGCCGTCATCATTTTCAACAGCGAAGCCGGCGGAGATTCCTATGTCTCCATGGTCACGGACGGAGCGGCCATCCCGGCTGTTTCCATCACGCGGACCAATGGTCTGATGCTGGCCGCTGATCCCCAGGTCATCACATTCAGTGACGAGCTGATTTCCGAAACCTCTGCCATTGGCGGGGAAATGTCAGATTTCTCCAACTGGGGACTGTCCAGTGAACAGAATGTCAAGCCGGAGATCACGGCCCCCGGAGGGGATATCTACTCCACGCTCAATGACAACACTTACGGCGGAATGTCGGGCACCTCCATGGCGACCCCTCATGTTGCCGGCGGAGTATCCCTGATCAATGAACGGGTGAAAAAGGACTTTCCCGATCTGACGGGGGCTGCCCGCTACACCTTCATCAAAAACCTGATGATGAGTACAGCAACGCCTCACATCGATCCCACGGCCGACGCGCCGACATCACCCCGTAAGCAGGGGGCCGGCGTGATGAACCTGGCGGGGGCCGCGACCTCTTCAGTCATTGCGGCGGATCCTCAGACAGGGCTGTCAGCTCTGAACTTAAAAGACGTCCCGGATCAGTTTACGCTTCAGCTGGAGCTGATCAATGAAGGAGATGCGCCCGTCACCTATCGCTATGAGGCGACCCTTCAGACCGATGCAGTGAAGGACGGCAGGTTCATGCTTGCGCCGAGACTGCTTGAAACCATTCCCGGCGGCTCTGTGACCGTGGACGCCCATGCCACCCGCGAAGTGACGCTGACAGTGGATGCATCGCGCTATACGCAGGAGTTGTCCGCGCTGATGCCCAACGGCTACTTCCTGGAAGGTTTTGTGATCTTCACTTCCGATGAGGCAGCTTCCCTCAGCATTCCCTACGTAGGGTTCAAAGGGGTCTGGAATGACATTCCGGTCCTTGAGAAATCCATCTATGAGCATGAAGACGGTGAAACACCCTTCTACTTCACAGAAACAACCACGGATTTCACGCATTTCTACTCCACCGTGAGCGGCAAGACCGTCGTCGTGGGACATGATGCCGGAAAAACACCGGCCTATGATCGCAGCCGTCTGGTCATTTCGCCCAACGGCGACGGCAAACTGGATGTCCTGAATTTCAGGGGAACATTCCTGCGCAATTACAAAGATCTGATACTTTCCGTGTACAGCCCGGATGGAACCGAACCGGTCTATAAGAGCTACGCTTCCTCCCTGGCCGGGACGAAGAATCATTTTTCAGGAGACACACGCTGGGAGAAATCCACCGCCAATTACTCCTGGAGATGGAACGGCGCGGCCGGCAACTATTCCAGACTCGCTGACGGAAACTACCATCTGGACGTGTCGGTGACCCCGAATATTGCCGGAGCATCCCCGCAGGTGACCCGGTTCCCGGTGATCATCGATACCCAGGCGCCCTCAGTCAAAGACGCTGCCTTTGATGAGGCCACCAGGGGGCTGACATTTACCGCCTTTGACCTGATCTCAGAGGTTCAGTCGGTTGATGTCACGCTGGCTGACGGGACAGGGATCACGCCGGATGAAAGCGGCGCCTATGTGATTCCCGACGGGATCGACCTGTCCGCCGTCACCATCACCATCACGGATCTCGGCTTTAATGTTTACAGCGACGATGCAGCCAATGCGCTGATCCCTGTTTACCACGGATCCATCGTCATCAGTGCCTCCACCAGCGATGGCTCCCGTGTGCCTTCATATGAGCCCGTTGTCAGAAATGAAAAGGGAGAAGTCCAGACCCGGCTCACCGGACTGGAGTACGGGACTTATACCGTCGAAGCCACCCAGGTGGAAAAAGGCTACCTCACCGACAAGTCTGAATACACAGTCACCCTGACGGAAGATCAGCCCCTGGCCAAGGTGAATTTCGTCTTTGAAAAACCGAATATCCCCACCGGAGAGATCGATGTCATCATGACGGTCGAAGGGGGAGAATACCCCGAGGCCATCGATCTCATTGCCACCGATTCCAAAGGCACCGTATATCCATTGGCTCAGGATAGCTATCTGCCGACCTGGTACGTTGCCGATGTGCCCTATGAAACCTACACCATCAGCTATCGAAGCATTGCCGAGGGGTGGGTCGCCTCACCAGAGACAGCAGTAGTCACGGTAAGTTCGAGTTTTCCTCCGTTTACCTACATGACACTGGCCAAGGGCTCGGGCGGGAGGATCCTGCCTGAAGCTGTGGGCGAGGACGGCATCGATGTGTCTTCGATCACATTTGCCGCCGAAGACTTCTACGGGGAGACCGTGGATCTTGCAAAACCTCTGCCCAACGGTGTCTACACCGTTTATCCTGCCAGTGTTCCGCAGGGGACTTATGTCACCCCGCAGTATCAGGAAGTCGAACTGACCGATCTGATCCCTGAAGCAAATCCGGTCTTCACATTCAGACCAGTCAACGGGATGACCGGATCGGTGACCATCGAAACGGTGAAAGCCCGGGAAACCTATCCGGATCTGGACATCGTCTATGAAGTCGAGGATTTCTACGGAAATATCATGACTGATCTGGATCAGCTGCCGCCCGGGACCTACTATGTCCATGTGATCCAGTCACCCATGGAATATATGTACACACCTCGGTTCGCCGAGATCTCAGTGACTCCGGATCAGCCGGACCATACAGTCTCCTTTAAATTCACAAAGCTGTCGGATACCGGACTGGAAGGGACATTGAATATCTGGGTATCGGATCCCTCCTACACCTATCGATCCAACATTACCTTTGAGATCAAAGATGAAGCCGGAAATATCACGACACTGGTCTATGACCGCCTGTCTTATTCCGCCAATCGGGTGAAACTGCCCTACGGAGTCTATGAAGTCCGGGCACTGGACATCCAGGAGGGCTACTACATCGAACCGGAGACGGTTTCCTGGCCGGTGAATTCAATGTCCAGCTACCTCGATTTTGAACTGAAGCAGGGCAAGCGGCCCGTGAAGATCGCGGCTGCAGAGCAGCCGGATGCCATCACCGTACCCTTCGGGACAACGCTTGATGAATTCGCTTTGCCGGAAACAGCAGAGCTGATCCTCAGTGATGAAACCACCGATCAGGCCCCCATCCTCTGGGATCTGGATGCGGCTGCTTTCAACGGGGAGTTGGCCGGTTCCTATCTCTTTACCGGAACCATTGATCTGACCGGAAAGGATTATACGAATCCCGATGAGATCAGGGCAACGCAGGAAGTCATCGTGGCAGAGCAGCCAATCCTGTCGGTTGCTGCCGTGGAAGCCTTCGAGCCGATGCAGGTACCCTACGGTACCACTGCAGCCGAGCTTACCCTTCCCGAATCGGCAGAAGTGACCCTCAGTGATGGGCAGGTCCTGCAGCTCGCGGTGATCTGGGACGTTGAGACAGCCGGTTTCGACGGCACCAAACCTGGAACATACACCATCACAGGGGCTCTGGATCTGACTGGCAGAGAGATCCTGAATCCCGATGAGATCAGGGCAACGCAGGAAGTCATCGTGGCAGAGCAGCCAATCCTGTCGGTTGCTGCCGTGGAAGCCTTCGAGCCGATGCAGGTACCCTACGGTACCACTGCAGCCGAGCTTACCCTTCCCGAATCGGCAGAAGTGACCCTCAGTGATGGGCAGGTCCTGCAGCTCGCGGTGATCTGGGACGTTGAGACAGCCGGTTTCGACGGCACCAAACCTGGAACATACACCATCACAGGAGCTCTGGATCTGACTGGCAGAGAGATCCCGAATCCCGATGAGATCAGGGCAGCACAGGAAGTCATCGTGGCGGCAAAGACAGCCAGAATCATTGAGTCAGTTCAGTCCTTTGAATCAATGGCCATTGCTGAAGATACACCATGGACTGCACTGCAGCTGCCGGTTTCTGCAAAGACGGAGCTGGATGACGCAAGCAGCGTCGATCTGATGATAACATGGCATGAAACGGACTATGATCCAAACCGGATCGGCATCCAGACAATCAGCGGAACACTGATCCTCCCCGGGGACAGATCCATTGAAAATCCCGAGGACATCATGGTTTCCGTCGATCTGATCATCGCCAGCACCGAACGGATCTACGGCAGGGATCGCTATGCGACATCCATTGAGATCAGCCGGCGCAGCTTTGACCGGGCAGACACCGTGATCCTGGTCAGTGGAGCAGCCAGTCCGGATGCCCCTCTAGCCAGCCCCCTGTCCATCGTTATGGATGCACCGATCCTGATGATCAGAAAACAGGAAGTCAGTGCCGAGGCGAAAGCAGAGCTGAAGCGGCTGGGAGCAGAACACATCATCCTCATCGGCGGGGACGGGGTCATTGGCGACCAGGTGGAAGAAGACCTGCGCAGCAAGGGATACACCGTGGAACGCCTGGGCGGTGTCAACCGCTTCGAGACCGCCATGGTCATCGATGCCAGGATCCGAAGCCTGACGGGGGTGACAGATCAGGCAGTCATCGCCAATGGCGTGACCCTCTTCGATGCAGTGGTCATGGGTCAGGCAGCTGCTGACCTTGGCGTAGGGATCCTCTACAACCGGGGACAGTCCACCGATGTCTTTGCGGATCATCTCAAAGACGTAGAGTCCGTCATATTGCTGGGAGGAAATGCCAGCCAGTCTGAGAAGGTGGAGAAAGACCTTGTTGCCGATGGAAAAACAGTCGAACGGATCGCCGGAGCCAACCGCTACAGCACAGCGGTCGCCGTGGCCAAACGGTTCCATCCCGACGCTGACCGCATGATTTTAGCCAACGGCAGCAATCCGGCGGACGCCAATACATCCGCTCCTCTGAGCGCGAAATACAACGCACCCGTCCTTCTCACACGGTCATCCTTCCTGAGCCCGGAAGTTAAAACTTATATGGAGGAAGAGAACCCTGTCAAAGCCTATATCATAGGCGGTGAGATGGCGGTTTCTGAAAAAGTCAGAGCAGAAATAGAACAGTTACTGCAGTAGTTTCAAATAAGTTCAAGGAAGTCACAGGAGCCCGGGCAGGAAATGCCTGGGCTCCTGTTGCCATTAAAGGAGGATCTGACGCACTCGGATCTCAACCGATGGGCCCCGGATCCCCGTGGGGAAATTACAGGGAAAAATTATCAGGAGAGCAAATTCGTGGCGGCAGTTCGCAGTGTGCAAATGATCAGGAAGATTATTATTGGAATGCGACAATATCACTTGCGATTCATAATCAGGCAATCAGGCAAATTATTATTGGAATGCCATTGCTATTATTCGTTGATATGGTTATAATAATGAGTGGACTAAACCATATGATAAATACATGAAGAAATTCCGACTCTGTATTTCTTGTACAGAGTCTTATTTATGCCTTTTTTTGATTGGATATTTTTGGATGTGCGCATTGGCGGCAGGATCTGAGAAACATCCCCCGCGCAAGGCATATCGGTTCTGAACATATGGGACAGAAAAAAATAACCAGATGAAAAGAGGAAATTGATTGAAAGAAATAACCATGAATCCAAATGAAGTCATTGAGACCGTAACCCCGGAAGCCATTATCCCCGAGGCGGCTGCACCTGAGATGAAGGAAGAAGAAAGCGTCCGCGGGTTTGACCGGCTGGGACTGGCAGATGATGTTTTAGCTGCCATCAAAAACATGGGCTTTGAAGAGCCCTCACAGATCCAGGCGGCCATCATACCGACGCTGATGTCCGGCAATGATGCCATTGGACAGGCTCAGACCGGAACCGGCAAGACCCTTGCCTTTGGGGCTCCGATGATCTCCATTCTGAAGAAATCCAAGCATAAAGTCGCAGGTCTGGTGCTGGCACCGACCCGTGAACTGGCTGTTCAGGTCAGTGACGAACTGGCCCGGATCGCCAAAAAAACCAATCTCCGCGTTCTGCCGGTATTCGGCGGCGCCCCCATTGACCGTCAGATGCGGGCATTGCGGGAGGGCGTTGATATCGTCGTCGGAACACCGGGCCGTGTCATCGATCTCATCGGCCGCAAAAAGCTCAATGTTGAAGACATTGAATTCTTCGTGCTGGATGAGGCCGATGAAATGCTCAATATGGGCTTCATCGAAGATGTTGAGGAGATCCTCACCCACGCTTCCTCCGACCGTCAGACCATGCTGTTCTCGGCCACCATGCCGCCTGCCATCAAGAACCTGGCCAAGCGGTTCATGAAGCCGGACGCAGATCATATCGCCGTTAAAAATGTCAGCATGACCGTCGATAAAGTCGAGCAGTACTATTTTGAGATCAAGCACAAGGACCGGTTCGAATCCCTCTGCCGGATCCTGGATGCCACCAGCTACTCCAATGTCATCATCTTCTGCAACACCAAAGTCAATGTGGATACACTGACTGACCACCTGAAGAGCCGCGGCTATGATGTTGACAGCATGCACGGCGACATCAACCAGATGCAGCGGATGAAAGTTCTGAAGAAATTCAAGGACGGCGCCATTGAGATCCTGGTCGCCACGGATGTGGCTGCCCGGGGCATCGATGTGGAGAACATCTCCCATGTCATCAACTACGATCTCCCCCAGGATCTGGAGGCATATGTCCACCGGATCGGCCGGACCGGCCGCGCCGGACGTTCCGGTGTTGCGTATACCCTGGTCACGCCCAGAGAGTATTCGGAGATCAAGCACATTGAAAAATTCACCAAGTCGAAGATCTACCGCAAGGAGATCCCGACCGTGGAAGATATCTTTGAAACCAAGTATTCTGTGATGCTCAATGAAGTCCGCGCAGAACTTGAAAAGGAAGAATTCAAAAAATTCCTCCCCCATGTCACAAAGCTGGATGAGGATTTCAACCTGGCAGAAGTGGCAGCGGCTCTGATGGTCATGCGCTACCGCGATGAAGTCTCCTTTGACTACACCCAGAATAAGCTGGAAGAAGCCAAACACAATGTCCGGGTGTTCATCACCGTGGGCAAAATGGATGGACTCAACCCCCTGAAACTGATCAAGTTCATCGAGATGAACACCAAGGTCAATGCAAAATCCATTGGTGACATCGAGATCAAGGAGAAATTCTCTTTCTTCGAAGTGAAAGAAGAAGATGCAGCGGTCATCATCGAAGCCTGCGTCGGCAAGAAACTGCTCGGCCGCCGTGTTGCCATGGAAGTGGCTGAAGGAAAAGGCGGGAACCGCAAGGGCCGGACGAATCGTTCCCAGAGCGATAGCTGGCAGAACCGCCGCAAAAAGAAACTTTACTAGACCCGGGATCATCCTTTCACTGAAAGTTAAGGGAACGGTCACGGCGATGCAATAAAAAACAGGTAGGATCAGAGTATGATCCTGCCTGTTTTTTTGATGATTTACGGCGGGAACCCCCTGCAGCAAAGAACCGTTTACCAAAAAAGGAGACCCCCATGAGCAAATATGAAACAAAGGGCTATATCTGTGACCTGGACTGCGGTAATTCGCCCAAGGCACAGTTCGTGCGCGAATTCAACAGCTGGTTTGTAAGCGAAGATACGGAAAAGATCCTCTCCGTCCTGACACCGGACATCGAGTGGGAAATGGTCGGTGAAGCACCGATCCGCGGACTGGAACAGGTGCGGGCGTCCTTCTTTGCCCCTGATCACGCCGCTGAGAAGAGGCCGACCCTGGAGACCATGGAGGTGGAAGGAATCATCACCCACGGCCGCCAGGCCGTTTCCTACGGCACCATGACCATGAGCGATGGAACAAAATACAAGTTCAGCGATATGATCGAGTTTAAAGACCTGTCAAAAAACCCCCGCATCCGGAAAGTCATTTCCTTTGTCATTTCGATCCCCAAATAAATCCAAACGAACCGTCGAGGCAGATCCGGCAGCCGGTTGCAGTACCCCTGTGAACGTACGACAGGGAGACCGGACCGCCCATTCCTTCATCGTCTCAGAACGTAAACAGGCAGTGATCGCAGGGCCTTACGGCTTGCCACTGCCTGCTGCGCTGAGAACCTGTTGAAGAGTTGCCCCGTTTGGCTCATCAGGGTACATATTAACCGTTTACAACGGAGCAAAAATGCTATAATAGAAGCTAGAGATGAAATGTTCAGGACCATTGATTGCTACGTTGAGAATGTGTAATGAGAGGGTAACCTATGAAAAGGATAAAACGCTCACTGTGGACGTTGACCGTCATCGCTCCGGCGGTGCTGGTCAGCCATTTATTCGGAGCAAAGGCAGAAGCTGCAACAATCCGGGCAGACTTCAATGTCAACTTCAGAGAAGCCGGATCGGTGAACTCAGACCGCATCGGGTATCTGAAAACGGGTCAGACCGCATCGGTACTGGGTTTGGAAAACCAGTGGTTTCAGGTTGAAATCGACGGACGGCAGGGGTATACCCACCAGCGGTTCTGGTCATTGGACTCGCTGACCGCCCTGGAAGCCGCCAGTGTCCGGCAGGCACCGGATCAGTTGTCTCCCCTCCGTTTCAGCGTTTCAGCAGGTACTCCAGTGAAGGCTCTGGGGCGCTCCGGCGAGTGGATCCTCATTGAGTTCAACGGTCATCAGGGATTCAGTCACTGGACCTACTGGGATGCAGGACCCTTTTTTGACCAACTGCCCGAAGTCGAGGCTCCCAAATGGGAACCGTTGGCTGACCCGGCAGACGGGGAGCCTGGAACGAATGAGTCCGGGGCAGTTGCAGGAGGACAGCTCATGCTCCAGGGCATGACGGTAAAGGAACATAAAGTCATCCTCAATGAAGAGATGCCTGGGTTTGCAAGCGCAGACAATGCCCGGACCAAAACAGATCCCCTCGGACTTCAGGCAAAGGGCACGTATTTGCTCCGTCAGATCGAAACGGACATGTACTATCTGACCCCTGCTGAGGACGAAGCGCCGGAAGAAGCCGCGCCTGAAGAGGAAGCGCATGACACAGAGGGGGCGACAAACGCCGCTGGAGAAGCCGCGGAAACTGGCGAACAGGGCACTGAACCAGCTGGAGAAGCAGACGGAGAAACAGATGAAG
>CAYYVR010000077.1:0-11993 GCA_964475185.1 uncultured Clostridium sp. | reverse complement strand
TCAGGAAATTTAAACTCAATGGCAAATATAATGCCGGAAAAACTGTCTTAGCAGGTGAAGGGCAAAACATTGAGCGTTCAGACCGGAGGAGCTCTTTCTTTCAGCAGAGGGAAGAGACAAAAGAGCGAATTTGGTGAAGAGTGCAAAAATCAGTGAGTCAAGAAGGGATCAGACAATCGGCCGCCAGCAGACCATCAGATGAGGGCAGCGGGGGTGGGATCTTAATAATAGGAAGGGGGTGCGGGTGCCATGGAGGATCCAAAGATCATCGAATTATTCTGGCAAAGAGACGAACAGGCCATTGCGGCAACGGAAGCCAGGTATGGACGGCTTTGTCACCGGCTGGCTGAAAACATTCTGAACAATCACGAGGATGCTCAGGAATGTGTGGCTGACATGCTGGTCCAGGCATGGCACTCGATCCCGCCGGAGAAGCCGGTCCATTTCAGAGCCTGGCTGTGCAGGATCGTCCGCAATCTTGCCCTGAATCGCTGGAACAAAATTCACGCTCAGAAACGCGGTTCGGGCGTGATGGCCCTCTTCGACGAGCTGGAGGACTGCATCCCGTCCCCGAATGGCATCGAAGAGGTGATGGAGGAAATGGAATTGTCCGCAGTCATCAGCCAGTGGCTGAGGTCGCTGGATCGGGAGGACCGGGTGCTGTTCCTGCGCCGTTACTGGTTTGGCGAAGCTCTGCAGGATCTGGCAAAGGAGCGGCAAACGGATCCCGGACTGCTCGCAGGCCGAATGTTCCGCCTGCGCCGGAGTCTGAGAAAACACCTGGAAAAGGAGGGGGTCTTGTTATGAAGGCGGATGAAAAAATCAAATTAACCAACGCGCTGACGAATATCAGTGAGGATCTCATCGAAGAGGCACTTGCAGCAGGGCCTGCAGCAAGACCGGCTGCAAGGCATCCGGGCTGGATGAAATGGAGCGCTGCAGTGGCCAGTCTGGGGGTCTTGTTGATCGTCGGCTTCTCGCTGTTTCCCCGGCTGTTGAACCGTGATCCCGGACTCACCATCCCGCCGGTGGATCCCCCGAAGGTTTCAGAAGGGACTCTCCCGGATATGATTGGAATGATCCGGTATCAGGATCATACCTATGTCCAGGCAGCCAGTTATATCGGAGAGGAAGCGGAAAAGATCCGGCCGCTCCTGGATGAGCGTCTGGGGCGGGCATCCGGGACCCTCGATGAGGGGTCGGATCAGAATGAACTGTCTGAAGAATTTGCCTCCACTTATCTGGGCGAAGTCTATTCGGTGAAGGGCTACAGCAAGGACTTTCGTCTGGGGATCGTATTTGATCCCGAGGACGGACCCGGCCAAGATCCGCCGATGATCGTTTTTCTCGAACGCCTCAATGGGATCCGACTGACCACCGGCGCGGATCTTTTCGGAGATCGCCTGCAGATGGAAAACAACTGGAGGAGCGTTCAATTCCAGAAACATGCAGACTGGGACAGGGGCCGAGAAGTATATCATGACCTGGCCGATCAGTCCGGGGATTCGCTGATGTCTTTGATTCGGGAACTCTTTGCAGGTGGATTTGAAGCGATGGACTCGGATCTCTACCTGGATGCCCGGGGCGACCAGGGCCATCTGATCTTCAGGATGAAGGATCATACGAAAGTGGAGGTCCGCCTGATGGAAGGGGGCTATGTCCTCTATGAGCATCTGCCGGGGTATTTTGTCCGGCTTTCAGGGGAAGCCTTTGAGGCCATCCTGAAAGGGATTCAGTGAACATACAGTAATGACTGCAAATATTCAGAGACGGTAGTGCCCGCCGTACCTCAAACTTTAAAACACAGCATAAACATACTTCAACTTCTGCTTCGAAATGAACACCACCAGGATGTGCCGGCAGGCGTATCCTGGTGGTTTTCAAGGCTTATTTTTCGGAAACGGCGGCTTTGGGGCAGCGGCTCACAATGAAATCACGGATGAACGGGAACTGTTCGGATTCGGCGTAGACCTGGTTGAAGCCGTTGGCGTCATTGAGATAAATGACGTGACGATCCGCCCGGATGACGATTTTCCGAACGTTCCTGAATGTGGATTTCTGCGTGCTTTTCGTGGCGCTCAATAGTCCCGCCCCTGCGATGGTGGGGCTGCCCGAGGCCAGTCCCGCCGCTGCAGTGAGCATGCCCAGGACCTGGTTTTTATGATACTGCTGCTGGAGCTGGCGGTGGACGATGCCCCGGTCATCCATCTCAAAGACGACGATGTACTTTCCGCCGTTGACGATACTGTAGACCGGATAGGCAATGAGGAGAAGGACTGCCATGATCCCGCCGGTGATCCCCAGAACTTTGGCGGCTGCCATAAATGCTTCGGAGGCTCCCTCACCCAGCGTGATGAAGAAAATGAACAGAGCGACGAGGACTGCTGACAGGAGGAGCACTTTTCCCAGGGTGATGAGAACGGTCGGATTTTTCCAGAGAGAATACTCATAGATCCATGTGTATCCGCCGTTGTCATCCCGGAGCAGGGATCCCTGGGTGGTGTCTGATCCCTTCGGATCAGAGGCGGCGGGCTCGTCATCGGGTGGAGATGCAGTTCGCGCCGTTTCAGCCGCTGATCGTCTCTGTGATCCCTTCCCTGGGAAGGGTGCTTCAGTCGTCGGTTCGCCGGGTTCTGGTCTTTTTTGCTGATCCGGGGATTTCCCGGCCAGGACCTCGCCGCCCAAAGACCCCCGGGCTGACTGCACGGAATTCTCTGGTTCAGATCCTGCCGGCTGTTCCTCCCGGACTAATGCACCGCACTGATCGCAGAAAGATGCATCCTCCGGCAGCTTTGCTCCACACTGATGACAAAACATGGCTGATCCCCCTTCATGCGCGGCCGGACAAAGACCGCGCTGTATATTAATTAAAATATAAAGGAAGAATAGACGTCTGTCCATCTATTATTTGCAGGCGGCCGGCCGTACTGCCAGGGCTGGTCCCTTGTTGGGCGGTTCAGACCATGAAAATCCGGTGACGATGCGCCTGGATGGAGGAGAACTGGCCGGGTTCCGTCAATTTGCCGGAGATTTGGCAGCAACTGGTTTGAAATCGATTGTAAAGGGCTGGATTTATAATTACAATGAAGATAACAAAGCGAGGTGACCGTTATGGAAACACAGGCTAATATGAGGCTGAACTATCGGAGAACGCTGCTGATCGGTCTGGGCTTTTTTGCAAGCTCACTGCTCTGGAGCATTTACAACAGTTTTGTACCGCTGATCCTTCAGGATTTCATTGCATCCACTGCCACGGTGGGGCTGATCATGACCATCGACAATGTCTTCGGCGTGATCTTCCAGCCCCTGTTCGGGGCCAAAAGCGACAGGACGCACAACCGCTTCGGTCGCAGGATGCCCTACGTGCTCATCGGCGCACCCATCTGTGCGGTGCTGTTTGCCCTGATCCCGCACATGAGAGTTCTGTGGATCCTGATGCTGGTCGTGATCATTTTCAATTTTGTCATGTCGATCTGGCGGGCGCCGATGATCGCGCTGATGCCGGATATGACACCGGATCCCCTGCGCAGCAAAGCCAATGGACTCATCAATCTCATGGGCGGCATCGCATCCATCATTGCTTTCCTGGTCGGCGGATCCATCGCCCATGCCTACGGCCGCGGTGCCATTTTCCTCATGGGATCTGTGATCATGCTCATTGCCGTGGTGGTTCTTTTTCTTACCATCAAGGAAAACAAGCTCAACCATCGCCTGATCCGGGATCCGGCTGCGCCGGCAGAATCAGCCGCAGCCGATGAACCGCCGCAGAAACCGGCCAGGGACTTCGGCTTTGGCCTTCAGGGATTCAGTAAACTCTCCAAAGCCTCCAAGCGCAGTCTGTTCTTCCTGCTGCTGGGGATCTTCTTCTGGTTCTGCGCCTACAATGCCGTGGAGACGTTCTTCACCAGTTATGCAACTCAGGTCCTGGGCCAGACGGAAGGCCAGGCCGCCATGCTGCTGGCGTTCTTCTCGGTGTCCTTCGTGATCTTTGCCCTGCCTTCTGGGATCCTGGCTGAAAAGATCGGCCGGCGGCGGACCATCCTCATGGGACTGATCGGCCTTGTCCTGGTTTTCCTCCCGCTTTTGTATGTGGAGAACATCTGGAGCATCCGGATCCTTCTCCTGATCGGGGGACTCTTCTGGGCCTGCATCAACATCAACTCCCTGCCCATGGTTCTGGAAATGGCAGGAGACAATGAGCTGGGGACCTTCACCGGCTATTATTATTTCTTCTCCTTCTCGGCATCCATCGTCAGTCCCATCCTGTTCGGCCTGGTGAGAGATCTGTCCGGTTCGTTCCGGTCCCTCTTCGTCTATGCACCCATTGCCTTTGGCCTGGCGCTTCTGGCCATCCTTCAGGTAACTCATTTCAACCGCAGTGATTCCGAGAAAGAGGCGATTTGATCTAAGCAGGGTTTTCTTTGGAACAACTGATGCAACCAAACAAATGATCAACCGAGAGGGCATTCACATAAGCAAAAAGACATCAAATAAGCGATCACATCAGCCATCAAAAAAGCACTGGAAAAAGCACCCGAAGAAGCACCCGAAGAAGCACCCGAAGAAGCAAGCGAAAAGCACGCGAAAAAATAATCAGATCAGCAAATCAGAAAAAATGACAACAGGATGGAAGAGCCGGTGGAAACACCGGCTCAATGATCATCTGGAAAGAAGGCGATTTCATGGAATGGGTGATGTTTGGCGGAGTGATCCTGGGCTTGAAATTGGCATACACCCTCATCCCGGATTTGTTTCTTCATCATCTGGGACTGGGATCCTGGCTGCGGCAGTATCAGCCCGGAATCAGCCTGACCTTTGATGACGGTCCCGACCCGGCATCGACACCTGCGCTGCTGGATCTTCTGGATCAGCACGGCGTCAAGGCATTGTTTTTTATGGTGGGTGAAAAAGCTCAACGGTATCCTGAACTGGTTCGGGAGATCGTCGGACGCGGCCATCAGATCGGTCTCCACGGTCAGGTCCATCGCCATGCCTGGCTGATGGGCCCGGTCAGAACATGGCGGAACTGGAGCCAGGGCAAACAGGTCCTGGAGGAGATATCCGGTGTTCCCCTTCGCTGGATGCGGCCGCCCTGGGGCGTGTTCAACCTGGTCACCTGGATCTGGCTCAGGGCCAACGGCCTTCATGCCATTCTCTGGGGTGCCTCCAGCCATGACTGGAACGGTGAATCGGCACAGACCATCGCCCGCCGGATCCTGAAAGAGGTCCGCGAAGGGAGCATTGTGGTTCTCCATGAGTCCCGAAAGGAAAAGTGGTCCTTTGAAAACACCCGGCAGGCAGTGGATCTCATCCTTTATCAGATCAGTTCAGCGCTTAAACTGCCCATTGTGGAGCTGGAATTACCGGACTGGGGCATGGGCCGAAGGCTGGCATTTCGCCTGTGGGAAGCCTGGGAGCGATTGTATGCCAAAACCAACGGGATCCGGCGGATCGATGCGGCAAACATTTACCGTCTCGGCCTTATAACTTACCACGGCAGGGAAATCCTCGATGAAACGGGAACAGTCCTGGCCTCTGAAGGAGACCGGGTGATCGAACTTCACCTGGACAGCGCCCGGATGCAAAGTCGTTCCGATCAACCGGCCCGCATCGCAGTGGAAGCCCTGCGCAAAACCAAGAACTCCCTGCCCGGACTGGCCGCCTTTGTGGCCGGTGAACCGGCGTACCGGGATATCCCGGTCCTTGTGAGCATCACCCTCATCAACCGAGGACTGGGCGGACTGGGATTCCAGGTGGAAGACGTACCGCCCACGCTCCATGTGCGCTGGATGGGTGTGATCCAGCGCATGATCCTGCGGATCTATCATCCCATGGGGAAGAGCGCAAAAAATCGAAAGAGCCATATGGGCCAGCCCAAGCTGGTCTGGATCAGCCGGGCGGAGCTGATGAAGCGGTGGCTTGCGAAACCAGTGCAGGGAGCAGAGCAGCACAGAGAGGAGGACGGAGAGCGGGAGGGTGAGATCCTTCGGTCATCGGATCTCACGGGATCGGAACTCCTGTCGGACCAAATCATTGGAATGAATCCTGACCGGGTGAGCTCACAGGAATAATCTTAATATCGATTCAGCGGACAGACAGATCCGGGATCATCGGTGCATTTAGTGTCCGCCAAAATCAAAGGCATGAAGAAAGTCTCTGAGCGATCCCATCGCCAGAGACTTTCTTCATGGCCAGGCTCTGCTGAGAGCAGCCGAGTGGCCCGGTTGGGGTTTGATTGAAGTTCAGGGACTGAACCAGGGTTGGCTCTGGGATCTGCAGATCGATCCGACAGGACGACGGCGAAGGGCTTATTTTGCTGGCTCTTCCCGGATCCAGTTCTGGATCATCCACTGGACGCCGAAGGGGTCCCTGACCATGCCATACAGAGGGGCCCAGAAAGTTTCCTCCAGAGGCATGATGACGGTGGCACCGCCCTGGACGAATCGGTCAAAGACTTTTTTCACATCGGCCGCGTTTTCCGAGGACCAGCTCAGGTAGAAGTTATTGCCCTGGATGAGTCGGCCTTCTTCAAACATCATATCTGTGGTGTCAGAACCCATCAGGAGGGTTCCATTGAAATCGACGGCTCCGTGCATGACCTGATCTTCGCCGATCATGTCCTTCATTTCGTCCTGATCCTGCGGCGGCATATCTTTATACGTCATGATTTCAGGCGGCTGCAGTTCAAAAACTTCTGCATAAAAATCGAAGGCTTCTTTGGCATTTCCTTTGAAATTGATATAGGGTTCAATGGTTCCGAGCATTTGATTCACTCCTTTGTTAATGAGGGGATCCGATGGTGATCGGGAGTACGCTTTCATCATAGCCTCCGGTCAGGGCAAATGCACCAAACTGGTGATGAAAAATATTACCATTTCGTTATCAATGTGTGAAACCAGATGCGATGGATCGGAGGAATCATCTAAAAGATTAAGAGGAGGGCTTATTTCGGTCCATGGCTCGTTGCTTCGATCCCAGCAGGCTTAAGGAACGGTGGAAAGTACAGGGCGGAAGGTGTAAGATGAAAGTGAAAAATTACACTAAATGATATATTGATTGGTCAGACAGATGCCATGGATTTTGGACCGGGTTTTAAAAATTTCTGCGTCATGAAACCGGGAAGATGAAAAAAAGTGCACGAAACGGGCTTTGATCCTTAAGGCCAGTCCGATTCTTCTTTCTTCCTGTCAGGTCGGTATACCAGCGGCAGAGAGTTCACTGGAAGGGTCTTTGTCCGGGGCATCGAACGCCCTGCGAGACAACTGATCCTTAAATGCGGTTTCAAGGCAGATCACTATTTTGAATACTGCGAAGAAGTCGGCTGCGATATTTGGGGGATCCTGACCAGTGTCCGGGAAGCGCTCTATGAACCGGTGAGGCTCTGTTGCCGAAGTCCACACCGGACACTGTGACGGCTTCAGTGACACTCTCGGGCATCAGCATGATGGGAATCTTCCAGCGCCAGGATCCCATGCCAGCCTGAATCTCTTCGAAGGCTTCTGCGCCGATGGGCAGGTCTTCCGTCAGGGCGTTGGGATAGGTCTGGACATAACCCGGTTTCATGATTTCATAGACTTCCAGAAGTGGGGCATAACTCAGGTTGCCGAAACGGTAGGTTCCGTCCGGGCCCGTTGTGGTGGTGAGGGTTACGAAAATATCCTCGATGTATCCTTCCAGATTGATGGTCCATCCGGGCAGATAGTCCTCACCGGTGTCCCATGCGCCATTATTGTTGGCATCCAGGAATTTCATGCCGCTCACGGTGCGATAGATCTCAGGTGCATCAGGCAGTGGAACAGTCTTGGAAGACAGCAGCAGACCGAAATGTCCGCTGGACCCCTGTTTGGGGCCGGAGCCAAATTTGATGAAATCCCAGTCCATGCCGTTGGTTCTGTCATAAAGGTAACCGCCCCAGTCTCTGGGGGCACCCTCAGCGTACTCGCCCTGGAGATTATTATCTCCCCAAATGGAGGTGCGGGCCAGATGGAATTCAAAATAGTAATAGTCCACTGTATTTTAAAATTGCTCAGTCCAGGAACACGATAAGCCGGCTTAGTCAAAGGCTTAGTCAGAGCAAAAAACAAGACGGTCAAAAACCGAAAAAAGCATTGATAACGCTCGGTTTCTAACCATCTGTATTTAGATATTGGCGGAGAGTCAGGGATTTGAACCCTGGGATGCTTGCACATCGCCGGTTTTCAAGACCGGTGCCATAAGCCGCTCGACCAACTCTCCAAGTGTGCGACTACATTATGATACCAAACTATGGAGTTTCGTGTCAATATGTTTCAGAGTTTCAAAGGTCCGTTTCAAAGGTCCCATCCCTGTCCCTATCCAGCGCCGTAAAAGTGTCTGGGACGTTCGGTCAGTCAATGGCACGGACCCCGGATGTTCCGGGGTCCGTAAGGCTTCTGTGAGATGCTTTCATTGCTGCCGGGAGGAGCGGCGATCAGATGTCTGCTGACAGCTGATCAGCCAAAGCCGGGAGTTACCTGAGGTATTTTTCGAACCAGTTGGTGATCTCAGTGAGGCGCCGGATCCGTCCCTTGGGTTTACCGGAGCGGGAGAGTTCATGGGTCTCACCGTGGAACACCACCATGCGGGATTCGCAGTTGTGGAGTTTCAGGGCGGTGAACATCTGGTAGGCTTCCGGGATCCAGCACCGGTAATCCTGATCGGAATGGATGAACAGGGTGGGTGTGGTGCACTGATCCGCATATTTAAGCGGGGAGAGTTCCCACATTTTTTCCGGATTTTTCCAGGGCCAGGCGTCGTTCTCATTGGGGGCGAAGAAATAGCCGATGTCGGAATTGCCGAAGAAGGACATCCAGTTGGAGATGGAGCGCTGGGACACTGCACACTTGAAGGCTTTGGAGTGGCCGATGATCCAGTTGGTCATGAATCCGCCGTAGGAACCGCCGGTGACGCCCACCCGCTTTTCGTCGATATCGGGATAGGTGTCCAGGACTTTGTCGCCGAAGTCCATGATGTTGTCGTAGTCCACGGAGCCGTAGCGGCCGCGGATATCGGCAAAGTCGTTGCCCTTCCCGTCGGACCCCTTGGGGTTGCAGAAGAAGACGAAATAGCCGAGATTGGCCCAGACCTGCATCTCATGGTAGAAGACCGATCCGTAGACGGTTTTGGGTCCGCCGTGGATGACCAGGATGCCGGGGTATTTTTTGCCTTTTTTGTAATCTGCCGGTTTCAGGACAAAGCCGTTGACGATGTCATCGCCTTCTCCCCGGGAGCGGATGGATTCCGGCATTACGACGGAGTGGCTCTTCAGATACTCCTGATTGAACTCGGTCAGGCGTTTCTTTGTTTTGTCTCTGACTTCATACAGTTCCTGAAGACCGCCCGGTTCCATGCCCACACAGAGGATCGTTCCGTCTTCACTGACATCGAAGGCGTCCACGGAGCCCGGTTCATCGGTGAGGATCTCCACGTTGCCGCTGCGGTCCATGCGCTTGAGGAAAGAATCGGTATCATTGGTTTCGATGTAGTGGATCCACCCGTTCTTCACCACCAGGGCCTGACCGCCGCCGTAGCGCATATCGGAATTCACGGAGGATCCCACGGAGATGTCCTGGTCTTCGACCATGAGACGGAGTTCGCTGGTCTTCAGGTCCAAAAGGAAAAATTTGGCGTTTTCGTTCAGGCCGTATTTTTTATTTTCATTGATGAGCAGGAAGACAGTCTCATCGTCCAGGAACTGGGCGTCATAGAACCGGTGTTTGCCGATTTTTACAGTCGTCAGTTTTTTCGTTTCCACGTCAAAGACGGCCAGTTTGGATTCCAGCGCAGAAACGCCTTTGTTCTCATCGATGAGCACCAGGGCCTTGGTTTTCGCATCGTTCAGCGTGAAATCACTGATGGACGTGTTGCCTTTATTGATGGCCGTGATTTTGCCGGTTTTGGAATCGTAAATGCAAAGGCGTCCCCGTTTGCCCGAGGCGAACCCGCCGCCGTTGTGCCAGAAGGGGATCTCCTCGATGACGTCGAAGTCCTGCTCGGCTTCCCGGCGCTCCAGTTCCTTCTTTTTGTCCGCTTCATCCTTAATGGCATGAAGATCCCTGCCGTTGAGATCCGTGGACATGGTGAACAGACAGCGGTGATCGTCCAGCATCTCCACTTTGCCGGCCTTGGCGGGAATCGTGAGGAATTTTTCTGCTTCACCGCCCTTGATGAAGATGCGATAGATGTTGGTGAAATCATCTTTTTTCGCCTGATCCTTATCCTTTTGCTTGCGCAGAGCGGAAAAGACCAGATGGTCATCGCCGTCCCAGGCGAAGTTTGAGACTTCATCGGATGCGGTCAGACGCCAGCTCGCCGCATGCTTGACATCGTGGAGCCAGATATCGGATTGATAGCCGTTATTTTCCATGTCAGCCTGGGTGCGGATAAAGGCCAGCCAGTCGCCGGACGCATTGAACTCCGGCTTGGACAGAAAGCGGATGTCTTTCAGGTCTTCGATCTGTACTTTTTGCATAGGGTCCCTCCGTTTTTGTGATTGCATTGATAACTACAGTTTACTACAAAACCGGCAGGGCCGGAAAAAACAGAAGGATTTTGAAGAACACATTTCAAACTGTATGGGGAGCGGCTGCTTAAACCATGGCATCCGCAAATCAAGGAGGTGAAGCCTTCGAGTCACACGCCCATAAAGAAAGGACGATCTCCGGGATGCACCGGGGGATCGTCCTTGATGGATGATTTTGGATCGATTTTGGATCACTTCACTGGGATGGCTTATTTGCTGAAATTGTCAAAGTAGCCCTGGATGTAGATGATGGGGGTGCCCTTGTCCCCGGAACCCGAGGTCAGATCGCACAGGGAACCGATGAGGTCTGTGAGACGCCGCGGCGTGGTGCCCTGGGATTCCATGGAGCCCTTCAGATCATCTTCTTTGTGGATGATGTGGTCGGAAATGGCTTTTTTCAGTTCATCTCCAGACAGGTCCCGGAAGTTGTTGTCGGCCAGGTATTTGATCTTGATCTCATTGGGGGTGCCTTCCAGACCGTCGGTGTACCCGGGGGAGACCACAGGATCTGCCAGTTCCCAGATGAAGCCCACCGGATCTTTGAACGCTCCGTCGCCGTAGACCATGACTTCGGGTTTTTTGCCGGTTTTTTCCAATAGTCTGGCCTGGATGGCATCCGCCAGAGGTTTGCTGTCCCTGGGGAAGAGCTTGACTTCCTCTTCAGTGGATTTATTGGACCCCAGCAGACCGTACTCATCATTGTATCCGTGGGCGTCTGAGGGCTCATTGAGGATCTCATCCAGGGACAATACGTTTTCGGCGCCGGCCTGCTCTAAAATCCGCTTGGTGCGCCGCCGCGTATGGATGTCGCAGTTGATGACCGTTTTCGTGTAATCCAGGATGGTCTGCGGATTATTGGCGAAAATGACTTCGCAGCGGCAGCCTTCGCCTTCGATGATGCTCCGGTAGTAGGAAATGTAGTCGACGCCGGTGAAGGTATGGTTGGCCTGACCGAAGGTGGTCCGGAATTCCACTTCAGTGAGGACATCGGTCCAGGGATTGACGCCGGACTCATCCAGCTTGTCGAGATAGATCAGATGGTTGCCCACTTCATCGGCGGGGTAGGACAGCATCAGGACGATCTTCTTCACGCCCCGGGCGATCCCTTTGAGGATCATGGCAAAGCGGTTGCGCGAAAGGATCGGGAAGATGACACCGCAGGTCTCACCGCCGGTTTTTTTGCGGACATCTTCAGCGATGTCATCCACGGAGGCATAGTTGCCCTGGGCACGAGCCACGATGGACTCGGTCATGGCTACGATGTCCCGGTCCTGCAGTTCGATGTGTTCCGATTCCAGGAAATTCAATACGACGTTGCTGACCAGTTCGGTCATGTCGTCACCTTTTCGAATGATGGGGGCTCTTAAGCCGCGCACAGTGGTTCCTACGATTCTTTCCAATGAAAGTTCCTCCTTTAAGATCAGCGATGTAAGATGTCAGCGGGGTCATGGGG
>CAYYVR010000076.1:0-12059 GCA_964475185.1 uncultured Clostridium sp. | reverse complement strand
TTATATCACAGGCACTGCAAGGCCACAGCTTTCAGCGGTCAAAACAAAGGGAAGGCCGGAGCCTGCACCGAGTGCGCCGGATCATTTTGAACGGGGGATCTCAATAAGCATACAAATAAGAAACTGCTTCGTAACACATGGTTCCGATAAATTTGATATAATGAGTAATCGAGCCAATGGAAAGAATTGGACCAGGATAGGTACAGGTGATGAAATGAAAAAATTTGTAATCAACGGCGGAAAAAAATTATATGGCACGGTGGATATCAATGGGGCTAAGAATGCCGCAGTGGCGATTCTTCCGGCTGTTCTCATGTCCTCCGGGATCTGTGTGCTGGAAAATGTACCGGATATCGCGGATGTAAAATCATATGTCAAAATACTGGAACATCTGGGCTGTGAGGTCACCCGCGATGGAAAAACACTGACCATCGATCCCCGGGGCGTCCATCGCACGGATGCCAGGACCGAAGAAGTCCGCTCCATGCGGGGCTCCTATTATCTGATCGGCGCGCTGCTTGCCCGCTACGGCCAGGCGGTGGTGGATCTGCAGGGTGGCTGCCCCATCGGCGCGCGTCCCATCGATCAGCATCTCAAGGGATTTGAATCACTGGGTGCTGTCGTAGAGATCCAGGATGGCGCCACGGTATCTCATTCAAATCACCTGAAAGGATCCCATATCTTTTTCGACGTCGTCACAGTGGGAGCGACCATTAACGTCATGCTTGCCGCCACCATGGCCGAAGGCCAGACGATCCTGGAAAATGCCGCCAGGGAACCCCATGTGGTGGACCTGGCCAACTTCCTGAACACCATGGGTGCCGACATCAAAGGGGCCGGAACCGATGTCATCCGGATCAACGGCGTACGCGAACTCAAAGGCTGCTCCTATTCAGTGATCCCGGATCAGATCGAAGCGTCCACTTATATGCTGGCAGTGGCCGGCTGCGGCGGGGAAGTGGAGATCACCAACGTGATCCCCAAGCATCTGGAATCCATCACAGCCAAACTCCAGGAAATGGGTGTGGAGATCGATGAGCGAGATGACAGCATCGTGGTCCGGGCGAACAAGCGCCTGAAGAGCTGCAATATCAAGACACTTCCCTATCCGGGCTTTCCCACCGATGTACAGCAGCCCATGACCGCCGTCATGACCATCGCGGACGGCCGTTCCACGGTCAACGAAAGCATCTATGAAAGCCGGTTCATGCATTTGGATGAACTCAATAAAATGGGCGCGCTGGCCGTCTTCACGGATCGGATCGCCACCATCGAAGGCGTCCCGTTCCTCAAGGGAGCCAAAGTCAAAGCAACGGACCTGCGGGCCGGCGCAGCACTGGTCATTGCCGGTCTGATGGCCCAGGGGATCACGGAAGTCTACGAGATCGAGCACATCGACCGCGGCTATCCCCACATCGAAGAAAAATTCAAAGCCCTGGGGGCCGATATCATAAGGACTGAAGAATAATGAAATTCTGTTCACTGTTCTCCGGATCCTCCGGTAACTCGCTGTTTATCCAAAGTCAGGATACCAGTGTGCTGGTGGATGCCGGACTTACCGGAAAAGCGCTGATGAGTGCATTGGATTCCATCGGCGAGGACCCATCTCAGATCAAAGCCATTTTGATCAGCCATGAGCACATCGACCATACCTGCGGTGCCGGAGTGATGTCCCGCAAGTTCAATATACCCGTCTATGCCAATGAAAAAACCTGGGCTGCCATGGAATCGAAGGTCGGCAGGATCGCAGCGCACAACAAGCGGATCATCAATGGCGAAGCGTCCATCGATGATCTGAATGTACGGACATTTCGCGTCCCCCATGATTCAGCAGCCTGCATCGGGTTCACCATTGAGGACCGCGCCGGGAAGATCATGTCCACGGTCACGGACATGGGCGTTTTCACCCGGGAGATCCGGGAAGGGATCAAAGATTCAGATCTGATCCTGATCGAAAGCAATCACGATGTCGAAATGCTCAAATACGGACCCTATCCCTATGATCTGAAGCGGCGGGTCCTGTCCGAACTGGGCCATCTGTCCAATGAGGATTCGGCCGCTGCCATCCTGAGTTTTCTGGATGAACGTCACCGCCACATCCTGCTGGGCCATCTGTCGGGCACCAACAATGTACCGGAGCTGGCATACAAGACGGTGGAAAATATTCTGACCGATGCCGGTGTGAAGATCGGCGAAACCGGCGATCTCCAACTGAAACTGGCCTCCCGGATCCGTCCGTCGGGATACACCGAGATCTGATCGCGCGGCCCAATGGATCAGCGGACCAGGCGAATGTGTCCAAGGGCTCCTGCACAGGCGGGAGGTCAGCGGGCGGCCAACGGGCTGACTTGACGATGCTGAAAAAAAACAGTAATCTGATGAAGTAGAAAAATCAAAAGCCCGAAACGACGGTTTCGGATTGGGAAAATTCGTTTGAAATTGAAAGGAACATCATTATGAGCTTATATAAAAACTGGACCGAACTGGTCGTCAATTATGTCAAAACAAAGGGTGAAAAAGCGTTCTGGGCTGATTATTCCGCCGTGGAAGAGCGGATCTACCGCAATATCCTGGCCCGTCATGATGAAACGGTCGAATTCCAGATCGAGGCCTTTGCCGCTGAAATGGACACGACCCCGGAGTTCATCATGGGCTTTCTGGACGGGATCAACGAATCCCTGAATGAGACACTGGATGTCGAAGCACTGGAAGCCGACAGCCAGGTCCAGCTTAAAATCGACCTGGAAAAGCTCTACTTCAACATGCTCGATGCCAAAGCGGATTATCTGTACGGACTGCCCCAGTGGGACGGTATTTTCTCCGAAGAAAAACGCAGGGAGATCAAAAAGGCATTCAATGCCTCCAAGACCGTCCGCAATGAAGAAAAAATCGGCCGCAATGATCCCTGTCCCTGCGGTTCCGGCAAAAAGTACAAGAAATGCCATGGCGCCAGGGGCAGCGAAGAAGCTGTATAAGACAGGATGAATGTCCATCTGATCTGTCTGGGATCGCTGAAAGAAGATTATCTGAAACAGGCCCAGGAGATTCTCCTGGGCTCTGTTGGCAGGAAGAACGGGATCAGTTTCTGCCAGGTCCTGGAATTAAAAGAAGAGCCCGTGAAAGAAAATGCTTCAGAGGCGCAGATCGATGCCGCACTGACTCTTGAGGCCGCAAGGATCCGGGAAAAGATCCCGCCCCACGCCCGCATCATCTGCATGGATATCGGCGGGAAGAGCACAGCTCCTGAATTTTTCACCGGGCTCCGGCGGCGCATGATCGAATCGGGCCAGACGGAGCTTGCGCTGATCATCGGCGGATCCAACGGGATCCATGAGTCCGTGAAAAGGCAGGCTCACCACCGCATTTCTTTTTCACGCCTGACCTATCCCCATCAGCTCTTCCGCATCGCCCTGCTGGAAGCACTGGCGCTGTATCTGTGACCGGGCCATGTAAAAGACGGCTGGGACGCTCCATCATCTCGTTTCCGAGCCCAGCCATACCCAGCCATGCCCACCCAATACCCAGCCAATACCCAGCCAATAACAAAGGGACAGAAGACACGGCGTCTTCTGTCCCTTTGTTATTGGCCCTGACTTTATGGATCGCCGGGAAGTCTTGTAGCTTCTGTCCTGCGAGGGTTCCGTCGATCCCCGGTGGACCGTTTTTGAAATCATGATTCGACGCGGATGATACTGGAGATATGATCCACGACCTCCAAATCCTCGATGAGGGCAATGGATTCACGGAAATCTTTTTCCAGGACCTTGTGGGTCACCAGAACGATCTCGGCATTGCCGGACTCATCCTGGTGCTGCTGACGGACAGAAGCAATACCGACCTGATGGTCACCGAAAATATTGGCGATCTTGCCGAAGACACCGGGCCGGTCCAGTACGTTCATCCGGATGTAGAACGCAGTCGCGACTTCGTCGATGGGTTTGACTTCTTTGCGCTTTTGGATGTGACGATAGTTCAGGCCCATGGTATGATGCACGAAATCGCGGCTGGCCTTCATGAGATCGCCGATCACCGCGCTGGCGGTCGGCAGTTCCCCGGCGCCGCGGCCATAGAACATGGCTTCGCCGACGGCATCCCCCTCCACGAAGACGGCGTTGAAGACATCACTGACCGCTGCCATGGGATGGTCTCTGGCGATAAAAACGGGGTGGACCCGGGCTTCGACTTTATCATCGGTATTCCGGGCGATGCCCAGAAGTTTGACGACATAGCCGAGCTCATCGGCGGATTTGATGTCATCCTGGGTGATCTGTGTCATCCCTTCCACGTAGACATCATCAAACGTCACTTTGGTATCAAAGGCAATGGTGCTCAGGATGGCGATCTTCCGGGCGGCGTCGAGTCCGCCGACATCAGCAGTGGGATCGCTTTCGGCGTACCCCAGCCGCATGGCATCGGCAAGGATCTCCTCATAGCTTTTTCCTTCCCGGGCCATCCGGGTCAGCATATAGTTGGTTGTGCCGTTGATGATCCCCATGACTTTCCGGATCTTGTTGCCTGCCAGGTCTTCCTTCAGCGTCCCGATGATCGGGATGCCCCCGGCCACAGCAGCCTCAAAATACAGATCGCGGCCATTGTCGTGGGCCAGCTTTGACAATTCTTCCTCATGGAGGGCAATGAGGTCTTTGTTGGCCGTGATCACCTGTTTTTTGGCACGGAGGGCGCGGCTGATGTATTCTCTGGCAAGATCCACACTGCCCATGACTTCGATGACGATGTCGATCTCATCGTTTTCCAGCACCTGGGCCGGATCAAAGGTGATGAGCTCATCGGGAATCTCTTCACTCCTGACTTTGTCCCGGTTTCTGACCAGGATCTTTTCGATTTTGACTGGTCGCCCGACTTTACTGGCAATGATCTCCTGATTGTCCCGAAGGACTTTGAATACCCCGGTCCCCACTGTTCCGAGCCCAACGAGGCCAACTCTGATGTGTTCCATTTCTTTCTCCCTGACGACCGATCAACGAAGCCACCGGCTTCCAGTTTCGGACGATTAATTTTTATCTTATTTGGTATCACTGATAAATCAGCTGATTGAAGCATTATAACGCAAAGGTGTCCTTACCTGCAAGTCACCTGTTCTCCCCGGGGCCACAAAGAAAGGAGAAATCAGATGTTTATAAATTTTGAAGCTTTTCAATTGTTCTTTGATGCTTAATGACTGTCTTGAGTGCAATCAGACCGGCACGGCATCATCCGTCAAACGCAGCGGTGCCGGCTTATTGATTGCGGGATCTTTCATTGATCGGGGATCGCTTATTGATCAGGGAAACGAGAGATCCACGGAATGGGTACGGAACGCTTCCATCATTTCGCTGGTGAGACTGATTTTATGCTCAGCCACCGGAATGTCCTCCCGATCCATCCAGACGGCCAGTGCCAGTTCATCTTCCTGGATCGTGATCGTATCATCGCCGTCAAGTTCGGCGAAAAATCCGGTGAGTAGTGTATCGGTGAAGGGCCAGGGCTGGGTTTTATAGAATTTCAGATTTTTGATCTTCAGTCCGACTTCCTCCTGGACTTCCCGGCGAACCGTCTGTTCCAGACTTTCACCGATTTCAGCAAACCCTGCCACCAGCGCAAAATTTGCGTAGGATCTGCCGGCATACTTGGTCAGAAGCAGACGGTCGCCATGGTGGACCGCAACGATGACGCAGGGGGAGATCGTCGGGTAGACCTGGAATCCGCAAGACTCACAGTACAGCATCCGCTCCTTGTCCGAGTGGACCACGCCGGCTCCGCAGCGGCTGCAGAACCGGTGATTGGCATACCAGCGGTTGAGCTGCCAGCCGACGACACCGGCAAAGGAACGCCAGTACTTCGGTTCAGTACGGAATCGTCCGGTGCTGGCATAGGTCCAGCCAGGCACAGTGTCCAGTCCCTTCTCCGCTGTCAGGTAGTAATTGATGTCATCGATGCTGAACAGATAGGTCGCCTGGTGCATCAGATCCGGAAACTGCTCCTGGAAATCAGCGAAGGATGGATACCACAGCTTGTCTTTATCCTCCCGGACCAGGACGCCCTCGCCTTCGTAGGAAAGGAACAGATCGGATGCCTCGGGGGTGCGGTTCATGAAGCTGTTTTTAAAAATTCTGGGTTCGATGTCCTGGATCATGGGCTGAAAATCTCCTCTTTGAGTTCATTGATTGCGATCGGCTGACGGGTCTCTTTGGCAGTCAGCCTGCCCATGGCGCCGATCAGCAGGAATTTTGATCAATAGGTTAAATTGAAGTATAGCATAATTCATCCCTGGGGTTTAAGCTCTTTCAGGGTGAGGAGCGCCAAAGAAGTGACTGAGAAGCGACTGGATGAAAAACTGAAGGGTACCATTGATTTGATCCACCGGCGCGGTTGATTCATTTATGATAGGGTTCGCCGCTGTTGATCTTGAACGAGCGATAGACCTGCTCCAGCAGAAGGACGGACTCCGTTCCCGGGGACAGCGGAAGCGAAAGCAGCTGGATCGAATCTTTTTCGGGGTCGTCAGGCTGACCCAGGGCCAGATGCAGTTCATTCCCATGCAGCAGCTCTGAGGCGAAGCGTTCAGCCAGATCAGTACTGGTCAGCTGAGGGCCTGAGGGGTCAAAAAAGAGGGCATTGGGCGGAGCGGCAGCCAGTTTTTTATACCGGATCGTGGCGATCCGGGAAAGCCGTTTGGTATATTCAGCGATGGCCTGGGCCGTCGCCGTGTCTTTTTTGTGGGGTGGTTCATAAATCATAATCCTGATCATGGAAGGCTCCTTGTAGAGATTTACAGCGTAGAAGCGTTGCAGTTTTGCAGGGTCGGGCGGTGATGAAAAGGTGCAGCTGGATCCCCATTCAGACCATCGGCCAATGAATGCGGGGAGGCGCTGTCAGGGCTCACGTTCACTATGCAGATAAAGGAACAGATCCGAATATGGAGAATGTCCGGACAAGTCCGGATTTATCCGAACAAGACAGAGCAAGTCTGACGGAAAAGTCCGGCGAAAAAACTTCCTTGTCTATTCAGCTGATTATATTATAATCAAAGGAAACCTTAAATTCTCCAAAGAACAGGAGGAATCAGAAAATGAATGATTTTTTCGATCCCATGGCAGATGTCCATGCGGTCATGAGTGATTTCCATGAAGAGCTGTATCAGCTGGAGGAAGAATATCTCAAACGCTTCGGCGTATATCCCACCATGCCGGATTTATCCAGGGATACTGTGAATTATTATGTAGAGAAGATCCGCCGCTGTCTGCTGGAAGACCGGATGATGGAGGACCTTGGGCCGGGGCCGGTGTGATCCGGCCACGATGAGCGGGGTCCGATGAGAGTCTGCCGGGATCTTGGAAACCGGTGTGAGTTGACTTGATTTCGGGCCTGAAACCGCTGATTTTGCTGATATTTTTAAAAATGTTAAATTTCCTTTTTTTATTTCAAAAACGGCACGTTTAATAAAGAATCCATTGTTGAAAACGAAACCCATTTTAAATTGGCTCAAAAACTGATTGTTTCTGACCCGTTGGAGGGATTTCTGATGCGTATAAATATGCAAAGCAATCAAGGTTTCAGTTGACATTCAAATCACCTGTGTTAAACTGTAAAAAAATAAGAACAGATTTTAGAGGTAGCGATGCAGAAGAGTACCTGGAGAAGCCGGCAGGCTGTGATCCCAGCGAAAGGCAACCATCGCCGAACATAAGATTCAGGGCACTGATGTTATGTGGGGCTGCAGGGAAGACTTGCAACACTCCTTTCCATGGAAAGGGCGCTAGATTTGATTTATCGTAACAACGAGATCGTCTGGCACGGTCTCTTATTTTTTTACAAAAAAACGATCAGAGGAGAAATCACGATGAAAAAAACGATCACCGCACTGATGATGGCAGGCATAATGGCTTTGGCCGGATGTGCCTCGGGAAACACCGCAACGACAACTGCCCAGGTGACGAGTGCTGGCACGACGACTGCAGATACTGCTGCGCAGAAAGAACCCCTGGTGATTGGCCTTGAAGCCAATTACGCGCCTTTTAACTGGAACCAGCCCACCGATGCCAACGGCGCAGTGAAGATCGACGGGTCTGCCGGATATGCCGGCGGGTTCGATGTGGAAGTTGCCAAGGAACTGGCAGCCTATCTCGAACGGGACCTGGTGGTAAAGCAGATCGCCTGGGACGGACTCATCGAAGCCGTTAAGAACGACGTCATCGATGTCATCATTGCCGGGATGAGTGAGACCCCGGATCGGGTCCTGGAAGTCGATTTCTCCGACCCGTACTACGATTCCAGTTTTGTCATGCTGGTCAAGAAAGGCAGCCAGTATGAGAGTGCCACTTCTCTGGCAGATTTCAGCGGTGCAAAAATCGTCGGTCAGAAGAGTACCAATTATGACACCGTCATTCCTCAGATCCCCGGCGTTCAGCATGAAACCCCGCTTGGAACCGTTCCGCTGATCATCCATGCCATTTCAAACGGCGTGGCCGATGGCACGGTTCTGGAAAAGCCGGTGGCGATCTCTGTTGCACAGGCCAACGAAGATCTGGTCATGGTCGACTTTACCCCGGAGAACGGATTCCAGCCCCTGGAAGGTGTTCCCACCACCGTATCCATCGCAATGCCCAAGGGCAGTGATGAGCTCAAGGCTCAGATCAATGAGTTCCTGGCCACCCTTACATTGGAGAAGCGCGATGCCATGATGGAGGCGGCCGTCCAGAACCAGCCGGCCATGGAACCCTAAGGAGTAAAACATGGGACAAACGATTCAAAGATTGTTTACCCAATACCAGAGCCTGTACCTGCAGGGCATCCAGACCACACTTCTGGTTGCCCTGACAGGAACCATCTTCGGCCTGGTATTGGGCTTTGTCCTGTCCGGGATGCGGTTGATCCGCATCACCGACAAGGACAATATTCTGATCAAAATCATCAAGCGCCTGCTGCTGTTTTTCAGCGCAGCCTATATCGAATTCGTCCGGGGCACCCCGATGATGGTCCAGGGCGTTTTCCTTTATAATTATCTCTACCGTATCCTCCAGTGGACCCCCACCGTGGCTGCCATCATCATCGTATCGCTGAACACCGCGGCCTATATGGCGGAGATCATCCGATCGGGGATCCAGTCGGTGGATCCGGGGCAGCGCGAGGCGGCACTGACCATCGGCATGTCCGAATCCCAGGCTTTCCGCCTGATCATCCTGCCCCAGGCCATCCGCAATGCCTTCCCTGCCATCGGCAACGAATTTGTCGTCAACATCAAGGATACCTCCGTGCTCAACGTCATTGGACTGACGGAGCTGTTCTTCCAGGGGATGTCGGTTGCCGGCACCACGTATAAGTTCACTGAATCCATGATGATCATTGCCATCATCTACTTCATTCTGACCTTTGCCGTGACCCGGATCCTCATGCTCATCGAGAAACGGATGGACATGCCGGTTCAGGCCCTGCAAAGCCAGACCGTGCCCATGGCAGGGGGTAAAAAATGAACCAGATCGAACTGAAAAACATTCATAAATATTTTGACGGCAAAGAGATCATCAAGGGCGTGGACCTTTCAGTGCAAAAAGGGGAGATCGTCACCTTCATCGGTCCTTCCGGCGGCGGGAAAAGCACGCTGCTGCGCTGCATCAACCTGCTGGAAAACTACGAAGAGGGCGAGATCTATTTCAACGGTCAGAATATCAAAGACCGTTCCTTTTCCCTGGAGAGCTACCGGCAGAAAGTCGGCATGATCTTTCAGCGCTTCAATCTGTTCGGCAATATGAGCGTTCTGGAGAATCTCAACATCGGACAGATCAAAGTACTGGGACGCTCCAGGGAGGAAGCCACCGAAAAATCCCGCGAGATGCTGAAGAAAGTCGGCATGGCGGAATTTGAACACCAGTCGGTGAAGCGGCTCTCCGGCGGACAGATGCAGCGAGTGGCCATCGCCCGGGCCCTGTCCATGGATCCGGAAGTCATTCTCCTGGATGAACCAACCAGCGCGCTGGATCCTCAGATGGTGGACGAAGTCCTCAATGTCATCCGGGATCTGGCACAGACCGGCATCACCCTCGTCATCGTCACCCATGAAATGCGCTTTGCCAAAGACATCTCAGACCGGATCATCTTTTTGAAAGACGGGATGCTTCGCGAGGAGGGAACACCGGAAAAGATTTTCACATCGCCGGACTCCGAGGAGATGCAGCTGTTCCTGAAGAAATATCTGGAAGACCGGATCTGATCCCTGTTCCAGGCAATCAATGATAACTGGCGGGAACACGGACCGGAAACGGTAACGTGCTCCCGCCAGTTATTGATTCGGCGGATATTTGAACCTTTGAACAGGTCTGTGATCGCCTGACCTGATCCGGTACCAAGCATTTTTTTGCGAACCTGCTATAATGGACTGACAGTTCAATTCAAAAGACAAGAGCGAGCTCGATGCGAGCAAAGGAAGGCGAAATATGGACATTCGAAAAGTCGGGTCCCGGGGGACCATGGTGACGTATCAGGAACTGGCAGATACTGAATTTGCCTGTACATCCAATATATATGTCATTGAGGGGGAAGGGGAGCTGGTCGTCATTGACACCTTCCTGGGACCGCAGATCATGGCCCGGACATTCCAGCACCTCCAGCTGGACCCGGACCAGGTGAGAACGGTGGTCAACACGCACAGTGACTGGGATCACATCTGGGGGAATTCCTACTTCGAAAACGCCCGGGTGATTGCCCACCGGTATTTCACAGATCTCCTGGATCGCGCAGACAGCCCGGAATTCCAGGAACTGGAGAAGTACGCGGCCGGACCCATTGAGATCAAAGACCCGGATCTGACCTTTGATTCCCGGATCCGCTTTCCCGCCCTTGGTCTGGAGCTGTTCCATTCTCCGGGACACTCCGCCGACTCCATTTCCATTTATGATGAAAAAGATCATATCCTCATCGTCGGCGATAACTGCGAGTGGCCCATTCCCAGCTACGTCAACGGGTTGCTCCTTGAACAGCACCTGGCTTCGCTGAGAAACTATCTGACCTATGAGTTTGAATTTATCATCCCGGGGCACGGTGAGATCATGACCCGTGAAGGGCTGCTGGAGAACATCCGCTATATCGAAGATCTCATCGAAGGCGATGAGGAAAAGCTCCGAAGCTATGAAACGGGGGCAGCCAAGCTGATCCATCTCACCAATCGAATGGTCATGGAAAATGCATACGAATAACTGCAGGATATTGCCTGGTTGGACGAACAGGGCGCAGGAACCGGCGCAAGGGTAAGCCGGCAAGCTGAATGACTCGGGGGGACCTTCGGAACAGAAACGGCCAGAGAAAAATGAACGAAGAAGCGGTGAACGCCTCCACAGTGGGAGACGATCACCGCTTCTTTGCTGACGGGACGGTCTTATTCCGGGCAAAGCGCCCGGAAGCAGGGCCCAACTTCGCTGGCTTCAGCAGAATGCGGACAGGATCGGCAAGGTTCATCCAATCAGCTTTCAGGATCCCAGTACGTCTCAAAGGTCGGCATTTCCCGGCCATCGATGGCGGCAGCCAGGCAATCGGCATAAAATTCCCAGCCGGCCCGAATCGCCCCAGCCTGATCCTCGGCGTCAACAGGCTGGATGATGGTGAACAGGGAACGGCCGTGTCCCGAGGGGGAAACGGTGACCAGGATGAGCCAGGGTTCGCCCATACCTCCCAGTTCCAGTGTATAGCCGGTCTGTTCATTGACCTCAAGGATCCGCGCCGGTGCGGTGGGATTGCCCGCCTCCCGAATCAGCGTGATTTCAAGATTTTCTTCGTCGAGCCGAACCCAGGGACCGATCCAGCGTCCAGTCAGTTCAGGCTTCGTCACCCACTCCCATAGCTGAGCCTGATCCAGCGGCAGGATTCTCTCCACCTGAATCACCGTGCGGGGTTCCTCCAGTATTTCTATTCCATTGAATTTCATGGCAGTTTTTCCTCCTGCAAAGAACGATCCCTCCATTCATTATTCCCAATGATTGGCCACTGGGAAGATGGTCCGGACAACGATCCTGTTGATTTTGTCATATCCACTATACCCAATGACATAAAGAATGAAAAGAAAGAATCTA
>CAYYVR010000075.1:0-12164 GCA_964475185.1 uncultured Clostridium sp. | reverse complement strand
CAAAAAAAGCCGCAAAAAAAGCTGCCCATCCCGAAAGGATGAGCAGCTTTTAATAACAGCGATTTAGATCCAATGGTTTTTCAAGGGTGATTCCATCAGGTCCTATCAAAGACGCCATGGTCACACAAAATCCAATGCTGGTTGTTATTCTTCGATGACGCCGTTTTCCACGAGCCATTCTTTCGCTACGACTCTGGCATCTTCCTTGTCGATATCGACCCGGGCGTTCATTTTCGCCATTTCGGTGTCAGAGATTTTGCCTTCGAGGGTCTTCAGTGCCGTTTCCAGATCACTGTGAGCTTCCAGGACTTCATTTCTGACCAGGATGGCTGCATCATAGGGCGGGAAGAAGTTCTTGTCATCTTCCAGAACGACAAAATCAAAGGCTGGGATCCGGCCGTCAGTGGCAAAGGAAATGCTGATATCGACCTGTTTTTCCTTCAGTGCGGTGTAACTCAGACCGGGATCCATTCCCTTCACATCGCCGAATTCCAGATCATAGAAAGGCTTGAGCGCTTCATATCCGTCGACGCGCTCCAGAAATTCCTGGGTCGAGGCAAAACTGAAATCCGGCGCATGGGGTGTCAGGTCAGACAGTTTTGAGATGCCCATTTCTTCGGCCATTTCCCGTCTCATCGTAATGGCAAAGGTATTGTTGAAACCAAGGGGTTCGAGCCATTTGATATCATACTTTTCCGCATAGCCCTCCCGGACTGTGGTCAGGACCTCAGCAGGATCGTTCATCGCTTCCATGCCCAGAACACTCATCAGACCGGTTCCGGTGTACTCGACCATGATGTCGACATCGCCGGATTCCATGGAGGACGCCACGACGCTGGAACCGCCCAGATAGGGTTTGCGTTCAACGGAGAGATCCGTTTTGGCTTCGATGACTTCGGAAACCAGCTGAACGAGGATATCCTGTTCGGTGAAATCTTTACCGCCGACTACAATGGTATCCTGATCCGTTCCGCCTGAGCAGGCAGCCAGGGTTCCCATGATCATGACGGCACCAAGACCTGCTGTGATTTTTTTGATTAAACTCTTTTTCATTGATATTCTCCTTTGTTCTCTTAAGATTGCTTCTGTTCTTTTATCATTTCATCCACTTCACTGGATGTTCATCCGCTAATTGGTTTTCGACCGAAGTCCCTTGGGCGTTGCTTTCTTCTCGAAGAGCTTCAGCAGGAAATCGAAGAAGATCGCAAGCAGTGCTGCCGGGACTGCACCGGCCAGGATCAGCCCGGAATTGACCGATGAGATCCCGCGGAAGATCAAATCACCCAAACCGCCGGCTCCGATCAGGGAGGCCAGTGTGGTGACCCCGATGATCAGGACAGTGGCTGTTCGGATCCCCGCCATGATGACGCTCAGGGACAGGGGGATTTCAACCATAAACAGGATCTGGGCGGACGTCATGCCCATGCCCCGGCCAGCTTCCTTGGCTCCCGCATCAACGCCCATGATGCCGGTATAGGTGTTTCGCAGGATCGGCAGCAATCCGTAGATGGTCAGTGCGATGATGGCCGGTGTGGTGCCGATCCCGAACAGCGGGATCATGAAACCAAGCAGAGCCAGGCTGGGGATCGTCTGAAACACGGACGCGATGCCGATGACAAAATCCGAAAATTTATCATGCCGGGTCAGAAAGATGCCCAGCGGTACGGCGATCAGGATTGCAAATCCCAGGGCCACCAGGGTCAGCCACATATGAGAGATCAGACTGTCCAGAACCATGGGCCATCTGGAGGTAACTGTATCGTAAAATTGAACTAAAACATTATCATTCATCGTTTCTTCTCCTCTTATTCCGTAATATCATCTGAGAACATTTCCACGACGATGGCATTGGTGATCACACCTTTGACCTTCTGATCCCTGTCGAGGACGGGAAGAAATCCCAGCTTTGCGTTATTCAGCCGGACAATGGCTTCTTCCATGGTCTCATCGATGCCGATGGTGGCGTGATCAGTCTTCATGACATCGCGGACCGTCATGTTTTCATCATCATAGTTCTTATAAATATCAAAGGCGCGGGCAATGCCAAGGAAGCGCTCATCCTTATCTGCCAGGATCAGGCTGTTGACCCGGTTCTTCTGAAGGATCTTGGCTGCTTCGGCCAGACCCCGGGTCGGGCGGACAGTGACCGCTTTGATCATGACCTCCCCGATGGCCGGGAAGATCCTCTCCTTTGCCTGTGCCAACCGGTCTTCGCCGATGAAGCTTTTGACAAATTCATTTGCGGGATGACGCAGGATCCGCTCCGGCGTATCGATCTGAATGATTTCGCCGTCTTTCATGATGCAGATCCGGTCTGCGATCTTCAACGCTTCATCCATGTCATGGGTCACAAAGACGATGGTCTTTTTGATCTCTTCCTGCAATCGGACCAGCTCTTCCTGAAGCTGTTCCCGGCTGATGGGGTCCAGTGCGCTGAAGGGCTCATCCATCAAAATGATCGAAGGATCAGAAGCCAGGGCTCTGATCACGCCGACCCGCTGCTGCTGGCCGCCGGACAGTTCGTTGGGGTAGCGGTCCTGATAAATGTCAGGATCCAGACCCACCATGTTCAGGAGCTCCTGGACTTTATCCATGTATTCTTTGGGATCCTGTTTTTTCAGCCGGGGCACCAGCGCGACGTTTTCCGCGATGGTCATGTGGGGAAACAGACCGATCTGCTGAATGACATAGCCGATGTCCCGTCTCAGATGGACCGGATCCTGATCTTTGATGGACTTCCCGTTGATGTAAATATTCCCCTCCGAGGCATCGATGAGCCGGTTGATCATTTTCATCGTCGTGGTCTTTCCGCAGCCGGACGGTCCAATGAGAACCAGCAGCTCGCCCTCGTTGACTTCCAGATTGATATTGTTCAGTGCTTTAAATCCATCTTCATACTTCTTTGTAACATTTTCAAATTTTATCAAAATAATTTCCTCCCAATGCAGTGCAACGGTTCATCTTCGGGATCAGTCCGAAATATCATTGATTTTAAACGGTAATAAGTCTACCAAAAAAATCAACAACGTGATTATTTCAATCCGTTGTTGCCAGTTATTGATTATAACATATGATTCACCATATAAATTGAACAATATGTAAATTAAATATCCAAATCAAAGTGAAAACGATTGATATGAAGATTTTTACTGAAAATATTTTATTTTCAGTCCAGATTTTATCATTTGAAGCCCAGGGTTTGAATCACAGACTCTGAATCACAGACTCTGAATCTTGGTGTTTGAATCTCAGGTTTTAAATCTCAGGCTTGAATCAGAAAGACTCATCATTGAAGCCCTGCCTGTGCAAACAACAAACGATATTGGCGGAGTTCCTCATTGGGAACCCCGCCAAACCTCATACTCCTTTTCCCTTCGGATCATCCTGTGATGTGATCTTTGCACTGATCAAAAGGCTATTTCAGGACGATCTCCCTGGGGAAGGCCTGGAGCCTGGATACGTTCCACATTTTATCGATATAGGCTGTGGTATAGACCTGCTCGATGTCATGATAGAATAACGCGCCTTGATCGGTGAGCCGGTAATCGGCCCCCTGTTTCTTCAGGATCCCCAGACGGACTGCCAGTGCCAGCTCGCTGCCGAAGACCGACTGCAGCGGCCGCCCGACGATTTTTTCGAATCGATCCGCGTCAATGAACAGCCCATAGCAGGCCCAGAACAGGAAATAGGCCCCCCGCTGCCGTTCTTTGAAATTCAGTGTCAGGGAGGTCGGCAGGTCGTTCCCCTGAATGCGCCGGATATATTCCTCGATGGAGAAGGTATTGATCTTGAATGACCTTTGCAGCAGGCTGGTGGCGGACACGCCAAATCCAAGGAATGTCTCCCGGGTGACGGATGAATACTTTCCGGTCCCCGGCCGGGCAAAGGTCCAGATGGAAGTTCGCTCCAATCCCATGGTCCGGGTAAATTCTGTCAGTTTGCCCAGCATGTTCTTTTTCACTTTCCCTGACATCGGCTTATAGGCGTTGTCGGCAAATGTAAAATCGATGAAGGGATAGGTGGAGACCTGAGTGGCGCCGGATGCAAACGCCGTTTGGATATCGCGGGCAAGACTTTCATCCGTCTGCCCCGGGATGGCAAAGATCAGATCCACGTCGATGGTGGAAAAACCGTACTTTGCAACCAGCTCAACTTTCTCTTCAAAGGGTTCCCAGCTGCGTCCCAGCCTGGCAAGGGATGTTTTGTCAAAGGTCTGGATCCCCAGACTCACCATGGTGACACCGCAGGCTTTTAGTTTCTCAAGGGTCTGCGGGGTGATATCCGAAGGATGGAGTTCCACGCCGATCCCATTCCGGATCACAAAGTATTCCCCGATCTTACCAATGATATCCTTCAACTCATCGATCATCAGAGCCGGTGTCCCGCCGCCGAAATAAAGGCTGGTAACGGGCTTTTTTTTCGCCAGCCGGCCCGCTGTCAGGTCCACTTCCCGCAGCAGGGCCTGTATGTAGGCCCTGGCTTTGGCCGGATCATATACTTCCTTGCAGTAAGGGCAAAAACTGCACAGGCTGCGGCAGAACGGAATATGGACATAGAGGCCCAGCTGATCCAGGGCCTCAAACTCCAGGTGATTGGTAAATTCATTTTTAAACACAAAGGGTGTGATGGTATGGGTGAGCCCCATCCGGAGCAGGGATGTCAGCAGCATGGCGACCCCTCCTAAATCATATTCATGTATGTTCTGAGCAGCTCAGCGATGACCTGCGGCCTGCCATCGAACACAAGAGAAAATTCAGCCGCAAAGGCGAACCCGCACTGACGGCATAAACCGGGGATCTCAATGCAGCGGCCGCAAGTCCACTGCCGTCCGTTTTCCATGACGGTACACTGATGACAGGGCGCCCGGAAGCTGTGATCGATGAGGGCGGGAAACGCGCTGACCAGATTCAGTACCGGTGTACCGGTTTCCTTCAGACGGCGGATCCGGCTGCAGACATCCTCCAGTTCCTCCCGGGTCAGCCTCAGAGATTCGACGCCGGGATAGGGGGTATGAAAATTGAAAGCCACCGCGCGGACATTGGCCCATTCCCGGGCATAGGCGCAAACCGCCTCCACATCGGCCTGATTGAGATTGTTCACTGCCATATAGAGGCAGATGTTGGCAGCCGGGGCCCGGCTGATGTTCCCGCGGATCGTTTCAAAGGCAGCGCCGCGAATGAGATCATGGGTATCTTTGGTTCCGTCCAGACTCACCATCAGAAGATCCGCTTCGGGCACATCCAGGGGATATGTGCCATTGGTGACAATATTGACGAAGAAAAATCCCATGGCTTTCGCTTCCCGGACCAGATCCCGCACCGTCTTTCCCCCGTCCTGCCAGAGGAACGGTTCACCGCCGTAAAACAGGAGCACTCGGACGCCCTGGCGGTAGAGCTCTGCCATATCACGGCGGACCTGATCCAGGGAATAGATCACGCCGGTCAGATTTCCCACGGCGCAGTGCCGGCAATGCAGATTGCACCGGTCCGTCAGAATGATGGAGCCCACCAGGGGATCTTTGCGGCGAACCACCACCGTGGTAAAGCCAAACCAGACCAGGGACAAAAGCGCCCTCCGTTTCATGACACACCGCCAGGTTTCCGCACAGGATCCGCAAAGCCTGGCTCTGCCTGTGTATGTAGTTCCTGCCTTGAACGGGTCTTTACTGCTGACTTTGATCCTGTCTTTGATCTTGTCTTTGGTCTTGTCTTTGATTCTGAAAGATCCAATCCTCCGGCACTCAGATCCGTCTGTTTTTCCAGAAATTCCTGCCGGCCGATCTCCCCTTTGGCATACCGCTCCCGCAGAATGATCAGCGCCATATCTTTTCGAAACAGCTCCCCGTCCGGGGTCAGACGCTTCAGCCAGCGGAAGGCAATCAAGATCACCACTGCCCAGAACAGGAAATAGGCGAACATGGATAACACGCCCAGCCACTGTGTACTGCCGCCCTGAAGGAGTATACTGCCCGGACCATAATACGGATGCATGGAGCTCCCCCCTTTTCAGTCTTCTTCTGTTTTAAAAAAAGCCGGCCCCGGGGGCCGACCTGCGATGTTTCCTCTCGGTTGTATATACCTGCCGAAACCTATGGCACGACTTATTTCGTCTCTTCTTACCCAAAGTATACCCCCCGGATCGCGTGGATGCAACGACAGGGACCAGCAGCCGAAGTCTCCCTTGATTCTTTCCGCTCCCTGTCCACTTCTCTCCGTTGACGGTGCTCAGGCATGGCCGCTCAGTCATCGCCTGTTTTATTTTTTGGCAGCGATCCTGTTTTCTCTGTTCCGATCTATGTTACTCATCAGGAAAAAACGAATGGGCTGCAGCCATCGGATCCGTCCTCTGACGTCATGATGGCCCCTGGCTATGTTATAGTGATAAGGAAATGTCAAATTTTGGAGGTTCAGCGATGAGTCAGAGTTTTTATAGGCGGGCCCTGGAGACCTGGCCCGGGCGGCCTCATGATTTCCAGCATTACGACCGCAACGACGTCTTCATGGCCGAATTCGGCGTCAGGGGTCCCTATCACCTGGATCCCATCACCATTGAAGATCTCGGGCTGGAAGATGTCTATGCCGATGTGGACCGTACTTATACATCACCGGGCGCCAATGTCTTATGGAATATCATGACCGATCCCCTGTCGGATCCCCTTGAATTGTCCAAACGGGACGCATCCGTTGAGAAACTGAGATCGGATGAGCGTCTGCGCAGCCGGGCTCAGAAGATCTACACCGACTGCGGCTATGAAGTTCTGTCCGACTACATGCTCCCGCTCCTGACGGAGCATTCCGCAGCTCCGCGCCTGCTGATCCTCATGACCCTGTTCGGTCTGATCCTTCTGGGTGCCATCCTGGTCTCCATTGTGACCCGGAGCCTGGAAACGGCCATGATCACGGTCCTGCCCATGCTCCTGATCAATGCCCTGCTGGGCGGCTGGGTGGAACGGCGGGAAGATCTGTCCAAACTGCGGAAGATCAAGGGCCTGAAATTCAAGGGCGGCATCGCCTACCAGATGGCGTCCATGATGAACCTGATGTCAGTTTTCAAAGCCGGTGTCCGTCTGTTTGAAGAACCCGAACTGGCTGAAATGTCTCCGGGTATCCGGGAAAACATCAAGTCTGTCAAACCGCTCCTGGACAATTTCCGGATCTTTTCACTGCTGGCCCGGGTGGATCTGCTGGATTACCTTGCTCAGGTCTTTCTGTTCAAGCAGGTGCTCTACTACAGGACTCAGGCACGCCTTAAAAAGGACAACGCCAACCTGCGCCGTTTTGTCTGGGCCGTGGGCTACGTGGATGCTCTTTTGTCTGTCGCCGCCTACCGGGACAACCTGGACCAGTACGGTGAAACCTGGACGCAGCCAACCCTGGGCGGATTGCAGGCCCATCTGAACCTGGTGGATGGCGTCCACCCCCTGGTGGAGGACTGTGTTCCAAACTCCGTGGAACTTCATCGTCAGGGCCTCATCCTCACGGGCAGCAATATGAGCGGAAAGTCCACTTTCATGCGCGTCCTTGGTCTCAATGCCGTCATGGCCCAGACGCTGCACATGGCCCTGGCAAAATCCTATGAAGCCAGCCCTTTTCACATCATGACCTCCATCGACCCGGGCGATGATGTCATCTCCGGCAAAAGTTATTTCATGGCTGAAGCCGAAGCGGTCCGCAGGATCATTGAACATCTGGACGGCGAGATCCCCGGCCTGTTCATCCTGGACGAAATGTTTCGCGGCACCAATCCAACAGAACGGATCAGCGCATCGGTCCAGATCATAGATTACATTCAGGATCATAACTGCCTGCTGATCCTGGCCACCCATGACCGGGACATCATCACCTATGCCAGGGGAAATTTCCAAAAGTTCTACTTCACCGAAACCGTGGGCAGCGGCGGCCTGACCTTTGATTACCGCCTTCGCCCGGGTATTTCCGGCACCTCCAACGCCATTCGGATCCTGGATCTGCTGGGCTACCCGTCCGTCATCACCGATGGCGCCCGGGCCATGATCAGTCAGGAACTTAAACTGGCGGACTATGCCCTGTCAGGTACAGACTCTGAAACAGTCCCGGCCGATTGATATTCAGCCTCCAAAACATTCAGATCTGACAACGCCCACAGATGGCAGACCCATCACAAACCCCATGAACCCCGACTCCGCAGATTCTCAGGTCTGACTGTGAAAAAATAAAACCAGAAATCCAAACCGCAAAAATGACCCGTCCCGGCTGAAACCCTCAGCTGGGACGGGTCTTCTTTCCTGTTGATGAAATTCTGGCTTTGATTCTTACATTGGTTCTGAATTCGATTCAGGCTTTGGTTCTGACGTTGATCCAGACTTGACTCCAACACTGACTCTGAATCGAACACTGACGCTTAATCGAACCCTGACGCTTAATCGAACACTGAGTCTGAATCATTGAATTTGATTTTAATCAGAACGATCATTAAGATCGAACTTGATCCTTCGACTGCCATCAGTCAGGGGAGGCGGTTATAAAAGTCCTGACTGGCCGTTGACGCCCATCTGTTCATCCTCTGCCACCGGGATGACGATGCATTTCTGTCCGTCGATGATCTGCGTTTTGATCTGAGCCACTTTCTCCGGCCGGACTTTGAGATCGATGTCGAAGGTTTGCAGGGCTGATCCATGATTCGGATCTTCATTGAAAGCCTCTTCCGCCTCCCCGGAGTGCACCGCCTTCCCCTGGACTTCTTCCAGTTTGATCATCAGGTTTTCCACCTGCCTGGTCAGCGCCTGCTCTTTTTTCATTTGCTGACCTTTCTTAATGATCTTCGGATCCAGGATCCGGTCTGCCTTGGGCAGGTCTTCTCCAAAGTATTCACCGTAGACGTCTTCGATTTTCTGAAGCACTTCCTCATCGGCGCTGTCGGAGAGGAGACCCTGGATCTGGGCAGAAGTGAGCAGAAGCGGTTCCTCTTCCAGGTCACTGTTTCTCTCTTCCTGTTCCTGGACGATCTGCTGCAGGTTCTCCTGAAAATCCACCAGCAGTTTTTCCGCTTCTTCCTCTTCAAAGCCCACGGCTTCACGGATCAGAGATTCCATGGAGTCGCGATGTTCTGCGGTGGTGCGGATGGGCTCGCAGCCCAGGACTTCTTCCATCAGTTCCGGATGGACATCCTTGGGGTTCTTCGTGTAGTAGAGCACCGAATTGACATCTGCGCTTCGATCTGTAAATGCCGGATACAGGAAGCCATGGAGCGGCGGAGCCACCATCCAGTCCCTGTGATGGGCCCGCATCCGCTTTTCTTCCTCCCGGTAGTGGAGGCCAGGGTCCGACAGCGTTACCGGGCAGATCGCGCAGATCATATACTCATAGGTCTCCTCGGACTCATCCAGTTTCAGATTGTCCGTGGTCCGGCTCATGACATCGTAGGCATCGGAGAATAAAAGGATCAGAAAATTTCCCGTGTAGTGAAAGGAATCGATGACCAGCTGATAAAAATCATTCAGCTGGTCATCATCCTTCAGGCGGCTGGTTTTCAGCCGCATGAGCTGGGTCTGCCGCTCCAGCCCGCTGTCTTTGCGGAATCCCAGTTCCACCAGGTTGTTGCCCAGCGTTCCGGACATTACTTTTTTTGCCAGTTCCATATATTTGAAAAACTCGGACTCCTCCAGATTCAGAAAGGTTTCCCGGTAGGTGGTCACAATATTTTTTTCGCTGTTCACATAGCAGCCGCTCATCTGGCTGATGGTGATCTGATCTTTTTTCAGTCGTTTTCGTAATTCCAGCACGTCTTTGTGTTTCATCGGTCTCTCCTTGCGCTTCACAAAAAATAACGGTCCCGTCACAGAACCGATTTTCATTATATCATTTCATCCGGCCCGGTGAATGGTTCACCGGCACAGGCTTTTCTGATCAGTGCACCCTATTCTCTTCCTACCGGCGATCCCGCAGCACTTTCTCACATTCCTGTGACAAGTCCCCTGTGGATCTGCCAGAGAGCCTTCATTAAGGCAGGGTCTTTTCCATCCGCATCGTCCTTGTGGTGAATCCGTTTTTTTCATACAGACGGATCGCCCCTTCGCTGAAGACATGGACATCCAGTTCGATTTTTTTGATGTCGAGGCCTCTGGCCACCTCATCGATCTGCTCCATCAATCTCGTCGCAATGCCATTGCCCTGGAATGCGCCCCGCACAGCCAAATCATGGACATACAGATATTTACGGTCCGTCATCATGGGCAGGCGAACTTCCATGACCTGCAGGAACGCGTAGGCTGCCATCTCCGTCCCTGAAAAAGCCGTCTGGATATAGTGATCGTCCTGTTCAAAAAACCGTTTCAGAAAATGATCCGTATACAGGATCTCACTTTCCTGATAGATGTCCGGCCGGTGGCGGACAAACTCTCCATGGGCTTCCTCTTTTATTTTCAGGATCTGCGGCAAATCTGCCGGATCTTCCATTTTAAATTTCAATTCACTCATGTTTTTCTCCGAAGATTGCTTTCAATTTCCAGTTCTGAAGAGATCAATCATCAGTCCTTTTCCTTGGTTTTTGGTTTTTGGTTTATGATCTTAAGTTTATCGATGGTCTATAATTTCAGGTCTTTGCTTTTTGATTATTTTAACATATTGACCGGGTACTATCATTTTGTTCCTGTAAAAAATTTCTATCCATTGGAATCTTTTCATAAGGACGCATCCTGCAGACCCTACATGCAGACGCATCCCGCAGACTGTTCATGGAGCAATGATTTTCTTACTGTTGCTGATCGACGAAATCAGCGAAAGTGCCAGCACAATGAATTCTGTCAGAAGGAATGAAAGCCAGATCCCGGTGAGGCCGAAGAAATGACTCATGATCAGGACCACTGGGATCAGGATCAGGGAGCTGCGCAGAACGGAAATCCAGATTGCCTGGCTGGTTTTCAGCGTGGCACTCAGGTAAGAGATCAGAATGATGTTGATGCCGGCAAATAAAAATCCGGCAAAGTACAGCTGGATCCCCTGGTCTGCAATGAGCGCCAGCTCCCGGTTATTCTCACCGTTGAAGATCGCTACGATGGGCTCCGAGAACATCACCACTGCGCCGATGAGGACCACCGAGAGGAAATTCGCGGTGATCACGCCGTATTTGAGGATCTTTCGCAGAGATATTGAATCGGAGGCGGCAAAATAATGACTGGCCAGGGGCTGGATCCCCTGGGCCAGACCGGTAAACAGGGCCGTGGCGATGATGGCTACATTGGCAATGACGCCATAGGCGGCAACCCCGATGTTGCCAGCCAGGCGCAGGATCACGATGTTGAAGGTGAACAGCGTGACAGCGGCAGCCAGTTCCGTGATCAGGGACGGGACGCCAAGGACCATGATCCGAAGAATATGCTCCGCCTCGGCCCGTTTTCTGCGCAGCCGAAACCGGCTCCTGCCGGCCCGGAAATGGACCATCAGGATCATCATGCTGATCAGAGGCGAGACTGCTGTGGCCAGGGCTGCACCGAACATGCCCATCCCCAGCGGAAACATGAAGATGTAATCCAGGAGGATATTGGCCAGACTGCTGACGAGCATGGCATTCATGGCCAGACCGGGTTCCTGATCGTTCCGGACAAAAGCCAGGAGGATGTTGTTGGCCAGAAAGAGCGGCGAAAACAACAGGATCGTGGTGACATAGACCCGGGTCGGAGCCAGCGTTTCTGAATCAGCTCCCAGAAACAGGGAGATCTCCCGGGAGAAAATTGATCCGGCCAGCATAAACAGGACAGCAAAGGCGCCCGCCAGGATCAGGGCATTGTAAAACGGCTTATCCCCTGATTTGCCGCTGCGTGAAACGCGAACCGAAAAATCGATGGCACCACCCGTCCCGATCATGAGTCCGGCTCCCTGGATCAGAGAAAAGATCACAATGGCAAAGTTCAGCGCCGTCAGGCCGGTCGGTCCCAGGGCGCGGGCAATGAAGAACGTATCTGCCAGGATGTAGACCGATACACCCAGCATGGCCAGCATATTTGAGGTCGTGTATTTCAAAAAATTACGGAAAAGATTTGTATTCATTCAGACACCGGCCCGCGGACCAACCTCGCTTTCTCAGATGATGACCGGACATCCGGTCTGATCCCCATGGGATCGCCAAGTCTATAGTATAGCAGGAATCCCCCGCCGGCGCATGTCCTTTGATTCCTTTGTTTTCTCAGG
>CAYYVR010000074.1:0-12185 GCA_964475185.1 uncultured Clostridium sp. | reverse complement strand
TCTTCTCGCGCGAGGGCGTAAGTTAAAAGATGTATTCTATAATGCGCTTACAAATAAATGACCTTCGCTGAATATCCTGTTGTAAACTATGATTAATGGATCGACTCCAGACCGCTTCTGATCCTTTCCCGCGAGGGTGCTGATTTAGTGTTCACAAGCATGCCTGTGATTGTCTTGCCCATGGAGCCATCACCTGGTTTCGTCTGGAAAGGCTTCAGATCGGGACGACGGGATCAAAGGGTCCGCCATGACGATTTGCCCTTTAACCATTCAACAACGACAGATGGAGGATATTTACATGAAATGCAACAGAGAACGCCTGTCCGGCCGGATCGAGCAACTGGCTCAGTTCGGGGGCGGGCCCGAAGGAATGAACCGCTTTGCATATACCCAGGAGGAACAGCAGGCATTGGCCTACCTCAGGACAATCTTTTCTGAGCTGGATCTGACGGTCCATGAGGACTCGGTGGGAAATATTTTCGCGCGATATGAGGGGAGGCAGCCGGAACTCAAACCGATCCTTGCCGGCTCACACGTGGATACCGTCCGCAGCGGCGGCAAATATGACGGTGCCCTGGGCGTCCTTGCCATGCTCGAGGCGATCCAGACCTTCAAAGAACATGATCTGCAGCTGAAGCACCCCATTGAATTGCTGATCACAAAGGATGAGGAAGGCACGCGGTTCAACTCCACGTTGTTCGGCAGCGGCGCCATGGCCGGAAAAATCACAGTTAAAGACCTGCAGCATGTGGATCAGTCCGGGATCACTCTGGCTGCGGCTATGCAGGAACTTGGCTATGATCCGGAACAATTTCAGCTGGCCAGGAAAAACCGCGGCGATTTTGCCGCCTACCTTGAGGTCCATATAGAACAGGGGAAGGTCCTCGAAACCTCTGGGACTCAGATCGGCATCGTCACCGGCATTGCCGGACCCGCCTGGCTGGAAGTGACCGTGACCGGAGAAGCCGGCCATGCCGGTGCCACGCCCATGGGCATTCGAAAAGATCCGATGACAGCGGCGGCTCAGCTGATCCTGGATACAAACCGGATCGTCCGCAGCTATCCCCACACCGTTGCCACGACGGGGCAGATGAACCTGAAACCAGGCTCCACCAATGTCATTCCGTCGCATGTCATCTGCACCATCGATCTCCGTGATGTCAGCATCGAGGATCGAAACGGGGCCGAAGCCCAGATCCGTGAGGCTGCAGGAGACATCATGAAAGAATACGGCGTCACTGTGGCCTTCAAAGATCTGGTCCGGGTCGATCCGGTACCCAGTTCAGACCAGATCATGGACGTGATCGAAGACAGCTGCCGGACGCTGGGACTGAGTTCAGTCCGCATGCCATCGGGAGCCGGGCATGATGCCATGTTCCTGGGAGAGATCTGCCCCTTCGGGATGATCTTTGTTCCATCCCTTCATGGCTACAGTCACCGACCCGACGAATATACGGCCCCCCAGGACTGCGCGAACGGCGTCGACGTCCTCATCGAAGCCATCCGCCGTCTGGATCAGCAGCTCCGTTAGACCACATCACGCCTGGAACATCAACCATGAGAATATCAGATCATGAGATTCAATCACCGGACGGTGATCCTGCACTGCCCGATCAGCTGATTGATCTCGCCTTTCGATCCCCGCCCGGCCCAGTGCCGGACGGGGATCTTCAGGTTCCTCAGGACGCTCCCATGATCGCCAGCCTTTGGCTGTCCCGACAGAATCAGCGATCAGATTTTTCCGATCCTGCATCTCTCCCCATTCTTTTAATCATTTACCTATCTTCCATTTTTAACTTGCCCGGACCTCAGCGAAGCATCAGGGCAAGCCAGCCAAGGGCCTGCCAGAATGCCTGATAACTGATGGTGAAGAGGAACATGGCAACAAGGATGCTCAAAGCGAACGGAATTTCAATTTTCATAGAGCGGCAAGGTCGTCCCGATTGCGTTAAGGACACCTTTGCACTCCCCCCTTTCTCTGGTTTGATTGTGACTATCTTCAGTATAGAAAATTGACCGGACAAAATTCGAACATACAGGCTAAGAAAAAGAAACTTTTCTAAATAAATTTCCTATTCCTTTCCCCTGGGAAATTATTCCGAAACTAAAAATGGCCGGGCTTCCCGAAGGAGGCCCGGCCGATCTGACGGTTTGATGCTGTATTGGATGATCAGGTCAGGTTCGTTCTGTTTCCCTGCAGGCGCACTATGGCACCAGGGCGAAACTGAATCCCCTGGCCCTCATGTCATCAATGAAAATGGGCAGCAGTTCCGAATTGGTCTTGAAGGGATGAAGCAGTACCACATCACCGGAGTCGACGTATTTATAGAGTTTTGATATGGCCGTCTCGATGCTGGGCTGATTGTCCTCATCGTAGTCAGCATAGGCGGCTCCCCAGAAAATATTGTCGTAGCCTAGATCTTCCAGGACAGAAAGACCGCGTTTGCTGAAAACACCTTCCGGCGCACGATACAGATCCGATGTTTTTCCGGTGGCTTCTTCATAGGCCCTCTCCCAGCGTTCGGTATTGTCGATGAGGTCCTGGACATCCGTCTGCGTCAGTTTCACCATGTTGACGTGGCCCGTTGAGTGATTCCCCACCTGATGGCCTTCCGCCAGCATCCGACGGATCCGTGATCCGTTGGATTTAATATATTCTGTGGTCACAAAGAATGTGACTTTTACGTTCTTTTCTTTCAGTGTGTCAAGAATGACATCGGTATATCCCATTTCATAGCCAAGATCCATGGTCAGATACAGATTTCCCTCTTTAAATTTCCAGTACCCTGAATAATCATTGACCCAACGGTCCGGATAGCCATAGCTCCATTCGTTGCGTTCATTGGAGATATCCATATATTCTCCGCCGGAGGCAGATGTGGTCGAAGGCGGTTTTGTTGTCGGGGCTGTGGTTGATGGCGGTTTCGTGGCCGGTGGTTTCGTGGCCGGTGGTTTCGTGGCCGGCGGTTTCGTAGCCGGCTGGGTCACAGGCTGCGTTGCCGGCTGTGTGGCTGGTTGTGTGGCTGGTTGTGTGGCAGGCTGCGTGACGGGTTGGGTCACAGGCTGCGTGACGAGTTGGGTCACAGGGGAAGTGGTCCACTGGGCAATGGTGGATCCGGTTGCAGTACCTGGCTGAGTCTCTCCCGGCCGGCTGACTTCAAGACCTCCAGAACAGCCGGAAAACATCGCGATGCCCAGGCTGAGGGAAATGATCCCTGTCAATTTATAGATTTTGTTTTTCATTCGTCCATCCATCCTTTCAGTGAATACTACTATACCAAAAATTTCCTGAAAAAATGTTACGATTTGACCAAAATTGCCTTCCCGCCACCCTTCTGCAGTAAAAATTCTCCAAAGAAAAGAATGCAGACAATTACGCCTGCATTCTGTTTCTGTTTTTTATCTAGCAGATGGTTGATTCAGCTGCCAGGAATCCGGCTTTGGCCAGAAGCCCTGTGGATTCATCCACTTTGTCTTCCGGAACCAGGAGAACCGGACCGGTGCAGCCCATTCCGGATTCAGCGTAGATCCCGCCGGCCCAGACGATCTTGACTGCATCTTCCAATTCCATGATGTCAATGCCGGAAATCGTTCCGGTGACAGGAACCTTGTTCGGAGCTTTGACTTCAGCCGCTTCAGTCTTATCGGCCTTCTTGTCATCTTTCTTGACCAGACTCAGCCAGTCCATCGCGTTGAGCTTCTTGAATTCCGCTTCTGCGATCTGATTGATCCCGCCATGGACAACGTCATAGCCGTATTTGATGGCATTGGCGATGACCGGGATGCCGGATGCTCTGGAGAGGATCAGGACATTGCGGTTGTAGCCTTCGCCGATTCCCGGGCCGTAAGCAGATCCGGTGGTCTCATATTTTCCGCCTGATGTGAAGGAGGAGAACAGTTTGATGAGAAGGTTTCCGGTCAGGGTATCGGTAACGACCACGTCAACGGCTCCCATGAGGAGGTCGTTTCCGCGCAGTACGGCACCGCCGTCTGAGCGTTCGGACTCGCCGAACTCGATATCATACCCCTTGGACTGCAGGTTCTTGAGCACGATCTCCACTGCTCTGGCACCGTCAAGGTTGAGGATCCCAACCTTCGGCTTTTTAACGCCGGCAGCTTTGGCTGCAATGATTCCGTAGATGGCGTTTTTGACCATGCCTTCGACACGGTGAGCTGATGATGTTCCCGTGGTGGTGGCAATGTAGACTTCTCTGCCGTTGGCCGGAGCCACGACTTTACCTACCGTGGAGACACCGATGGGGAAGTTGTAGTGCATAGTGACACAGGCTTTGATATCGCCGGAGTCCAGCGCCTCTTCCATGACCTTGTACTGCTCGTCTTCGGTATTGGCTTCCAGTGTTTCCAGACCGGTATCATTCTTGGGTCCGATCAAAACTACATCGATCTGGGGGAACTGTTTCTTGGCAAGGAGGGCGCCCTCTAAAAGCGCTGCCTCTCCGTGTTCCGAACCCAGTGTGGTGACACCGATCCGGTGTCCGCCCAGACTTTTTCCTTTTTCCAGGGCATCCGCTATTTCCAGGAATGTCTTGGATATCATTTTTCTCTCATCCATTATGCTAAACCTCTTCAGACAGGCTTTCTGCCAGTTTTCTCATGGCATCTGCGATGAGGGTCTTCACTTTGGATTCATCCATGGATGATCCGGCCTCCGCAGGAGCTCCTTCGTTTCTTTCCATGATGAAGGACACACCGTCGAACTGGTTGGTCATTCTTCCCAGGAAGAGGGATCCTTTCCCGATGACCATGACTCTGTTGATGCTTCCTTCGGTCAGTTCGTCAATGGCGTATCCAATGATCGGAACACCTGACGGGATATGGCCCTGTGTAGGCGCGAATCCGGGAACACCATGCTTGACGATGAAATCATTCAGAGCGGATTTTTCCAGGTCGCCGCGCTTGACGCCCAGAGCACCGATCATCTTGTAGTTGGCTGCAGGAACATCTCCGGCTCCGGCTGGCTTTGTGATATCAGGATTCTGCATTTCAGCAGCATACTTGTCGATATCGGTGATCTTCAGACCGGCTTTGTCCAATGCATTGGTGACCAGTGATGAAGTGACCGCCTGCGGTGAAGATCCGGTGGCCACGGTATGTCTGCCGGTGGCCTGAAGGTTGATAACCGGTGAAACACCGTCATCTTCGCTGACCAGGATCGCGAATCCGCCGAGGACATCTTCCAGGACCGGCAGATCTTTCTTGACGTGGTCTTTGGCATTCATGCCGAGCTTGGCGGTTGCACCGCCGGCTACGACGAGAACGTTCTTGTAGGTTCCGGAACCGACCAGGGCTGCCGCCTGGATCATGGAATGGGTCGGCGCGGCGCAGAATCCTCTGGTGTCAGATCCCGTTGCATTGACCAGTCCGGAGAGTTCAGCAATGGCCTTGGCGAAGTTTCCGCCGCCTCTCTGGTTCATGTCGCCGCAGGCTTCTTCGGAGCACTCAATGACATATTCAACGTCTGCCGGGTTGATCCCGGATTTGATGAACAGTTCACGGGCTGCGATGACGCCGGATGCTTTCACAACGAGGTTTTCAAAGATGATGTGTGCATTGAGGTTCGTATCGATGTCATGGGCACGCTTGACGACGCCGACGACCTTGCCTTCATGGATCAGCGCTTCGCCGTGGTCTGCGACCATCTTCTCGATCACTTCCTGATCAGCGCCTTCTTTGAGGGCAGCAAGATCATTGGCATTGTACAGGGGATTGCCTTCCATCTTCGCTTTGACCGCTGCCGTGAAGTCTTTGTTGAGAAGGACCAGGTCAAATACGTCGGAAACTTTCATCATGGCGATGAATTCATCCTGAGGAACGATGGAACCGTATCTGCCGTCTGCTTTTCCCTCAACGGGATTGCTGCACCAGGGTTCTGCAATGTCGCGAAGTGCTTCGGGCTTCATGTTGCCGATGTATACCTGGTTGGGGGCATAGTTGACAACTTCTTCGTAGGATCTGATCTTTGACTCGATTTTTTTGAGGAAGTCAGAGTCAGGGCTGGTGATCTTTTCGGTGAGGACAGTTGTGCCGTTATGGACAATCATGTCGGGTGTGTGGACAAGAATATAGCTTGCGCTTTTCACTACAGGTCTCATTAAGGTACCTCCAAAATAATGTATTATCTTTATTTTAAACGATTTTGTAACAATTCGATAGTTTTTCCCAGATTTCTTTTATTGCAATCATAGCTGCACGAAAACTTCGTGCAGCTATGATTTTTTTTACCAGCCGCTACGGATAGCCGCGAGGTTATGCTATTAGTCTTCGAAAACGGTCTGTTCGGTCACTTCTGTGGAAAGTGCGACCAGTGCCTTTTCGACCAGCTTGCGCCGGAGAGCTTTTTCCTGATCTGCAGTCAGGGCCGGGTTTCCAAACGGATGGGGGATGGCCACTGTCGGAACGATCCGGTTGGCTCCAACTGTGAGAGAGATCGGAACGACTGTACACATATGAACGACCGGGATACCGGAACGTTCGATTTCTTTAACCATTGTTGCACCGCAACGTGTACAGGTACCTCACGTACTGGTGAGGATCACAGCGTCAACTCCGTCTGCCAGGAGTTTCTTTGTGAACTCAGCGGCAAAGGCCTTGGAAGATGCAACTGCAGTTCCGTTTCCAGTGGTGGAGTAGAAGTATTTGTAGAGCTCGCCGATCTTGCCTTCCTTTTCCAGGTCGCGCAGAACGTCAACGGGGAGAACCCGGTCCGGAGCATCGTTGCAGTAGGTTGGGTCAAATCCGCCGTGGGCGGTTTCCCATTCACCCTTCTTCAATTTATCAAATCCGGTCAGATCATACTCGCCGTATTTGGAAGCAGAAGAGGATTCAATGTGGTCAGGGTTGCCGAAGGGCACGATTCCGCCGGAGGTCACCAGGGCGATTTTGGCCTTTGTGATATCCTTGATGGCTTTGCCCGGCTCGACACGGTCAAATTCAGGCATCGGATACTCGGTGACAAACTCTTCACCTCTGATCTTCTTCACGAGCATGTCCACGGCCCGCTTGGATCCTCTTTCTTCGACAAACTGATTGACGCGGACACCCTTTGAGAAGTAGTTGTCTTCTTCCGGTGTTAACTCTGCGCCGGAAACATACTTCTTGGCAAAGGTAACGATGGCAGGAAGCGCTTTTCTCATGCCGGCTGCAGAATCGGAGGTTTTCACGATGTGGAGCTTTTTGCGGAATACATCCACTCCGGGGTTCTCTTCATACATTGCAGCGAAGGCTTTGATCTTGAGTTCTTTTTCAACATCAGATGCAACGGTGGCTGCTGCCATACCATAGCGGCCTGCATTGAAAGAAGGTCCTGCGATCAAAAGGTCCGGGCTGAAAGATTTGATCATATCTAAAACTTCGACTCTGGCTGTGTCAAGATTTTCATTGAAGTAGGAGTCACCGCATACAATTGCGCCGACAACTTCAAACTCTTCACCTAACAGGTTGCTGAGCTGTGCTGTGACAGGGGGCAGCTTTTCCAGAATCTGAGGGGCTACGTCTGCTTTTTCTTCTCCGCCGATCCCGGCAAAGAACTGGTTCAGATAGTGTACTACTTTGAGTTTACTCATATTCGTACAATTCCTCCTTATTCGTATTTAAGTTTGGATTAGTCGTTGAATTTTCCGTGTGCTTCGCGGATGCCCTTCATTTCGGCGATGATGTCGTCCACTTCGAGGACCATTTCCATCATTCCGATCTGTTCGTCGTAAACCTCTTCGTTTACTTCATCCTTGAATTCGGGCTCTACACAGTGATATACTCTCAGTCCGAGAGCAACGCCTGCGAGAGGACCTGCAAATGTTGGGTCACCAGCTGTGACTGTTTCCGCTGCCAGACCGGCAGATTCGGCTTCTGATGCACCGATGAGAACCACGACATTCTCAGCACCGAATTTTTCGGTTGCTTCGAGAACTCTCTTCTGGTTTTCAAGGTCCATCGCGCCTGCAGCTGTTCAGACGAAACACTCAGTTGATGCGAATACGACTTCGCAATCAATATCTTTTAAACACTCGGTGATAGCGGGTGCCGGAACACCATCTCTATCTCCGATTACGATGATTTTCTTACCATCATAACGGCTCATAATATGATTTCTCCTTTTGTTTGAATGTTGAAATAGTTTGGATGGCCCGGAAACAGGATTGTTCTGCTCCTGGGCAATTTTTTACGAATAAGTGGAATTACTTGGTTCTTGCAGTCAGTTTGTTGAAGCCGACTTCAGAAGTTGCCCCAGTGATGAACTGGATCTCACCTTCGATGGTGCCATCTTCTCTGAGGGACTCATTGTGTCCGCCGGCGATGGTGTTGACCACTTCGATGTGACCGATGATCCGGTCCAGTTTGGGGAGAACGATGGTCTGATTGGCATTTCCGCCGGTTACGCATGCATTGGCGATGGGATCAGCATCGGCCAGGGATTGCGAAGCGCCATCCTGTCCTGCATACTCATCGGTAAGAATGACTGTTTTGATGCCCTTCTTTTCGATCTTCTTGCAGTTCATGATCAGGTCAGCATCCGGGTTGCCGAATCCTTCCTCAGAAATGATCGCTGCGTCGACGCCGAGCCATTCAACCAGTTTGGCAACCATGTTGGAATGTCTTTCCTTGTCAGCCAGATATACATTTTCATTGGTGATGACCACGCCCATGAAGTTGAAGTCTTTTCCGTGTCTCTCATAGAGATCGTGGATGACCGGGTTGTTCATGTGGACATAGGTGGGGTTCTTGTCACATGCGGATACGCAGTTACCGGAAACGATGGCTCCGTCCATTACTTCGGTCGGATAGATGAAGGTCGGGATGATCTTCTTGGCATCGACGCCGTAAACATAGGTGTCATGGAGCAGACCCTGGGTCTGAAGCATGTAGACATAGGCAACTTTAGGAAGGTCAGGATACTGAGCTGCCTGTTCAAGGATCGGCTTGGTTTCATAGGTATTGACCTCGTCAGGTTCAATATCACGGCCGGCTTCAGCAAGGTATCTGGCAGCGCGGTATCCAAGGAGGCGGACAGCTTCTTCGTGCTCATGCTGAAGGAGTCCTTCAACGGGTTCAGCGATGACAACCAGGTTCAGGGTTTTGGAGAATGGTGTGTAGTCAGCACCGATCCCGGTCATGTCAATGATTCCTTCCTGGAATCCAACGATCTTTCCTGTGGTTACGACAGCGGCACCCTTGAGTACGTGCGTACGGCCTTCGCCGACCTGATCCACCTTGGAGAGGAATCCAGGGAAAACCCCGCCGTTGCCGGCTACTTTTACTCTGGGTTCGATGACGTCCTTTACAGGTGTGATCCGGATGCTCTCGCCCGGTTTGGCAATGTCGAGGTTTACGGAGGCAAGTTTGTCATCGGTGTTGATTTCCTTGATCATTTCATCTTTGTTGATGAAGAGAACGGAATTTTCCACCTTTGTCGTGTCCGCAAACTGGATATCCTTTATCAGGATGTTTCCGATTTCTAGACGCATAGTTTATCCCCTTTCTTTCTGTTTATTTGCAGCTTGCATTAAGCTTCTGCGGCATACTTTTTGATCATGGCTTCAATGTTTTCTACGGTTGCATCATCTTTGGTGACTTCTTCGATCTTCTCTCCGTTGCGGTAAACCGCCAGGGTGGGAAGCCCGAGAACCTTCTGTCCGATGGCAACTCTTCTGGCTTTGGTGGTGTCCATGCTGGTGAACTTCATGGTTCCCTCATACTTCTCCGCCAGTTTTTCAACATCAGGCATGAGCGCTTTGCAGGGTTCGCAGGACTGACTCCAGAAATCCACGAAAACCAATCCGTCACATCCCAGAACCTCTGCTTCAAAATTATCTTTGTCCAGTGCTAGCATTATTCATCCTCCTTATAAAATAGTATCTATGTTAATTTAATTGATAAATAACATGCAATCATAGGGTTTTTCAGGAACCGGGTCCCTCGGAACAGGCCGATCCTATTCCATATGTTCGACGTATTTCTCAGCCACTACGGCTGCGATGGCACCGTCGGCGGTGGCGGTCACGACCTGGCGCAGACTCTTGACCCGCGCATCTCCGGCTGCGTAAACGCCGGGAACGTTGGTTTCCATATTGTCATTGGTGCGGATATATCCGCCTTCCATATCCAGTGTACCCTCGAACATTTCAGCCTGGGGCAGATATCCCGTGAATACAAAACAGCCAAACGTGCCGTCATCTTCATCGGCTGAAACTTCGGTGAGTTCCCCAGTCTTGACATTGCGGAAGACGATGGACTCCAGGATGCCGTCGCCCTTGAGTTCTTCCACCACTGTGTCCCAGAGATAATCGATCTTATCATTGCTGAAGGCCTTTTCCTGAATGGATTTGGCGGCTCTCAGCTCATCCCGGCGGTGAACGATGATGACTTTACGGGCAAACTTCGAAAGGTACATGGCTTCTTCGACCGCGGTGTCGCCGCCGCCGATGACGTAAACTTCAAGATCCTGGAAGAAGTCGGCATCACAGGTCGCGCAGTAGGAAACGCCTTTTCCGGTGAGTTCCTTTTCCCCCGGGCAGCCCAGTTTTCTCGGGTTTGCTCCGGTGGCAACGATGATCGCTTTTCCTTCGTAGGTGTCTTTCTTGCCCTTCAGGATTCTGGTCTTGCCTGAAAAATCGAATCCTTCGATGTCATCGAACACTTTTTCTGCTCCGAATTCATCGCACTGTTCGAGCATTCTGGCAACCAGGCTGGGGCCGGTGGCATCTTCCACTGAACCGGGGTAGTTGGCTACTTCATCGGTGATGACGATCTGGCCGCCCATTTTCTGTTTTTCAATGATCAAGGTCTTCATTTTGGCTCTGGCACCGTATAATCCTGCGGCCAGGCCGGCGGGTCCTCCCCCGATAATGATGAGGTCATAAACAACTGACATACTTTACCTACCTTCTTAGTGCATTTTTTATCAGATCAAAGTCCACTACCATGAAGTCATCCCGGACCCGCGGGGTCCAGTTTGGGAGTGCTTTGTTCTTTTCAAACTTGATGTACGTGGCAATGGCCTGTTCAATGAGCCACAGCGAATCGATGTCATGGAGCGGATCTTTGCCGATGGCCACTGATTTATAGGGCGTCTCGTTGGGTTTCACACTGCCTGACAATGGATGAGTCAGAAGTTCCTGACCGAGATGGATCTCATCCCTGGCCCGGATGAGGACATCCATGTAGCCAAGGGTATCGATAAATTCCACTTCCATATCGTCTGCTGCGAAAAAGTCGCGGACCATGGGATTATTGGTAATAAGTTTCATCTGAATCTCCTGTCTGAACAACTATTGGCAACGGGCTGGTTCTGAAAAAAATAAGGGGAAACACTGCCGTGTTTCCCCAGTTCAATCAAGGTACTGTCCAGCAGGAATGTTTGAACCTGAGAATTTCATCCACTGATCTTGGCAGATCACGACTTGTCCCTTCGGTGTTCCTTATTGCTAAGGAAACTCTCTTCCAGCTTTCTTCCAGACTATATTTTGTTTTGCTCCAATGGTTATTCCGTTTGTTCAACGGACCGGTTCAGGCGTTTTTCGTACCCTCTGATGTTGTCCGGCGGAATGACCATGCTTATAATAACATACTTTGACTTTTTTTTGATAATCTTTTCCCGGGTTTTTCTGAATTAATTTGAAGTTTCACAAAGTGTAGAATTAAACGAAGTCATATTGCATTTTTAGTAATTAATCCATTACTTTATTGTAAATCAAAATCGAATGGGCGGGTTTAATTAACGACCCCTGATACTAGCCAGTCGATCTTCAGTCTTTACCCTTGGCACCGGAAAATTTCTACCGCAAAAAACAGCCAGTCTGCATCTGTATGGAAGGAGCAAAGGACGATCGGTATTCAAAGAAAGAACCGGTCGATTCTCAGACTATTGACTAACTTTCAATTCTGGTTTACAATCACAAAGCATGGGGGTGGATGAGTTCTGGTGTGCTCTCTGGTCTTCAAAACCTGTATGAGGGGTTAGGAGCCTCTCGGGTGGGTTCGATTCCCACACACTCCCGCCAATTACATAAGATATGGCTATAATCAATGCTTTTGGAAGAAAGCGGATTATAGCTTTTTTTATATCTTTTTCAGCACTGTTACATTTTCAGTTCTTATAATTTAATACAATTTCATTATATCATGGAAGCGCGGAAATTTCTTATGTATCCCATCATTCCGTTATGGAT
>CAYYVR010000073.1:10451-12303 GCA_964475185.1 uncultured Clostridium sp. | reverse complement strand
TTATATCATATTCAAATTCAAAATGCCCCAAAAAGAAAAAGGTCGATAGCCTAAATACCAGCGGTATCAATACTATCGACCTTATTTGGTGGGATGTATAGGACTCGAACCTACGACTTTTGCCATGTGACGGCAACACTCTCCCAGCTGAGTTAACATCCCCTGTTAATTAGTTATACATCCAAATCCCAATATTTTCAACCCTTGACGTTCACTGAGATCAAATTTAAAGCAGCACCGCAGTAAATTTCATCCATTTTCAGATCAAACTTACCGCAGTGAAATTTGCAATTCGGAAATTTGCTTTGAGTGGTGTTTCATCCTGGATCGATTCTCACCGGACTGTATTTTGTTGTTGCAGTTCCCTCATTGCATCAACCACGAACTGGACTTTCGTCCCGACAATGACCTGGACGCTCTGCTTTCCGCTAATCACAACATTAGTGATCCCCGCTGCCATGATCTTTTCCCGGTCGATCTGATCCGTATCCCTGACCTGAGCGCGGATCCTGGTGGCGCAGTGATCAAAGTTCACCAGGTTGGCCCTGCCCCCCAGCCCATCATAGATCATCTGCGCCATGAGGTCATGGGAACCGGCAAGGGGCCTCTCGGGTGTTTGAACTATTGATTCGTTCTGTGCAATGTCGCTGTCCTGTTCAAAGCCAGTTTCCCTGCCTGGTGTTTTCAGGTCGAACTTCTCGATGAAAAACCGGAATACCGCATAATAGAGCGCGAAGAAAACCACACCCTGAATGAGGAGCATATAGGGCATCCTGGCCAGGGGCATCAGACTGGAAAAGATCCAGTCGATGAGGCCGGCAGAAAAATTGAAGCCGGCGGTCCATTGCATCAGCGCCGCGATAAACAGCGAGAGTCCGGTGAGGACGGAGTGAATGAAATAAAGGAGCGGTGAAAGAAACATGAACAGAAACTCGATGGGCTCCGTCAGTCCGGTGATGAATGCCGAAACAGACGCTGCCAAAAGCATGGAACCGACGACTTTGCGCCGTTCCGGCCGCGCGGTGTGGAACATGGCCAGGGCAGCGCCAGGGAGTCCGAACATCATGATGGGAAAATATCCTGCCATGTAACGGCCGGTGATGCCGAATTCGCCGCTGGAACTCCAGAAATTGCCCAGATCATTGATATTGACCGTATCAAACCAGAATACAGCATTCAGGGCATGGTGCAGACCCGTTGGGATCAGCAGGCGATTGAGAAAGCCGTACAAGCCGGCTCCGGCCGCTCCCATCTCCTGAATCCCGGTGCCCAGCGTGACCAGGGCACCAAACACCACAGGCCAGAGGAAATACAGGATGCCGGCCAGCACCACACTGGAAAGGACTGTCAGGATCGGCACCAGGCGGCGCCCTGAAAAGAATGCCAAGGCTGCCGGCAGTTCCCTGCGGCTGAACCGATCATAAAGATACGCTGCCAGGACCCCGATCAGGATCCCCATAAACACATTGTCCGTCCGCCCGAAGGCTGCATTGACTTCTTCCACGGGAATGGATCGGTACACGGCAATGGCTTCGGGTTCCAGAAGGTTTCTGACCACCAGATATCCGGCCAGGCCGGATAAAGCGGCAGCGCCGTCCCGCTCCCGGGACAATCCCACCGGGATGCCCACGGCAAAGAGCAGCGGAATGTTTTCGATCAGAGCCAGTCCGGCTCGGATCAGGATCGCCGCCAGAATATTGTTCTCACCCCATCCCCTGAAATCCAGCGCATAGCCCACGCCGAACAGAATGGAGACGACAGGCAGGATCGCAATGGGCAGCATGAATGACTTACCCAGCCTTTGCATGAAATTTTTCAACCCCTGTCTCCCCCTTGCAATTAATCTCTTCCG
>CAYYVR010000073.1:0-10351 GCA_964475185.1 uncultured Clostridium sp. | reverse complement strand
AGCCTGGATCTCCCCCTCTGTCAGAAGCGGACTCCCTTCGAAGGCTTCCCGTAAAATATCCGGGCGGTTCATGATCATCACCAGGGATCCCAGGACGATCCCGTTGATGATGAGCAGCAACCCGGCAAAGATCTTGGCCCCTTTGGGCACATTGCCTTTCAGTTTGGTTTGTATGAATCCCATTCCATTCTCCTCTTCCAGTTATTTCAGATCTCACTTGTCCGGATCCTTTGGGCCTGGACCGGCTTTTCGGCCCCGGTGCCGCTTCCGGAAATGGGCAGCTGATCTGCTGTCCGCCGTGACCCCGGGGTGCACCCGTCCGGCGGAAATCTCAGCAAAACGCCCCGGTGCGATGTCCGGGGCGTTCCTGGGATTTCCGGTCACAGTTCCTAGAGCCTAACAGAAATGGACGGAATGATTCCGCCCGCTCAATTACTCTATTTCAACCTTATACTTTTTGAGGTATGCAGGTGTTTCTTCCGTGTCATTAAGGGCAAATAAAACGGTGATTTTGTTATCATCGGATAATTTGCTCAGTTTTTCAAATTCTCTCTCAGCATCTTCTTTCTTAAAGTCCATTTTGCCCATCAGTCCATCAACGTAAACCATGTCTACGTCGTAGTCCTGTGCAACGATACCGCAAATGAAGCCGTATAATGAATTCAGATCCTGGATCTCAAAATTTTCCGTGTTGATGAACCGGATGTCACGGTCCAATTCGTGCATTGCCCGATTGTCATCATCGATGAACACAATGTGTCCTTTGGTTTCCTTTAAACCGTTGTTTGCGTGGCTGATCATATACTTACTCTTGCCGGAACCCCGTTTGCTCATAAATACCTGTATCATGATAATCACACCCTTTTGTTTATTATGTCTGTTTCTTATATTATAGTATCGGATTGCTCAGATTACAAACGTTTAAAGTCGGTTAATCGTCGATATTCCTTACATCCATTGATGATTCGGACGATAAAAGTTTTTTTTGAAGATAAATCGGAAACTACCTGGTTTATTTTCAATAAAGCATATGCTACAATTGTCTTGAGCTGTGAAAAGCTTAATCTTACAGTTTAAAAAACCAGGCCCGTCCTTCTAGGCAGCCCATCCAAGTTTTTTAAGATCTGTTGTCAAGGAGGAAGCAAAATGGAAGATAAGAAACTGACCTGCAGAGACTGCGGCGTTGAGTTCGTGTTCACTGTCGGCGAGCAGGAATTCTACAAGGAAAAAGGCTTCGACAACGAGCCCGTCCGTTGCCCGGACTGCAGAAGAGCAAGAAAAATGCAGAGAAATAACAGAGACAGATAAGAACCATCGAGGGAGAACAGTGTTCTCCCTTATTTTATTTTGAACCCCCAGTCTTGTGAATACCGGGTTTAAACATGTTAGCAGCCGGCGATGAAAATGAAGCTTTTGGGTAAGCTTTTGGGGTAAACTTTTGGGTAAGCTTTTGGGTAAGCTTTTTCAGTAAATTTTATGAGTCAGACTATTTCGCAATTATGGGTTTTGGCGTATGATGAATTTAAGAAAAGAGTATTATTACACCATATACTGCTGAGGGATCCATTCCCGCTATCTTCGTAAACGGAAATGTTTCCCGTGAATTTTTCTCTGTTCCCTTAAACCAGCCTCGGGAAAAAGACTCTCATCCTCTCAGGGGCAGCCCTGCTGATTGCCCTTGCATTGTATTTACTGGCTGAACGAAGAAATATGCTCTCCTCAGATGCCCTCGTTTCGATCTTTGGCCTGATCTCCGTTTCCGCCAAGATCTTTGCCTCGATCATGGCCGCCGAAAGCTTACTCCGCAGAAAAGATCGCTCCTTCCTGCTCCTGATCGTCATCCTGCTCGGACTTCTCGTTATTGGGTTCTTCATCGGAAGCGTTCTGGACTCTGCAACACTTTAGAAAGGAATGGAAAATGGACCGTCCTATGATTCTCTTGGATACGATCACCATCGATTGCCTGGAAAGAGACATTCCTGAAATGATGGCTTTTTACCAGCAGCTGACCGGCTTTACACCGCAAATCAGCGAGGGGGAGATGATGCCCACCCTTCTGGGCCCCCAGATCGCGATTTCTTTCTTCCCGGTCAATCAGTATCATGCCCCCACTTTCCCATCCCCCGCCATCGGACGGCAGATGCATCTGGATCTTTATGTCACGGACCTTTCGGCGGCGGTCCGGTTTGCCCGCTCCATCGGCGCCAAGGACTCCCCCAGACAGTTCCATGACTCCTATCACATCATGTTCGACCCCGTCGGTCATCCCTTCTGCCTGACCACCAATGGTCCTGCCGTTGAGATCCCGGTGAATCCGGGCAGGGATTGAAGGCGTTGACATTCAAGTCCCTCTCAGATCCCCTGCAAATCCTCTGGAGGCTTCTCCTTGAAAATTTTCCTTACCCGATTTATACTGATAACGAAAGACGTTACAGAAGAAAGCAAGTAACAGAGGTCATCCGACTCAAAGAGAACCCTGGACGGTGGAAGCAGGGCAGACGGATCTCTGTGAATGGGTTCTTCGATGTCCCGGGTCTGAATTGATCGTCAGTAGGATCCGGCGGAGAGGCTCCCCGTTATTTCCGAGCCGGGATATTGAAGTATCCCATGAGGAAGACATCGTCTTCGTTAACAGGTGGTACCGCGTTCAAACGCCCTGTGTGCAAATCAAGCACACAGGGCGTTCTCAATGGGCCAAAACAGCTCATCCGTCAGCCAGCGCCGCGTTGTGCCGGGCAGGATCTTCAAAGCGTTTGAAACAGAGACCATAAGACAATGCATCAGCACCGTCCATCTCAGCGATCAGTCAGCAATAAACGAAACGACCAGAAAAATTTTATGTCCAATCGACAGGAGGTTCAATCATGAGTGAAATAAAGACCCCTTCGGCCAATCAGGCCGCGGATAGAAAGAAAATCGTCTTTTCCGGCATCCAGCCCAGCGGGAATCTGACCATCGGAAACTATCTCGGGGCCATCAAAAACTGGGTCAACAATCAGGATCTGTATGACAATGTCTTCTGCATCGTTGATATGCATGCCATCACCGTGCGGCAGAAACCGGCCGACTTAAGGAAACGGACATTGGAAGTGGCTGCCATCTACCTGGCCTCGGGCATCGATCCGGCCAAATCATCGATTTTCATCCAGAGCCACGTGCCTGCCCATGCCCAGGCTTCCTGGGTCCTGACCTGCAACGCCTACATGGGCGAGCTGTCGAGAATGACCCAGTATAAAATGAAGACGCAGAACAAGGAAGGCGAAGCCATCGAAGCCGGTCTGTTCAATTACCCGGTCCTCATGGCTGCTGATATCCTCCTCTATCAGGCTCATTATGTGCCGGTGGGCATCGATCAGACCCAGCATGTGGAACTGACCCGTGATCTGGCCATCCGCTTCAATAACAATTATTCAGAGACCTTCACCGTCCCTGAGGTCCTGCTGATGAAAGCCGGCGCCAAGATCATGGATCTTCAGAATCCGGAGAAAAAGATGTCCAAGTCCAGTGATAATCCCAATTCCTACATCATGATCATGGACAAACCTGAAGACATCCGCCGCAAGATCTCCCGGGCCGTCACCGACTCCGTCGGCGTCATCAATTACTCCGATGAACAGCCTGGGATCCAGAACCTCATCAACATCATGTCTGCCATCAACGGTCAGTCCCCGGAAGAGATCACCGCCACCTTCCAGGGAAAAAGCTACAAAGACCTGAAGGACACCGTGGCCCAGACCATCATCGATGAACTGACACCGGTCCGGGAGAAAGTGGAAGAACTCCTTGGCGAGGGGCGTCCGGAATTGGAAGCTGCACTGAAAGAAGGGGCTGCCAAAGCCGATTACCTGGCCCAGAAGACGCTGCGCAAAATGTACAAAAAAATCGGATTTGTACCGGCCTTCTGATGGGGCAGCGCCCTGCATTGAGCCATTCAGGAATCATTTCACAAAAAAAGCTGATGCTTTCACACTGTTGTTACAGTGGGAAAAGCACCAGCTTTTTTTATTTCTATCCTCTGAAGAGATCCCGGCCGTCAAAGGGCCTCAGAAGGGGGCAGATGATCGATGATCCGGTCACATAGTTCACTGGTGGTGACCACCTTCCCACCGGTCCGTTTGATATCGGCTGTCTGCCATCCGCTGGCTAGGGTCTTGGACACAGCCTGACGGACTGCAGCAGCTTCCGCGCCCAGCCCCAGTGAATGTTCCAGCAGCATGGCGGCGGATAAAATGGCACCGACGGGATTGGCTTTGCCCTGACCGGCGATGTCGGGGGCTGATCCGTGAATGGGTTCATAGATCCCGTTGCGCCCCTGGCCGATGCTGGCCGAGGGCAGCAATCCGATGGATCCGGTGAGCATGCTGATCTCATCGGAGAGGATATCACCGAACAGATTGGACGTCAGGATCACGTCAAACTGTCCGGGATCCCGGATCACCTGCATGGCCGCATTGTCCACGTACATATGGGACAGCTGGACCTCGGGATGATCCAGGGCCACTTCCTCCACGATGCGGCGCCAGAGCCGGGAGCTTTCCAGCACATTGGCTTTGTCGACGCTGACCAGGCGGCCGCTGCGGCGCCTGGCCAGCGCAAAGGCTTTCTGCGCGATGCGCCGGACTTCAAATTCCGAATAGACTTCGAGATCGTAGGCTTCCGGACCGTAGGCGCCCTCCCGCTTTCCTTTTTCCCCGAAGTAGATCCCTCCGGTGAGTTCCCGCACCACCATGATGTCAAAGCCTTTGCCCAGCAGCTCGTCCTTAATGGGTGAGGCTTCCCGCAGTGAGGCAAAAAGGATGCCGGGCCGCAGATTGATGTAGGCCTCCAGCGCCTTGCGCAGGCCCAGGATGGCTTGTTCAGGCCGGCGCTCTGGGGCGCCCTGATCCCAGGCGGGTCCCCCCACCGCGCCAAAGAGCACGGCATCGCCGCGTTTTGCCCTGGCAATGGCCTCTTCGGTGAGGGGCACCCCGAACCGGTCGATGGAGGCTCCGCCGACCAGGATCTCATCAACATTGAATTCGTGGCCGAATACTTCTCCGACCCGGTCCAGGACGCGGCGGGCTGCCTCTGTGACCTCCGGGCCAACCCCGTCACCGGGGGCTGTGATGATGTTAAATCTCATGGATCGAATCCCCCGCCTTGACATATTCCACCAATCCGCCGGCTGTGATGATCCCCTGGATGAATTCAGGGAACGGCTGGCTGGTGTAAGTTTCCTGCCGGGTCTCATTGAAGATCCGGCCGGATTCGAAATCGATCTCGACGACATCCCCGTCGGCGATGGCAGATGCCGCCTCGGGACATTCGATGATGGGCAGGCCGATGTTGAATGCGTTGCGATAGAAGATCCGGGCAAAGCTTTCAGCGATGACACAGGCAACACCGGCCCCCTTGATGGCAATGGGTGCATGTTCCCGGGAAGAACCGCAGCCGTAGTTGCGTCCGGCCACGATGATGTCCCCTGGCCGGATTCGTCCGGCGATGGAAGGATCGACATCCTCCATGAAATGGTGCCGGAGAATGTCCGGATCGGCCGTTGACAGGTGCCGGGCCGGGATGATCATATCCGTATCGACGTTGTCGCCAAATTTAATGGCATTTCCCTTAGCTTTCATTTATTCTCCCTCCACTTGGTCCGGATGTGCGATGTACCCCCTGATGGCGGACGCTGCCGCCACCGCCGGGCTTGTCAGATAAACTTCAGAGGTTGCGTGACCCATGCGGCCGACGAAATTGCGGTTGGTGGTGGACACGGCCCGTTCGCCTTCGCCCAGGATCCCCATGTGCCCGCCCAGACAGGGACCGCAGGTCGGGGTACTGACCACAGCGCCGGCTTCGATGAAGCTCCGGATGTATCCGGCCGCCATGGCATCCAGATAGATTTTCTGAGTGGCGGGAATGATGATGACACGCACCCCCGGGGCTACTTTTCTGCCCCTGAGGACTTCACAGGCCTGGCGCATGTCCTCCAGCCGTCCATTGGTGCAGGAGCCGATGACCACCTGATCGATCTCGATGCGGTCAATGTCCGCCACTGCATGGGTATTGTCGGGACTGTGCGGAAACGCCACCGTGGGCTGGATGGCGGACAGATCGATGGTAATGGTTTCATCGTAGTGCGCATCCCAGTCCGCTGATACGATCCTCGGTGGTTTGCTGCCATGGGCTGCGAGATATTCAAGGGTTTGGTCATCCACTGGAAAAATCCCGTTTTTCGCTCCCGCTTCGATGGCCATGTTGGCCATGGTGAACCGGTCATCCATACTCAGATGCGCAATGCCGTCGCCGGAAAATTCCATGGAACGGTACCTCGCGCCATCCACACCGATGCGGCCGATGATGTCGAGGATGATGTCCTTGCCACTGACCCACTTGGATGGTTTTCCGGTGAGGCGGAAAGCCATGGCGGACGGGACTCGAAACCAGCCCTGCCCTGTTGCCATGCCTGCTGCCATGTCCGTTGATCCGACGCCCGTGGAAAAAGCCCCCAGGGCACCGTAGGTGCAGGTGTGGGAATCCGCCCCGATGACGACATCACCGGCTGTTACCAGGCCTTTTTCCGGAAGAAGCGCATGTTCGATGCCCATCTGTCCCACTTCAAAATAATTCGTGATCTTCTGCTCCCGGGCAAAACTGCGCATGATCTTGGCCTGGTTTGCGGAAAGGATGTCCTTGTTGGGTGTGAAGTGATCCGGCACCAGGGCGATCTTATCCCGGTCAAACACTGTCTTTGCCCCCATTTTATCAAACTCCCGGATCGCCACCGGACCGGTGATATCATTCCCCAGGACCATATCCAGATCCGCCATGATGAATTCCCCGGGTGTGACAGTCTCAACGCCGGCATGGGCCGCCAGGATCTTCTGTGTCATTGTCATTCCCATTCGTTTATTCTCCTTTTTTCATTTCGATTTCGTGCATTACTTTGTTGACGGCATTGATCCAGGCTCCGATGGACGCTTCCACCACGTTGATGCTGGCATCCCGGCCGGTGTAGTGCCGGTCCTGATACCGCAGGATCACCGTGGCATAACCCAGGGCATCGGTTCCCTCCGTCACCGACTGCAGCGAATAATCCTCCAGGACAACATCCACATCCATCACCTCTTTGATGGCCCGGAAGGCCGCATCTACGGGTCCCTGGGCAAAGGAGATGCCTTCCTTTTCCACTCCATTGGCTTCCAGGACTACGGAAGCCGTCGTGGTGATGGTATTCCCGCTGTTCACCACGAACCGCTTCAACCGGTAATGATCGTGGCTGTCATGGATGCCGCGGCTCAGAAGCGTTTCGATGTCCCGGTCAAAAATCTGCTTTTTGCGATCCGCCAGGGCTTTGAATTCCTTGAACACCTCATCCAGTTCTTCCTGCGAAAGATCATAACCAAGATCTTTGGCTTTGTCCAAAAATGCATGACGTCCCGAATGTTTGCCCAGGACCAGGCTGTTTTGAGTCAGTCCCACCGATTCCGGTGTCATGATCTCATAAGTGGACCGGTTGGACAGAACCCCGTGCTGATGGATGCCGGATTCATGGGCAAAGGCATTGGCGCCTACGATGGCCTTATTGGGCTGAACGTGGACTCCGGTGATACTGGTCAGCAGATTGCTGGTCCGGGTGATCTCTTCCGTGATGATCCCTGTTTCAGCATCCATCTCATCCCGGCGCAGGCTCAGGATCATGGCTACCTCTTCCAGCGCTGCATTGCCTGCCCGCTCCCCGATGCCATTCACCGTGCATTCCACCTGAGTGGCGCCGGCCCTGATGGCGGCAATGCTGTTGGCAACGGCCAGACCCAGATCATCATGACAGTGGACCGAGATCTCCACGGTATCCAGAAGTCTGGATTTTTCGCGGATCGCTTTGATGAAACGATAGTACTCATCCGGTGTTGTGTAGCCCACCGTATCCGGAATATTGATGATGGTGGCCCCGGCTTCAATGACTTCATCAAAGATCTGCGCCAGGAAATCCACATCGCTGCGGGTGGCATCCTCCGCCGAGAACTCCACCTCCGGGCACAGGGATGCGGCATATGCCACCATGGCAACGGCCCGCTCCCGGACCTCCTGCGGTTGCATCTTCAGTTTATACTCCATGTGGATGGGCGAGGTGGCGATGAACGTATGGATCCGCGGATGAGCTGCGCCCCGGACCGCCGCCCAGGCATCGTCGATGTCCCCCTTCACCGTTCGGGCCAGCACCGCAACTGTGGCGTGGCGGATCTCATCGGCGATGAGCCTGACCGATTCGAAGTCACCTGATGAAGCTGCGGCAAATCCGGCCTCAATGACATCCACCCCCATCTTCTCAAGCTGTTTTGCCAGCAGCAATTTTTCCCGCTTGTTCATGCTGCAGCCCGGTGACTGTTCCCCGTCACGTAATGTCGTATCAAAAAAGTGAATTCGTTTCCCCATTTCCCTTGTCCTCCCTCAAAAAAATAAAATACCCCCGTTCCTATGGTCAGAACCATAGGGACGAAGGATCCGCTTCGTGTTACCACCCTAATTCACAGTAAAATACTGCCTCATTCCCGGACAATCATCCGGTATCCCTTTAACGGCGGCACCGTTCTGTCCTACTCACCTTGGTTTTCAGTCAGACTGCCATGAAGCCAGTATTACATGTCGGACTGCTGCTGATTCACACCCTCCATCAGCTCTCTGGAAACGTTCCCTGACATTTTTCTCTTCATGATTGCATTTATATTCATTAGTTGTGATTATATATGTGAATCGAATCCAATACAACCCCAAATAAAAAATTAATTTATCCATAAAATTACACTGTTATATTTATTGATTTATCACTATATCTCTATTTTGTTTAACCCGACCCTAACATGACCTCCCGGTACCTTCAGCATTTATGCAGAAAAAAAATCACACCCCCGCGACCCGCCTCATCCCCCGCTTCCAAATTCACGGCTCAAAAAAGCTCACCTGGATGGGTTTTCGATGGATCCGCATCAACAAAACAAGACAGTCAAAGTTCCTCCCGGGAACTTTGACTGTCTTGTGATCCATGGTCGATGGGTGTAACGAGGGGATCCCTCGCCTTTGTCACGCTGGCGTTATGATGTTATTCAGCTGATGGCGCAGGCTCTTCAGATCCCTGCTGATCCATATTGAGAAAAGCTGCCAGATGGGCCGGTTCCAGGCGGAAAGGCGAGCCCACGCCCTGGAAGAATCCGTGATCCTTGATCAGGTGGATCCCCACATCGGTCCAGCTCAGATGCTCCCCGGTGGTGAGATTGGTGACATTGGTGATGCGCTTGCCGAATTTGCGGTTATCTTTGAAGGGACAGGGGATCCAGCCCATGTATTCAGTGACTTCCACTTCAAAGCCTTCAAAGACGACGGGTTCCCCCTGAGCCTCCATGCCGGCCCGGGTGAGCCGGCGCATGAATTTGCCCATGGCCTCTGCGGTGAGGTTCAGGTCTCTGAGGATGATCTGGTCGTCATTGATGATGGCCTCCAGGGAACGGCTGTCCTCTCCGGTGTATCCGTCCAGGCTCAGCCGGCCGGGCTGCATATCTTCGTGAATGTGTCTGGCATCTGGTTTTTCTTTCATGGGATCCCTCCTAGAATTCGTCGTAGAAGATCTGGGTCTCTTTGTCAAAGCCCTTTTTCATCAGTACATCATTAACGGACTTCAGGAATCCGGGCGATCCGCACAGATAAGCCTCCTTGCCCTCGGCACCGGTACCGTCTTCCAGATCGCGGTCGAGAAGATCCGTTACCCGGCCCTTCTCCCCGGTCCAGCCGTCGTCCGGCCGTGACAGCGTCGGAATAAAGGTGAAATTCTCATTTTCTTCTGCCAGTTTGGTGAATTCCTCAACGTAGTAGAGGTCATCCTGTGATCTGGCTCCGAAATAGAACACCATATCCACCGGCACTTTTTTGTGCAGATTGTCATAGACCAGGGAGCGCATGGGCGCAAGGCCCGATCCGGCGGCCACCATGATCATGGTGTCGCAGTTGCCCCGGTAGTAGAAGTCGCCGTAGGGTCCGGACAGGCGGACCTCATCCCCTTCCTGGAGGTGCTCATGGACGTAGGTCGTGCACAGGCCCTCCGGGACTTTTCGGATCACCAGTTCGACATGCTTGTCGTCCTGGGGCGGCGAGGAGATGGAGTAGGCTCTGAATACTTCTTCTTTGACCTTCCCGTAGGGCTTGGTATAGAACTGCATGAACTGACCGGCCTTGAAACTGATGGTCTCGCCTTCAGGCAGCGCCATGCGCAGCCGTTTGATGTCGTAGGTCATGTCTTCGAATTCCTCGAGTTTGGTCATGTACTCCCTGATGTTGAAGAGCTCTTCGGGGATGCCCAGTTTCATGTCGGTCTTGACCT
>CAYYVR010000072.1:11026-12332 GCA_964475185.1 uncultured Clostridium sp. | reverse complement strand
ATAGTATATTATCGTTAAGTAGTGTAAAAGAAATATACAATACGGAATAATCCGAATATAAAGTCTTTATTAAATATAATTGTTTTAGAACCGTATCTGTGTTAATCTTAGGTCTGATTCTTAATGAAATAAGAGCCAGGATTATGTGTAAGGAAAGGTGAAAATGATGAAAAAGATATTCTCAGCCCTGATGGCAATGACCATGATGTTCTCACTGGCAGCCTGTGCCAATGATGGCGGTACCACGACAACGGCAGGTACAGAGCCTGTCACCACCACAGCGGGAACAGGCCCCGAACTGTCCGGAACCATGAAAGTGGTCGCAACCAGTGAAGATTACGTGACACTGTTCAATCAGTTTACAGAAGACACCGGCGTCAATGTGGAGCTGCTTTCCATGTCCTCGGGTGAGGTACTCTCCAAGCTGCGCGCCGAAGGCGGGACACCGTCGGCTGACCTCTGGTTTGGCGGCGGCATCGATGCCTTTATGTCAGCCAAGGAGGATGATCTCCTCGAGCCGGTCCAGTTCGACGCGTTCTCCGAGCTGGCCGAAGACTTCCGGGATGATGAAGGCTACTGGTTCTCCAAGGGGATGACCATTGTCGGATTCCTCGTCAATGACAAACTACTGGAAGAGCTGAATCTGGAAGCGCCCCAGGCCTGGGCAGATCTGCTGAAGCCGGAATACGAAGGGGAAGTCATCATGTCCAACCCGGCCGTATCCGGAACCAACTATGCCGTGGTCAACGCACTGCTCCAGACCATGGGCGAAGAAGCCGGCTGGAAGTACTTTGAAGATCTTAACAAGAATGTCGCCTACTACGGCAAGCGCGGATCGGATCCCCTCAACAAAACCATCGCCGATGAGTTTGCCATCGGGATCTCCTACATCGACCGCGGCGTTGAAGCCCTGACTGCGGAATATCCGGTCTCCATCGTGTATCCCACCGACGGGATCCCATGGGTCCCGGAAGGGGTGGCTGTATTCAGGAATTCTGAAAATGTCGAAGCAGCCAAATATTTCGTGGAATGGCTCTTCAGCAACGATGAGCACCTGAAGACCCTGGCTGAGATCGACAAGAAGGACGGCATCAAGCTGGTCAAGCCTTCCCTGGAAGGCGTTGAACTGGGCTATGACAGCGCCATCCTGATGCAGGAAGACCTGTCCCTGTTCGGCTCCCAGCGGACCCAGATCCTGGAGAAGTTTGAAGCACTGATGGGCGACAAAGCAGCGGATGAATAATCGGCCTGCTACCGACCAGTCGAAGAGGGTATCACACGATACCCTTTTTCGCGTCGGAGGTCT
>CAYYVR010000072.1:0-10926 GCA_964475185.1 uncultured Clostridium sp. | reverse complement strand
ATTTCCTTTGCGCCCCTCAATGCCCTGTTTCTCAACGGTCTGCTCACCAAGATCGACGGCAACGCCCTGCGCTCGGCCAGGGACCTGGGGGCCCGCTCCGGAGCCGTCCTGAAAGATATTGTTCTGCCCCTGATCCGCCCGGGGATCCTGGTGAGCCTTCTCTTGACCTTTGTCCGCTCCCTGGCGGATTTCGGCACCCCCATCATCATCGGCGGACGGTTCAGCACCATCGCGGCCGAGATCTATCTCCAGTTCACCGGGTACTCCAATCTCGAGAAAGCCTCCGCCATGAACATGTTCCTGTTGGTGCCCTCGGTGGCCGCCTTCTTTTTCTACCGTCGCCTGATGCGCCGATCGGAACTGCTGAGCCAGTCCGGACGGGGCAGACAGGAACAGCTGGAGATGCCCCTGCACAGGGCCGGCCCTCTGGGACTGACGGCCATCGGGGGAAGCCTGATCTTCTTCATTATGATGATCCTGCAGTATGTCACCATTTTTCTGTCCGGCTTTCTGCGCAACAGCCGGACTGGCTATGCCTTCACCACCCGCTACCTGGAGGAACTCCTCCGCATCGACACCGCCACCATGGTTCGAAGCGTTCAGTACGCCCTCGTCGTATCTCTGGTCGGGACGCTGTTCGCCATGCTCTTTGCCTATTATATGGACCGGCGCAAGATCTTCGGCCATGATGTCATCGATGCCCTGTCCACGCTGCCCTATATGATCCCGGGGGTCAGTTTCGGGATCGGCTACATCCTCGCTTTCAATCAGACACCGCTGAAGCTCACGGGAACGGCTTTCATCGTCATCGTCAACATGCTCTTCAAGCAGCTGCCCACCACCACCAAAATTTGCTCAGCGGCCCTGACGCAGATCCCCGTATCCATGGAACGGGCCGCCAGGGATCTGGGGGGAGGACAATTCGCCATCCTGCGGGATGTCATTCTGCCCAGCATGCGGCCGGCATTTTTGAGCTCCTTCGTCTATAACTTCTCCAGCAGCATGACCACAGCCGGCGCCATTATTTTCCTGATCAATCCCAGCCGCAAGCTGGCGGTCTTCAAGCTCTTTGATGCCGTCTACTCCGGAGAATATGCCATGGCATCGCTCATTGCGTCCCTCATCATCGTCATCGTCCTCCTCGTCGAGGGACTGGCATATTTCTTTACCCGAAAGGAGGCGGTCTTCCGTGTATCTGGAATTGAAAAATCTCTATAAGCAGTTCGGAGACAAGGCCGTGGTCAGTGACCTGTCCCTGTCCCTGGAGCAGGGCAAACTCCTGTGCATCCTGGGGGCCTCCGGCTGCGGGAAGACCACCACCCTGAATATGGTGGGGGGCTTTCTGAGCCCCGACGGCGGCACCATCCGTCTGGATGGCCAGGACATCACGCAGCTGCCGCCGGAAGAGCGGCCTGTCAGCACGGTTTTCCAGGCCTACAGCCTGTTCACCCACATGTCCGTGCTGGAGAACGTGATCTACGGCCTGAAGTTCAGAAAATACAGCAAACGGGAGGCCATCGCCAAAGGCCGCCGCTATCTGGACCTGGTGGGGCTCACCGACCATTCTGATGCGCGGATCCATGAGATCAGCGGCGGTCAGCAGCAGCGCGTTGCCCTGGCCCGCGCCCTCATCGTGGAACCCAAAGTCTGTCTGCTGGATGAACCCTTCTCCAACCTGGATGCCGCTCTGCGGGTCAAGCTGCGGGCGGAACTGAAAAAGATCCAGCGGGAACTGAACATGACCATGGTCTTTGTCACCCATGATCAGGAAGAAGCCCTGGTCATCTCCGACCAGATGGCCATCATGGAACAGGGCAAACTCATCCAGTTCGATACCCCCGAAAACATCCTGGCTCATCCCGCCAGTGACTTTGTCCGCGAGTTTCTCCACATGGACGAACTGGTCTGGGATCAGGCGGGGACGCTGATGAAGATCATTAAAAAGTAAAAAATCCGCAAACCTGTTCAGTCAGGAGGATCATAAAGAAAAAAGACGGAAAAGTAGATAACCACACTAATAATCGAAAGAAACAGGCCGGTATGCCTGCAGGAGGTAGTTTCCATGCTCATCGATATGCACCTTCATGAGATCACTCATTCCAGCGACAGTTTCATCGATCTGAACCAGATCGTCACCGTAGCCAGACAGCGGGGGCTGGATGCCGTCTGCATCACTGACCATGACAGCATGGGACTTCGCGAATATGCGGAAGAGTACTCGAAAAAAGTCGGCTTCCCGATTTTTGTCGGCATCGAGTTCTTCACCCTGCGCGGCGACATCACCGCCTGGGGCATCGATACTTACCCTGCGGTACGGACCACCGCCCAGGAGTTCATCGACCATGTCAAAGCTGCCGGCGGCTTCAGCGTATCCTGCCATCCCTTCCGCAGCAACAACCGCGGCCTGGAGGAGCATCTCCTCGATGTCCGCGACCTTCACGGCGTGGAAGTCCTCAACGGCAGCACATCCCTGGAAGCCAACCGCAAGGCACTGCGCTACTGCAAAGAACTGGGCCTGAAGCCCATCGGCGCCAGTGATGCCCATACCCTGGGTCAGATCGGCAAATTCGCCACCTGGCTTCCCGAAAAGGTCAACAACCTGAAAGACTTCATCGCCCAGCTCCACACCGGCCCCACCAAACCCGCCATCTGGAATGGCCTGAGCTATGATATCGTCGAAGAATTTTAGATGCCGGTGATTTCACTGCCTGAATCAGGCAGCTGATCAGTGGGTGCAGTATCCCCGATCTTTGAGCGCTCGAAACAAAGAAAAGGATTCGTTTGCCGTATTCCACGGTCAAACGGATCCTTTTCGCCGGATGGGCCGGAATTTGACTGCCGGTAATGGCATTCTGATTTTCTTGGATCCACTTAGGATCAGCCTCTTAGATTTCAGACCTTTTTGCCCTGGGGAGCAGAGGGGTGTTCCCGCCCGAGCAGTAGGCCCAGGCGCTCCATGGCTTCCCGGATCTGATCCGGGGGAGTGGCTCCGAAACTCAGCCGCATGCAGTTGCTGCCCTTGCCATTGCCTTCGGCATAAAAGGCTTCGCCGGTGACGAAAAGGACATTGATCGCCGGATCCCCGGCGGATTGGGCCAGCAGGCTGCGGGTGTTGTACCCTTCGGGCAGTTCCACCCAGGCAAAGAGACCGCCCTGGGGATGGGTCCGTTTGGTGCCGGCGGGGAAAAACTCATCGATGCCCCGGATCATGGCATCCCTGCGCAGGCGGTGAACATCGCAGAGGTTTTTATGGTGCGCCGGGAAGTACCCCTGCCGGAAGAATTCTGCGCAGATCACCTGAGGCAGGAGGGCGGTGTGGGAATTGGTCGCCGATTTGGCATCGCACAGTTTTTCGATGATGGGCTTTGCAGCCGCGATATAGCCGATGCGCAGGCCGGGGGATACGATCTTGGAAAAGCTGTTGGCCAGTACCGTGTGGCCGGTGGTGTCGAAGGCTTTGATGGGCGGCAGGTCCTCGCCGTCATAGCGGATATCGCGGTAGGGATCATCCTCCAGGATGATCACATCATACTGACTGCCCAGCGCAGCGATTTTTTTGCGGCGTTCCAGGGACAGCGTGATCCCCGTGGGATTCTGAAACGTAGGGATGACATAGACCATTTTCGGATGGTGTTCCCGGATCTTCTGTTCCAGATCCTCCACGATCATCCCCTCATCGTCCATTTCCACCGGAATCAGAGTCGCCTCAAACATCCGGAAGATCTCAATGGAATGGAAGAACGTCGGGGACTCGACCAGGATGACATCGCCAGGCTCGATGTAGAGCTGACACATCAGATTCATGGCTTCCAGACCCCCCGTCAGGATCAGCAGTTCATCTGCATCTGCCGTCACGCCCTTGGGCGCCAGAAGATCCCTGGCGATGACTTCCCGCAGGGAAAGGACGCCCTGGACCGGGCCATAGGAGAGGATCTCGGGACCCTGCCCGTCAAAGCGCATGACATCATCGACGATGGCACGGATCTGATCCACGGGCAGACACTCTGCAGCGACCCCGCCCAGGGTCAGTGAGATCGCCCCGGGACTGCCCTGGGCGGCAAAGGCATCCCGGATCGCGTTGGCTGCCCCCTCCATTGTGTTCATGCGTTCTGCAAATTTAACCATATATGCCTCCGTATTATTTTCGCTTTTTCTGTTCGCAGGCCTGTTTGTCTGACAGCTCCCTGTATGATCCTGATCCGACTTTTTAACTGACTCTTTATCTGACTTATTGCTATACGCTGCTATGAGATCGTACCAGATTCAGGAAGACCTGATTTGTGCTGCGGTTTGATGTGATCAGTATCATGATTTCATTATAACCCATGGCGAACAGAGATGTCCGAAAAGAGCTTCCTCAGGAAACAGGGCTTAACCTGATATGAAGCTCATCCGATTCAGTCGGGAATGATTGATCCAATGATGACCCATTCGGTAAGAAGGCTCGACGCCATCGCAGAAAGAAAATAAGCGGAAGGGACTCTTAACATAAGCATCCCTTCCGCTGTTCCATTCATGGGGTTAATTCATGGGTTTAATTCATCGGTCCAACCCATCTGATCCGGCGGCATCCAATGAGATGGCAACACCATGATCCGTTGTTTATTGATATCGCATTTCAATGGAGGGGGCTATCTCAGATTACCTTCGGCTGGCTGAAAGAGGTCACCCAGCTGATTTTTGATCTGAAAGTCTGAGAAATCATCCTCCAGCTGAAGGATCAGCATGGGATAGGTGAATGCCTGGGTCACGATATCACCGGGTTTGGGTGATTTTTCGACGACGCTGACAAACAGGGTGGTGTCCTCGGCGCTAATCTGATCCAGGGACAGGGCATAGCCTCCCGTAGCCCGCTCACCCATTAAGACCACAAGGATCTTCTCTTCCTCGAAATAGAAGTAGCCCCGGTCTTTTTTCAGTGCTTCAATGGAATTTTTTAACCCCTCAGGGGTTCGCATAAGAATCTGATAGTTCACGTTCTGACCTCCGGTGGTCGCAGGACTGGTTTGGGGTGCAGTGGTAACAGGCGCAGTGGTGTCAGGGGCTGTCGTATCCGGTGCTGCGGTGTCAGCGGCCGTTGTATCGGCCGGCGTGGTGGTTCCCGGTCCGGGTGCCGTACAGCCGCTGATCGTCAGTGAAGCCATGATGAGCCCCACCGCGATGGTTGATTTGATTCGTGATGTCATAAGGTTCCCCTCCCTTGCAGGTTGGTATATCGGCAGAATCCTGCCAGAGATTTATAAACAGCAATTCTCATCACAGCTAAAGTCATGGGGATCCAAAAGACCCCGGACGCTGTGTTCCTTTTAAGGATATTCTCATTTGCCCGGACTTTGGTTACAATAAGGTTAATCCCCTATAACCAATCCAGATCACACAAAGCATATGGTTCAACACCGCATGAGGCGGGGACGGATCGGAAGCACCGGCAATCGCACATCGAATGACAAACACAGAGGATCACTTATGAATCATCCAACAGATCATCCGGAACATCAGAGTCAAAATCAAAATAACGGGCAAAAAAACGAGCAAAATAACGATCAGCACATGAATGAAGATCCAATTCAGTCCAATGATCAGGCCATTGATCAGGCCGATGATCAGACCGGCAAACAGTCCGGCGATCAGTCTGGTGATCAGAGTGGCAAGTCTGACAAAAGACAGGCGGTGGACCGGAAGACGTGGATCAAGCTCATCATCAGCTACGGGATTTTCTTCCTGCTGGCCTTTGCCTTCACCGAACTGGCAGAAGAGGTGATGGAAGAGTCCACCATGACCCTGGACATTGCGGTTCTGAAAGCCATCAATGACCACTCGACCCCGGGATTGGACCGGATGGTGCTGCTCCTGACGGATCTGGCCGGTCCCATCTTTATTCCCATCGCGGCATTGCTGCTGTTTGCATTTTTCATCTACCGCAAAGAGAAGTACAACAGCATCTACGTGCTCCTGACCCTGGGCGGGACGTTCCTGGTCAATACGGCTCTGAAACTCTATTTTCAGAGGGCGCGGCCGGACCTCTGGACCCTTCTGGTGGAGGAGGAATCCTACTCGTTTCCCTCCGGGCACGCCATGATCAGCATGGCCATCGCCCTGACCCTGATCGTATTGGTCTACAACTCCCGTCTGCGGATCCCTGCACTGATCCTGGGGATTCTCTATGTGCTGGCCATCGGCTTTTCCCGCCTGTATCTGGGGGTCCATTACCCCACGGATATCATCGGCGGCTGGCTGGCCAGTATCATCTGGGTGGGGCTGGCGACGCGCATCATGATGCGCAATACGGCCTTTCGGCAGGACACCCTGACCTGAGGCAGAACCGGAAACCGAAAACGCACAGCAGGATCCGGCGTGCAGACTTCAGAGCCCACCGCAGGGGACCGGGCAGGAAGAGCGGCCCGGCAGGGCACGGGCTCATCGGAGCGGGCTGGAGGGGTGCTCAGTTGATCTGAATCAATTGGAAACAACTAATTCACAGATTGTTAATGATAATGACTATCATTTAGTCTGAAGCTGTGGTATATTAGAACTACAGAAGATGACAGTTCGCACAACTGATATTTTCATATTTCCCCCTTTTACACGATTAGTACATTTTCCCTTGAAAGAGCAGTTTCCCCCACTGCTCTTATTTTTTTTTGTCATTTTTCGTCATTTTTCGTCATTTCGATCCCCGGTGAATCAGATCCATTTATTGGGATCGGATCCGGGGCGTAAACTGCAAGGCGGATAACGCCGGACACTGCATCAATCAAATGCTGTGTCCGGCGTTGTTCGTCTTTATTTGCAGGGGGTTCCGCCATGGGGTCAGAGCAGACCCAGCGTATGGAGAAGCAGTCCCAGTGATAACAGGGCCAAAAGCCCGAGGGCGACGCCCAGACCGACGGCGGCCATGATCGAGAGCGGGATCAGGATCACGCGCAGGATCGGATGCCGGACTCGCCGGATGCGCCGGAGCGCTCGTTCCATGAACGACTCACCGAATAAAGTGGAGACCGCCTCCAGGATGAGGTCGAAGAGCAGATCCATCATTCACATCCTTACCGTATTTTTAACGATAACCTCTTTGACGGGATCCCGGGCATCTGAGTGGATGGAGGATCCATGAGACGGGCAGCCATCACAGGGCTTAAGGGGTCGGCTGCGCGTTTCGGTATTCCTCGCGGAGAAGCCCCATGACATAAGCGTCATGATAGGTGCCGCTGCGGTAGACATCATCACGCAGGACGGCTTCCTTTATAAAGCCGGCGTTGGTGAGGATGGCAAGGGCGGCGTGGTTGAAGGCGAGGATGGTGGTGGAACACTTGTTCATGTTCATCTCCAGAAACACCATCCGCAGGATCAGGTCCAGGGCATCGCTGCCGTAGCCTTTGCCCTGTTCGCCGGGTTTGATCTGGAATGTGATGTGGCAGTGCCGGTCTTTGAACAGATTCTCCAGCTCGATGAACCCGATGAGTTCACCGGACTGATTGGTGATCATATAGTGGAAGTAGGACGGGTCCTCGCCGGTTTCAAAGTGCCTGCGCACCATGGCCGCGGTCATGGGCGTGACCACGCCGCGGATCGTATTAGAGCGGGCCTCTTCGTCATTGAGCATGGCCGTCAGGGTGGGCAGGTCCTCTTCGCGGTATTCTCTCAGTTGGGTCAGTTTTCCTGTCAGCATCTAGATCCCTCCGAATTCCCGTTCGAGAATGCTGTAAACCAGCTGGTTGTGATAATGGCCCTGGCGATAGACCTGCTGGCGCAGCCGTCCTTCGTACTGAAAGCCGCACTTCTCATAGAGACGTTTGCCGCCTTCGTTGCCTTCGTACACCGTCAGGGTGACTTTATGGAGATTCAGTTCGGAAAAAGCGAACTGGAGCAGAACGCGCAGGGCATCGGTACCGTAGCCCTTGCCCCGGGTGTCGGGCCGGAGGATGATGGAGAACAGGGACCGGTGGCAGGCCCGGTTGATGTCCCGGAGCTGGATGGTCCCGAGGAATTCGTCCGTGGTCCGGTCGGCAATGGCAAAGGTGATGAGATCCTCCCGGGTGGCATGCTCCATCCACAGCGTCTGAAACGCTTCCGTTTTGGGCATCGGCGCCGAATCGGTGAAGGAGGAATAGGTCTCATAATCGTTGACGTATTCCATGATGTATGGTAAATCCTGAGGCCGCATGGCCCGCAGCGTAACTTTTTTTCCGTGATACAAAGGATCACCTCCTGATCTGATTATAGATTAGCTATTAATAATTGGCAAAATATCAGGGAATTGTCCCCTGTTAACGGGAAATCAGGCCATTTTGGAGTAAAATAGCAGTAATAGTAATTTTTAATCATGATTGCAGTCACAAGGTTCGATCATCATCGGATATGGATCATGTCAAAAGAAGGAGTGCACTATGGCCAACGAAGAGAAAAAAGATGTTTTCAGGGATCAGGATCCCTATGATCCCATGAGGGGAAAACGCAAGGTCGTTCTCGGGGAAGAGGATTTCTCAGAGGCGCCGGCGCCCGGAGCTGCGCCCTCCAAACCATATGCCCAGGCGGCTGAGCGTGATGAGCCGGACCAGACACCGGGAAGCGAAACGGAAGCTGCAGGGCGCGAAGAAACAGCTCATCAGGCGGAACAGAAAGACGATGCCGCAGCCGAACACGAGAGCGGCGGCGGGTTTTTCCGTAAGTTCATCAACCGCGAACCCGACGGCGTGGAGCCCGTGGCCGGAGCCCGGGTCAATCAGCCGCCGCGCTTTGATGAAGAAAAAGATGCGCTTTTGGCGGAGGAATCCACCCGCGAGGCCCCCATGCGCCTTTTGGGCGAGGATGACTCCACAGAGACCACGGCAGCCCGGATGGTCCGGGAAAAAGACTATGCTGCCATGGCCTCCCAGGAAATCAAAGAACCACGGACCGCCAAACCGACCACGGATCTGGAACGGCGCAACCGGCGGATCAAAAATAACTTCATCGGCGGACTGATCTTTGCAGTCATCGCATTGCTGCTGTACTTTTTTGCGCCTCAGCTGCAGGAAATGATCTTCAAGACTCAGGATAACTCTCTGATCTTCAGTCCCGCCTCCGGCATCTTCGGACCCCGGGCCGGCATCGTGGAGATCCTTTTGGGCATCCTCGGGCTGATCCTGGTATTCTCCACCTTCTTTACCAAGCGCAAGGAAGAGCGGCTGTCAAAGCAGCAGGCTCAGCAGAAGCCATCCAATCCGCTCCGCACCGCAGGGCTCCTCATGCTGATCCTGATCCCCATCGGATTTGCCTCGCTCTTTAATTTCACGGAGTTCCGCAATGACGACATCCGCTTCTCCAGCCTCTTCAACCAGAATAAAGCGGCTGCCTACAATCAGGTGCAGAAGCAGACCATTTACAATGAAGGCAACGATATCTTCTATCAGTTTGATATGATCGATGCCCCCAACACCACCGTCAAGATCACCGATCATCCCGTGGAGTCCGTCAAACTCCTGGATCTGAAGCTCCCGGTGACACGCAACGTCAGCATATCCACGGAAGTCATCGACAAGCTGGTGGAACGGGAGATCTATACACGGGATGAGGCCCTTCGCCTGTTCATCAATAAATGATGCACCTTTTCGGCGCAAGATAAAGAGTGAAGTCTTATCAGCATTGAAACGTTGACTGGAACATCAAAAATACAGTAAGCAAAAATAATAATCAAATAGAACCACCTCCGTAATCTTGGTGTTTATCCCGTTAATAGGACAACGAAAAAGAATAACAGTTTCCCGGAAATAGTAGTTGCTTTCAACCGCAGATCAAAACCGATCTGCGGTTTTCCGTATGCGGGGCATGTTGCCGAGCAGATGGGTTGAAAGAAACCCTGTCACCTACCTAATGGGAAGACAAGCTGTAAGCAAGGGCGTCACTGGCAACGGTGGGGTCTGAAAGAAGCTGATGGCGGTGTTGGGAGCGGAGCGAGAGCAAACCATTGTTGGCGGGCCAGATGGACAATCCTGCGAAAAGTCGAGACGTCAGAAAAATAAAGTCTGAAAATATTATTAGCGACTGTTTCCGGATTCAAAGTGATTTTTTTCGGTGGTAGCTTCCCTCGATTAGAATTAAATACTATGCAAGTGTTCGTAAAAAAAACCTTTTATGGATTTTCAGGAGTTACCTTAAATTAACCCGAGAGATAAGTGGATATTATTAATATACCAATGAAAACCAAAATTTTTTGTGTATTCTAAGTCAAAAAACAAACTTTTGTGTTGACCTTTAAAATCTAAACGTTTATCATTACTTATATAAGTTTATATAAGTAATGTTATGGAGCTCAATAAATGAAATTGATAGGAATTGGGGATAATGTATGTGACAGGTATCTTAATCTTGGACAAATGTTCCCAGGTGGGCAGGCTTTAAATGTAGCAGCATTTGCTGCTATGGATGGCCAGGAAGCAGCATACATTGGTGTATTCGGAAGTGATGAGACAGCCCAATATGTGCAAAATGAACTTGATATTATTGGAGTGGACTATTCATTTAGCCGATATGCCAATGGTGAAAATGGATATGCAGAAGTGAATCTTGTGAATGGAGATCGAATATTTGTTAAAAGTAACAAGGGAGGTGTATTAAAAAAGTACCCTTTAATTTTATCGGATGATGACTTGGAATATATCAGACAATTTGATCTGGTTCACACTAGTAATAACAGTTATTTCGATGAAGAACTAAAAAAACTTAAGTCCCAGGATCTCTTGATTTCCTATGATATTTCCACCCAATGGCAGGATGAGAAAAGATTGGCTCGGATTGCGCCTCTTGTTGATTTTTTATTTTTATCCTGTTCCGGAGAGAAAGTAGAAGATTTAAAATCATTAGCACTACAAATCAATAAGTTAGGTTGTCCTTACATAATGATGACCATGGGAGCAGAGGGTGCTTTATTTTATGATGGTCAAAAATTTT
>CAYYVR010000071.1:8705-12451 GCA_964475185.1 uncultured Clostridium sp. | reverse complement strand
AAGGTCATGGAACGGCTCCAGGCCCTGGTCAAAGAACATGGTCTGGAAAAAGAGATCAGCATCAAACGCACCGGATGCTTCGGCTTCTGCGCCGCGGGTCCGATCCTGGTGGTCTATCCGGAAGCGACCTTCTATTCCCGCATCAAGCCGGAACATGTCGACCGGATCTTTGAAGAACATCTCGTGGGCGGCAATCCCGTTCGCGATTACATCTATCCGGAAAATGTCCTGGATGATAAGTTCCTTCCGCTGGAGGAGGCGCCCTTCTACAAATATCAGAAGAAGATCGTTCTGCGCAATGCAGGTCTCATCAATCCCGAATCCCTGGATGAATACATCGCCATGGATGGGTATCAGGCTTTGTACAAAGCCCTGACCCAGATGACACCGGATGAAGTGATCGAAGAAGTGGAACGCTCCGGTCTGCGCGGCCGCGGCGGTGCCGGTTTCTCCGCCGGTCTGAAGTGGAAGTATACCCGTCAGTCTGAGAGTGATAAAAAATACGTCGTCTGCAACGCCGACGAAGGAGACCCAGGCGCGTTCATGGACCGTTCCGTCCTGGAAGGCGACCCGCACTCGGTCATTGAAGCCATGATCATCAATGGCTATGCCGTGGGCTCCGATCAGGGGTACATTTATGTCCGGGCAGAGTATCCCGGCGCAGTCCACCGCCTCAACGAGGCCATTGCCGCCGCCAAGGAATATGGCCTTCTGGGTCAGAACATCTTCGGCACCGGCTTCAATTTTGAACTGGAACTGCGGCTGGGGGCCGGCGCCTTTGTCTGCGGCGAGGGCACAGCCCTGGTGCAGTCCATCGAAGGCAAGCGCGGCATGCCCCGGGTCAAACCGCCGAGAATGGCCCAGGCAGGACTCTGGCTCAAGCCCACCGTCCTCAATAACGTGGAAACCTATGCCAATGTGGCGCCCATCATCTTAAAGGGCGCCGACTGGTTCCGATCCATCGGAACGGAAAAAAGTCCCGGCACCAAGGTCTTTGCACTGGGCGGAAACATCCAGAACGTGGGTCTTGTGGAAGTGCCCATGGGAACGACCCTGCGTCAGATCATCTTTGAGATCGGCGGCGGCATCCCCCATGGCAGAAAGTTCAAGGCAGTCCAGACCGGAGGACCCTCCGGCGGATGCATCACAGCAGCTCATCTGGATACACCCATCGATTTTGACAATCTGACGGCCATCGGTTCCATGATGGGGTCCGGCGGAATGATCGTCATGGATGACCATACCTGCATGGTGGACGTTTCCCGCTTCTACATGGACTTCATCGTCGAAGAATCCTGCGGAAAGTGCACCCCCTGCCGTGAAGGCACCAAGCGGATGCTGGAGATCCTTGAAAAGATCACCGAAGGCAAAGCCGTCCTGGAGGACCTGGATACGCTGCGCGATCTGGCGGACACCGTGGCCCATGCCTCTCTGTGCGGTCTGGGGGAATCAGCCCCCAACCCGGTGTTCTCGACTCTGGCGAACTTCGCCGATGAATATCACGCCCATGTCGTGGACAAAAAATGTCCCGCCGGCGTCTGCACCGAACTCACCACATTCTTCATCACCGATCAGTGCATCGGCTGCACCAAGTGTGCCCGCAACTGTCCGGTCTCCTGTATTTCCGGCAACGTCAGGGAACTTCATGTCATCAACCAGGACGCCTGCATCAAGTGCGGGACCTGTGCTGAAGTCTGTCCCGTCGGCGCGGTCATACTGAAGTAGGGAGGGGAATATGGTACATTTAACGATCAACGGACAGCCCGTCGAGGCCAGAGAAGGCACCATGCTCATCGAAGTGTGCAGAGACCTTGGCATCGACATCCCGGCGCTCTGTTATGATAAAAACCTGCCCATTGACGGCTCCTGCCGGATGTGCCTGGTTGAGATCGAAGGCCGCCATGGCCTGGAGACCAGCTGTTCCACAGCGGTCCGCAACGGCATGGTCGTGCATACGGAATCCGAGCGGGTGGTGAAAACCCGCAAGAACATCCTGCGTCTTTATCTGGATAACCATCCCAACGACTGTCTGACCTGCGAAGCAGCCGGGGAATGCCTGCTTCAGGAATATGCCTATCGCTATGATGTGAAGTTCAGAGACCACGACGGCGATCGGCGCGGCACGGGCAAACCCGGCTGGACCGATACGTCATCGCCCTATATTCTGCGCGATGAATCCAAATGCATCCTCTGCGGCAAATGCGTACGCACCTGTGCCGCCATTCCCGACCGGGCTGTCCTTGGCTATGCCGGCCGCGGTTTCCACACCCAGATCTCGGCGGATGCCAACCAGACCCTTGAAGAATCCACCTGCGTGTCCTGCAACCGCTGCGTGGTCATCTGTCCGGTGGGCGCCCTCATCGACCGGCGCTCCTACGAAGCCCGGATCCGAAGCTGGGAAGGCACGCATGCCATTGTCAAATGCAAATCCTGTGATTACGGCTGCAACTTTGACATCCTCGAAAAGAACGGACGCCGGGTGGCACGGCCCAGAAAGCCCACCAACGGACGGCCGCTCTGCCTCAAGGGGCGTCTGTTCACCGAAGCCCGTTACAATACTACGCTGCCCAAGGCATACATCAAGGAAGAAACCCCCGACGGCCGCCGCTTCAAAGAAGTCAGCTGGCCCGAAGCTCTGGAGATCGATGATCTGCTGGCACGTTTCGAACCGGACACGCAACAGGGAGAATAGCTATGTTTATCAATATTGACGGAGTCCAATACGAAGCGCAGCGCGGAGAGACTGTTCTCCAGGTCTGCCAGCGTAATGGCATCCATATACCGACACTTTGTCATGACAAGCGGCTGAACCCCACGGGGTCCTGCCGGCTCTGTCTGGTTGAGATCAAGGGTCACCTCGATACCTCCTGTACCGTTCAGGTCCGGGACGGCATGGAGGTCACCACCCGCAATGAACACGTCATCAAAGGACGGCGGCAGGTCCTGGACCTGTTGTTCTCCAATCATCCCAACGACTGCCTGACCTGTGAAAAGTCCGGCGCCTGCGATCTGCAGGACTACTGCTATGAGTACGATGTGAAGGACGGCAGCTTCCGCGACGGAGCCCGCAAGCAGTATCCCATCGATACCTCCAATAAATTCTATGATTACGATGCCGATAAATGCATCCTGTGCGGCAAGTGCGTCCGCGTCTGTCAGGAACTGCAGTGTACCAATGCCATTGGCTATCAGGACCGCGGTTTTGAAGCCAAAGTGTCTGCTGCCGGCGGCGGTTTGCTGGCAGATTCCCCCTGTGTTTCCTGCGGAAACTGTGTGGCAGTCTGTCCCACCGGTGCCCTCATCGAAAAACCGAAGGGGCTGCGCCGCTGGGAGATCAGGCGAACCCGCACCACCTGCGGATTCTGCGGGGTGGGCTGCCAGATGGACCTTCTGACCAAAGGTGACCAGGTCGTTGGCGTCGAACCGGCCTTTGATACGGTGCCCAATGACGGGCTGCTCTGTGTCAAGGGGCGCTTTGCCTATAATTTCATCAATCACGGGGATCGTCTGACGACACCTTTGATCCGACGCAACGGCGTTCTGGAGGAAGCGTCCTGGGATGAAGCCTATCGGCTCATCACCCAGAAGATCACTCAGATCAAGACGGAATCGGGACCTGACGCCATCGCCGGATTCTCCTCGGCCCGTGCCACCAATGAAGACAACTATCTGTTCCAGAAAATGCTCCGTGCCGTCATCGGCACCAACAATGTGGATCATTGCGCCCGTCTCTGACATGCCTCCAC
>CAYYVR010000071.1:0-8605 GCA_964475185.1 uncultured Clostridium sp. | reverse complement strand
CACACGGCCAACTTTGAAGATCTCAAAGTCAGCCTGGATGCCTACACCCCGGAGAAGGCCTCGGCCATCACCGGCGTTCCGGCCGATGACATCGTCAAAGCGGCCCACATCTATGCCAAGGCTGATGCCGCCGGCATTTACTATGCCATGGGCATCACCCAGCACTCCAAGGGGACCCATGCCGTCATGGCTCTGTCGAATCTGGCGCTGATCACGGGCAACATCGGCAAGGAAAATGCCGGAATCAACCCGCTGCGCGGTCAGAACAACGTCCAGGGAGCGTGTGACATGGGCTGCCTGCCGGCGGATCTGCCGGGGTACCAGAAAGTCATCAAACCGGCTGTCCGGATGGCCTTTGAAGAATACTGGGGACGTCCGCTGTCGGATAAAGTCGGTCTGACGTTATCCGAGATCCTGAATGGCGTCACCGAAGACAAGGTCCGGATGCTGTGGGTCTTCGGAGAAAATCCGGCCATATCCGATCCGGATACCACCCACGTTGAGCATGCTTTGGACCATTGCGAGTTCCTGGTGGTCAGTGACCTGTTCATGACGGAAACGGCGGAGTTTGCCGACGTCATCCTGCCGGCCGTTTCCTTTGCCGAAAAGGACGGCACCTTTACCAACACCGAACGCAGGGTCCAGCGCGTCCGCCGCGCCGTGAAACCCAGAGGCAATGCCAAACCGGACTGGGAGATCTTCATGGATGTCATGAATCGGCTGGGATATGACAGAAAGTATCAGCATCCCGGTGAGATCTTTGATGAGATCGCCCAGGTGACCCCATCCTATCGCGGGATGGATTACAGCCGGATCAATGAAGTCGGCATCCAGTGGCCCTGCCCGACCAGGGAACACCCGGGGACCAAATACCTGCACAAGGAACGCATCGCCAGAGGCCACGGCCTTCTGGTGCCCATCGAATATCAGGATCCCATGGAGACAACGGATACGGAATATCCATACATCCTGACCACGGGCCGGATCCTTTACCAGTACCACACCATGAGCATGACCGGAAAGACCGAAGGACTCAATGAACTGACCGGGGAATCCTACGTGGAGATCGCACCGGACATGGCTTCACGCCACAGCCTGAAAGACGGGGACATGATCAGCCTGGCCACCCGCCGCGGCAAGATCACGACCTCCGTGCGCGTCACCGATATCATTGAAGATGAAGTCATCTTTATGCCATTCCACTTTGCAAAGGGTGCCAACGTCCTGACCAATACAGCCCTTGACGACATTGCCAAGATCCCTGAATTAAAGGTCTGTGCCGTCCGCCTGGAAAAGGAGGTCATTTAATGGATCAGAAAGTCATCAACATCCTGAAATATGCACTGGACATGGAACTCAACGGTCATAATTTCTTCCGGGAAAAGGCCGAAGTGTTCTCTGATCCCACCACGGCATCCCTGTTCCGGGAACTGGCTGCGGTGGAAATGGAGCACTACGAGCTGATCAAAGCCGAACTGGATGCCTACACCCAGTCGCCGGAAGCGTTCGAGCTCAATGAAGAGGTCCTCCAGCGGGATGAGTCCAATATTTTTCAGCAGCGTCAGGGTTCCGAGGCGCTGGATACCACCCTGGTGGAATCCGATGTCCCGGATGTGACGATCATGCGCATGGCCTACCTCATCGAACGCGATTTCAAGGAATTCTATGAGGAAGCCAAAGACATGGTGGAGGACGAGAACGTGAAGAAACTTCTTCAGCGTCTCTCGGACTGGGAAAAAGGCCACGAGACCATTTTCAAGCGCGAATACGACCGCCTGAAAAAGGAATATCTGACCCTGCCCTGGGGCGGGTAAGCCCAGATAAGCCGGATTCCAGACGACCTAAACCAAAAAACAGAAGACTTCGCAGCGGGAAAAAATCCGTGGCGGAGTCTTTTTCCTGATATAATAGCCGCTGAGTGGTGGAGCTCAAACTCCAAAACCAGGAACGAAATCTGAACAACAATCATGATCTGAATCATGGAGTGAAACCATCAAAACCAGGGAGGCGAAACAAACATCCTCTTCTATGGTAAAATATGGAATGTTCCGCGAAATGGTGTTCTGAGATCACTATGTCGGAAGATCAATCAGATCAAACACCGGAACAAATAAACTGAGAAAAGAATGATAGATATGAAACCTTCAATATATGGCATGACAAAAGAAGACCTCAGGGCATGGCTGACCCGAAAAGGGGAACGGCCCTCCCGCGCCGAACTGATCTGGCCCTGGTTGTATCGGGCATCCGTTTCTGATTTTTCGGCCATGACCGACCTGTCGGCAGCCCTGATTCAAAAACTGGATGATGACTTCGGCTTTGATCCCCTGAAACTGGTGACACATCATCGGGCAGGGGATGGGACCACCAAGTTTTTGTTCCGTCTGGCGGACGGGCATCTCATCGAGACCGTCCTGATGTACCAGGAATACGGGGTATCGGTCTGCGTGACGACTCAGGTGGGATGCAACATTGGCTGCAGTTTCTGCGCCAGCGGCCTGCTGTCGAAGCAGCGCGATCTGACAGCAGGGGAGATCACATCACAGATCCTGAAGGTGAACCGCTGGCTGAAGGAATCTGATCCTGGCACCCGCGTCACCCATATCACCATCATGGGGATCGGGGAGCCCTTTGATAACTATGACGCCGTGATGCGTTTCCTGCGCATCGTCACGGATCAGAAAGGGCTGTGCATCACACCCAGTCACATCACCGTTTCCACCAGCGGACTGGTCCCCAAGATCCGGCGGTTTGCCCATGAAGGCATTCCGATCCGTCTGGCCATTTCCCTGCATGCTCCCACAAACGAGATCCGCTCCCAACTGATGCGGATCAATGATGCCTATCCTCTGGAAGAGCTGATGTCAGCCGTCAGGGAGTATATCGAAATGACCAATCACCGGGTATTCTTTGAATACATTATGATCAGGGGTCTCAATGATCAGCCGGAACACGCTCTGGCTCTGGCCGAACTGCTGAATCCCCTGGGCAAAAAAGCCTACGTCAATCTGATCCCTTATAACCCTGTGGCCGAACACGGCTTCCGGCGCAGCCAGGATGAAGACATGCGGGCGTTCTTCGACATTCTGATGAAGCATCGGGTCAACTGCATCCGCCGCCGCGAAATGGGCACCGACATCGAAGGGGCCTGCGGCCAGCTTCGCAGTCAGCAGATCAAAGCTGAGACAGACAGCATTCTGATCAGTAAAGGCAGGGAATAAGTGCGATCTCGGGATCAGGGCACAAGATCGAGATGTGGAATCGGGCGCTGGCTCAGCGAATCGGGATAATAGGCTCCATTGCTCTCAGCTCATGCATTTCGGCCGTATCATTTTCGACAGAACATTTCATTTTCCGCCCATTGAAAATATTCAGCCAATGGACCCGTTGATCCATCATCAGCCGGATCCATTGGCTTTTTTCATTTTTACCGCAATTCGTTTCCATCCTGTTATCAGATCCTTCATGATTTCAACAAGAGTTTCGCCTATAATTAGGTTGTGAAAAGTAACAATCGAAACACGCCGACACCATGACATGCCATTGTGTATCAATGGATTTCGGTTTCAGACATGAAAGGAGCGTTTATGAAACACGATTCATCGGAGGAAACCAATCAGCCAGTTGCCCATAATCACAGGATGATTCATGAGGCTTCAGAAAAACGAAGCGCAGGAGAGGAAGAACCCGCAGGACATGGAGAGCAAAAAAAACATGTGAGTGATGAAGGCCATGGAGATCCTGAGATCAGTAACGATCATGAAGACCATTCAATCCATGGCGGCCACTCAAACCATGGCGGCCACTCAGATAAAAATGATTCCGGTGATTCAAACCTTTTGAATCAAGATCATGATCAGGAAAGGCATCTGAATCATGATCCAGGTGAGCATCCAGATCATGATTCAGCTGGACATCATGATCATCACGCCATGATGGTCGAGGATTTTAAACGCCGTTTTTATATCTCACTGGCTCTGACGATCCCCATCCTGATCCTGTCACCGATGATCCAGATGCTTTTGGGCGTTGACTGGCGGTTTCGCGGGGACTCCTACATCCTGGTTTTGCTGTCAACGATCCTGTTTATTTACGGCGGAAAGCCGTTTCTGACCGGGGCTCGGGATGAACTGGAAAAAAAGTCTCCCGGCATGATGACACTGATCGCCTTTGCCATCAGTGTGGCATATATTTACAGTACTCTGGCGGTATTCGTCATCGATGGGGCTGATTTCTTCTGGGAACTGGCGACACTGATCGTGATCATGCTGCTGGGCCACTGGATCGAGATGCGGTCCGTCATGGGCGCATCCAGGGCACTGGATGAACTGTTAAAGCTGATGCCGGAGGAGGCGCATCGGATCGGTGAGGATGGAACGACAGCTGAAGTTCCGGTCCGTCAGTTGGCTGCCGGAGACCGGGTCCTGGTGAAACCGGGCGAAAAGATCCCCATTGACGGCATGATTTTTGAGGGGGCTTCCGAAGTGGATGAAGCCATGGTCACCGGGGAGTCGATCCCTGTCGATAAAGGCCCCGGGGAAGAGCTCATCGGCGGTTCCATCAACGGCGATGGCCTCCTGAAATTCGAAGTCACAAAAACCGGTGAGGCGACCTTCCTCTCTCAGGTGATCAAACTGGTGCAGGAAGCTCAGAATTCCAAATCAAAGACTCAGCGCCTGGCCGATACGGCTGCCAAGTGGCTGTTTTATCTCGCCGTATCCGCCGGCACCATCACTTTTATTTACTGGATGCTCAGCGGCCAGGGCCTTGAATTTGCCATGGAGCGGGCCGTGACGGTGATCATCATATCCTGTCCCCATGCACTGGGGCTGGCCATACCGCTGGTCACGGCAGTATCCACCAGTCTTGGAGCCAAGCGCGGTCTTCTGATCCGGAATCGTCCGGCGTTTGAAAATGCCCGCAAGGTCGATGCCGTGGTGTTCGATAAAACAGGGACGCTTACGATGGGCGAATTTGGAGTCGATGAGATTGTCGTTTCAGGAATCGATGATGCGAAACTCATTGCGCTGACGGCTGCTGTCGAAGCAAATTCGGAACATCCCATCGCCCGGGGCATCACCCGGGAAGCCCAACAGCAGAATATCCGGATCCCAGCGGCCGATGATTTCAGGAATCTTCCCGGCCGGGGCCTGACAGCTACGGTCAACGGACAGAAGATCCTCATCGGCAGTCCCGGGATGTTGCGCCATGAAGGGATCTCCTTTGATGAAGAACATCATGAAAAGCTGACGCTACAGGGGAAAACCGTGGTCTATGTTCTTGCCGATGATGTGTTGATCGGCTCCTTTGCCCTCTCTGATATGGTCCGTGAAAGTTCCCGGGAGGCCATCGAAGCCCTCCACGACATGGGGATCGAGTCCATTATGCTGACGGGGGATAATCAAAACGCCGCGGATTTTGTCGGCCGCCAGCTGGGGATCGACAGGATCTTCGCAGAAGTCCTGCCGGAAGAAAAATCTGCCAAGATCAAAGCATTGCAAGCCCAAGGTAAAGTCACAGCCATGACGGGAGACGGCATCAATGATGCACCATCGCTTGCCACGGCTGACCTTGGAATTGCCATCGGGGCCGGCACCGACGTGGCCATCGAAACGGCGGATATCATCCTGGTCAGGAGCGATCCTCAGGATGTCGTCCACATCATCCAGTTATCGAAGGCAACCTATCGAAAAATGGTCCAGAATCTGATCTGGGCCACTGCCTACAATGTAATTGCCCTTCCCCTCGCTGCCGGGGTCCTGTATAAACAGGGCATCCTCATCAGTCCGGCCATGGGCGCTGTATTCATGTCTTTGAGCACCATCATTGTTGCCATCAATGCGCGGATCCTGAAAATGCCGGTGAACATATGATGGCTCATACAACACTAACCCAACGCATGTCCCGATGGAGGCGACATCTATGAAACAAAAATGGTTTTTCACGCTGGTGATCATCGCATTTGCTTTGGTTGCCGTCTATATCTGGAAAGCATCCGACTTCAATGAACCCACCGGACCTGCGGCGCCAGGGACCCAGCCGGATCAGAATGTCGTGCGGCTGCCCATCCCATCTCTGGCTGAGGACCTTGATCCCTCCGGGGGGCGGGCCGTTTTCGCCCTGACGGCCCAGGAAGGCTTCTCCCACTTTATTCAGGGAAAGACTACGCCGACGCTGGGCTATAACGGCTCCTATCTGGGACCGGTGCTGAAAGTCCGAGCCGGAGAACAGGTCGAGATCAATTTCTCCAACGATCTGCCGGATTCGACCTCCGTGCACTGGCATGGCCTGGAAGTGCCCGGTACCGAAGATGGAGGCCCGCATCAGGTGATCGAATCCAGACAGACCTGGAACCCGGTATTTCTCATCGACCAGCCTGCAGCGACGCTGTGGTTTCATCCCCATGTCATGGGGACCACTGCCACTCAGGTGTATCAGGGAATGGCCGGTCTGATCCTGGTGGAGGATGATGCGTCCCGCGCTCTGAATCTGCCGGATGATTACGGGGTCAATGACATTCCGCTCATCGTTCAGGACCGCAGTTTCAACGCCGACGGCTCATTCCTGTATCTGGATAACATGATGGATGGAGCAGTGGGGGAATACCTCATGGTCAACGGTGCCATCACCCCGCAGCTGGAGGTGAAGCAGATCAAAATGCGCTTTCGTCTGGTGAACGGAGCCAATGCCAGTGACTATTTCTTCAGCCTCAGTGACGGCCGGGATCTGATCCAGATCGCATCGGACGGCGGTCTGCTGCCAGAACCGATTGCATTAAAGGAAGTGGTGCTTTCACCGGGTGAACGTGCAGAGGTCATCATTGATTTTTCGGAATATGAAACCGGAGAAACTCTGGACCTGATGACAGGCCGGGAGCGGATCATGACCTTTAAAATCGGATCGCCAGCGGAAGATCTTACCGTGATTCCGGAACGACTCACCACCATCGAACCCCTGGATGAGTCTCTGGTGACTGCAACCAAGACCATTGAACTGGACGGAATGGGTCATATGGTGACCTTAAACGGTCGAAAGTTCGACCTTCACCGCATCGATGATAATGTCGTCGTTGGCGAAACCGAGATCTGGGAGATCTCCACCGGCCGCCAGATGATGATGGGTTCCTCGGGTCACCCGTTCCATATCCATGGGACGCAATTTCAGATCCTGTCCCGAAACGGGCGCAAACCGCCGGCCAATGAACAGGGCTGGAAGGACACTGTGTTTGTGGGCGCCGGTGAAACGGTTCGGATCATCGTCCGGTTCCGGTATGTAGGGGTCTATATGTATCACTGTCACATCCTGGAACATGAAGAAGCAGGTATGATGGGCCAGCTGGAAGTCCTTGAGCAGCCACTTGATGGATCGGACTATTGATTACTTAGTGTAAATAGTGCACAATAAGAGTAAGAAGACACGTATTAAAGGTCGTGTTGAAACCCATATGGTCCGACTGAACATAAAAAAGGTGCATTGTGTCCGTTCGAAATGACGGGATTTGGATCTAGTCCATGGGAAATAACGAAGAAAACGGAGGTGAAAGGATGGATCCGAGAATCACAATGATACGCAGCATGCTCACTCTGACCGATTTCAAGCGATTAAGGAGCCAGCCGTTTCAATATCCGGATGTGGTAACCCTTAAAAATATCAAACGAAAAGTGGACCAGGGCGGCGGCTCGGATCTGCCCTTTGATTTGTATCTTCCAAAGAACCGGGAGAAAGAACTGCCGCTGATCATTGATATCCACGGCGGCGGACTGGTCTACGGCAACAAAACGCTGAACCGCTGGACAGCCGCCGAAATGGCCCGACGGGGCTACGCGGTGGCAGTGCTGGACTATCCCCTGATCCCGGAAGCAGATGTCCATGATCAGGTCCAGTCCATTCTGGATGCCATGGCGACACTGGATCGGTTGGCGGTCATTTCACTGGATCGAAGGCGGACCTTCCTGAGAGGGGATTCAGCAGGCGGTCTGCTGAGCCTTCTGACGATGTCCGTGCTTTTGGATCCAATCTGTCAGAGGTCCTTCCGCATCGGGCATGATTATCCGATTCGAGGGCTTGCTCTGGTCCATCCCATGATCCGTACGCGGCGCTGGGATATTCTGAATTTCATCCCGAACTATCTCCCCGGTCCGCCGGCAGAAGCGGCCGATCGGATGGAAAAGGAGAGGGGAGTCCAGAAGATCCCGGACCAAACCCGAAGGATCCTGCCGACATCGGCGGAGCAATCTGGGGCCTGTGCTTTCTTTCAGGAGCCGTCACTCGTTGCGCCGCTGCTTCCGGCCACCTGGATGGTGAGCAGCCGCAATGATGTCATGTTCAATTCAGAGGCAAGGAACTTTGCCGAAGAACTGAGATTCCAGGGGGTCCCGCACCGGTTCAATGAATTCCCCCTCACAGCCAAAGCACCGTTGAATCATATTTTTATGATCACACACCCTCATCTGGCAGAAAGTCAGTCCATGTATGATGATTTGGATCAGTTTCTGCGTGAGCTATAATATGATCAGCCAATCAAAGGTCTCCGGATCGAGCTGTAGGCAGCCCTTTGATTCGCTGCACTGATCAGGCAGACTCCACTCACAGAATTTACAATCTG
>CAYYVR010000070.1:0-12500 GCA_964475185.1 uncultured Clostridium sp. | reverse complement strand
AGGGCCCCATCTCAGTTTGTGCTGATCCGGTCTGCCCATCAGAGCATCAGAGCATCAGAATATCAATTATTTTGTTTCGATTTTCCGGGTTTGCATATAAAATTAAAGGTGGATTGACTGCCGACTGAACGCTTTGCGCCCATCAACCCCAGAAGGAACGCCCTTAGCGAAGGGATCACGTGTCCGGATCTGAAGACCACAAGGAGACTACTATGAAATTGCTCAATACAAGGGAAGCCGCGCTGGCCTGGCTTTATCAGGATGAACTGGTCAACCTCATGTCCATCGACATGTTGGAGCGAGGGTTGCTCGAAATCGCCTACAGCGGGACTAATTCTCTTTTGCTGGCAGATGAAACCAATTTTATGATCCACTGCCGGGAAGAGAGCGAATGGCCCGGTCTGATCGCCAGACTGCTGGAGATCATGCCAACCGATCACTTCATCATTCTCCGGGCCCACGAGGAATGGTACCTGGATGATCTCATCGAGCAGACCGGGTTCTCGGATCTGGAGCCCTATCTCAACAGCATTTATCCGGAGGACTTTGCACTCTCTGAAGATTGGCCCGAGGGCGTAGAGATCCGTCCGCTGACCATGGAGCAGTTTGATTTCGTCCGAACCACCTATCTCACCGTGGACAGTGATGACTATATTCGGGAACGGATCGAAGACGGGATGCTGGGTGCCTGGTATCATGGTGAACTGGCCGGTTTCATCGGGACCCATGAAGAAGGGACGGTGGGACTGCTGGAGGTGCTGCCGGCGTTCCGCCGCAAAGGCATCGCCCGGGCGCTGGAATCTGAAATGGTCCGGCGTTTGCGAAACCAGAACCGCCGGGCCCACGGCAACATTGCCGTGGATAATCTCCTGTCCAAAACCGTCCACGAAAAAATCGGCGTTCGGATCGCACAGCAGCCGGTCTACTGGTTATTCCCGCCGGAATATTAATAACAGAAAAAATTCAATTACTGTATTTGGCTGCCATGTCTGACCGCAATATCAGACCAGCATATTGCGACTGCTGATCTTACCCCACCAGAGAGTTTCTCCGACTCTCTGATTTTTTTCAGCAATTTTTGCGGAGATCGCAAGGAAACAGTACAACGACCTTAGACTAAGTCTATTTTATTAAAATTTCCCCCATCAGGTGAACAAATTGTTACCAATCCAAAGTCGGTTGGGGAGACCGTTCGGGAAGCTGTTATAGTTGACTTAGACAGTGTTTTCACTTTTTGTTTAGAAATCTACAATTGCAACGTTTGGGAGGATTTAATATGGACGATCAAAAGAAGAATGATATGAAGAAAGAGGAAGCCATGGCCAATGAGCCCATGGGCAATCCAATGGATAAAAACAATGCCGGGCAGAGTCTGCCCTCAAAAAATGACCGCAAAGGAGAGCGTCCCGACATCACCACTGCCCAGGGCGCACCGGTCTCCAACAATCAGGATTCCATGACGTCGGGTGTCCGAGGCCCCATGGTGCTGCAGGACGTCTGGTTCCAGGAAAAAATGGCGCATTTTGACCGTGAGGTGATCCCGGAGCGGAGAATGCATGCCAAGGGATCCGGCGCCTTCGGAACCTTCACCGTGACCCACGATATCACAAAATACACCAAGGCCAGGATTTTCTCTGAAATCGGCAAGACAACTGAAATGTTTGCCCGTTTCTCCACAGTGGCCGGTGAACGCGGAGCCGCCGATGCGGAACGCGATATCCGGGGATTTGCGTTGAAATTCTATACCGAGGAAGGGAACTGGGATCTGGTCGGGAACAATACACCGGTCTTTTTCTTCCGGGATCCCATGAAATTCATTGATCTCAATCACGCCGTCAAGCGGGATCCGCGGACCAATATGAGGAGCGCCAACACCAACTGGGACTTCTGGTCTTCACTGCCTGAGGCCCTCCATCAGGTCACCATCACCATGTCTGACCGGGGGATCCCTTCCAGTTACCGGTTCATGCACGGCTTCTCCAGCCATGCGTATTCCATGATCAATGCAAACAATGAACGGATCTACGTCAAATACCACTTCCGCAGTCAGCAGGGCATCCAGAACCTGACGGACCAGGAAGCTGCCCAGGTCGTTGCCGCAGATCGCGAATCCCATCAGCGGGATCTTTATGAGGCCATTGAAAACGGCAACCCTCCGAAATGGAAAATGTACATCCAGGTCATGAGCGAAGAAGAAGCCCGGAATCTGCCGTATAATCCCTTTGATCTGACCAAGATCTGGTACAAGAAGGATTACCCGCTCATGGAAGTCGGTGAATTCGTCCTGGACCGCAATCCGGATAACTATTTCGCACAGGTGGAACAGGCCGCCTTCTCCCCTCACAACGTGGTGCCCGGCCTCTCCTTCTCCCCGGACCGGATGCTTCAGGGACGTCTGTTCTCCTATCAGGATGCACAGCGGTACCGGCTGGGTGTCAATTTCCATCAGATCCCGGTGAACTCACCCAAGGGCGTGACCCAGCCCCACATGTTCCATCGTGACGGCACCATGCGGGTAGACGGCAATCAGGGGTCTGAAAATCACTACGAACCCAACAGCTACGGCAATTGGACGGAGTCCAAACAGCATGAACTGCCCGCTGAAGACGGCGGCGACATCGATCGCTTTGATTTCCGGGCGGATGACCACAATTACTACGAAATGCCCGGTGCCCTCTATCGGGCCATGACCGAGGACCAAAAGCAGGTCCTGTGTGAAAACACGGCCCGCAATATGGGCGACTCCACCCTGCAGATCAAACACCGTTACATCGATCACTGCCATAAAGCAGACCCAGACTATGGCAGCCGCCTGGCAAAGGCCCTGAACATCGACATCGCCGATGTGGATCTCAACCTGCCGGAGCGGAACTCCCAGGAGAATAACTGGAAGGCCAACAACGCCCATCCCGAACTGGACGTTCCTTCTGAGAACATGGCGCAGAAAGACTGGAAAGAAATCAAAACTGACTACGACCCGAAAAGTTTCATTGACCCCATGGCAGACCCTTATCTGCTCTAAGCACAGTCCCTTCACCGTCAGCCCTGCCGGAGGGGACATGGGATCTGCTCCCTGACTCACCCCCCCTCGCCCAACTCCCTCGCCCAACTCCCTGAATGGGACGTTTGAGGGATCCTCCACACAATGGACGGGCTGTCAGAAATTAATCCCCTCTGCGGATCATCAGGAAAAGAGGTTTTCCGATGATCCGCTTTTTTTACCTTCTTATCGTTTCAGGTCTGAACTTTTATGGCTCGATTGATTGCATACGGGGTGGCGGAGGTGTACATTCAAAGTAATCAGAACTTTGTTCAGCCGGATCCGGCGTCCTTTCAGGCAACCGCCCTGAATGAACCGGTCATTGAACGGATCGCTCAGTCTCAAAGGAGTGTTTGACTTGAACATCATCGAAATCGATCATCTGAAAAAATATTACGGTAAACACCGCGGCGTGGAAGATGTTTCCTTCAATGTCTCTGAAGGCGAGATCTTTGGCTTCATCGGCCCCAACGGTGCGGGGAAATCCACCACGATCCGCTGCGCCCTGTCCCTGATTTTCCCGACATCGGGTCAGATCCGGATCTTCGGCAAAGATGCCGTCAAAGACCGGGTGGAGATCGCCCGGGACGTCGGTTATCTGCCCGGCGAGGTGTTCTACTATGACAATATGACGGTAAAGGAGCTGCTCAACTACAGCGCCTCCTTCTATCCGTCGCCGGATCCGAAGATCCGCCAGGAGCTGTGTGAACTGCTGGAGTTGGACCAGACCAAAAAAATCGAGGATCTTTCCCTGGGCAACAAGAAGAAAGTCGGCATCGTCCAGGGCCTTCTCCATGAGCCGAAACTGATCATCCTGGACGAACCCACCTCAGGTCTTGACCCGTTGATGCAGCAGCGCTTTTTCAACCTCATCGAAGAACGGCGGCGCCAGGGTGCAACCGTTCTGTTCTCCTCTCATATCCTCTCCGAAGTGAAACGGCTCTCTGATCGCATCGCCATCATCCGCAACGGCCTCATCGAAGGCATCAACACCGTCATGGGCCTTGAATCCAACACCTATAAAAATATTCTGATCCATGCGCCCGAAGACCGGCTGCAGAGGCTGGATCGATTCAGCGGCCTGGAAGTCCGCTTCTCGGAGACCGGCCGGCGGGACTACACTTATCGTGATGACATGAACCGGCTGCTGCGGGAACTGAGTCAGATCCCGGTGACCAACCTGACTATTGAAGACCCGAGTCTTGAAGAGATCTTCATGCACTACTATGAATAAGGGGGGCCGATCATGAACATTTACCGGCAGGAACTCAAATTCCAGATCCGTTCCCTGCTGACCTGGCTTCTGTCCATTGCTGCCGCCCTTTTGCTGTTCATGGGGATCTACCCGGGATTCGCCAGAGAAGCGGACATGCTGAAGGAAGCCATGTCCGTTTTCCCGGATTACCTCATGGACTCCATCGGCATGGACATCGACAAGATCTTTGAGGGCAGCGGCTTTGTCAGTTACATCTACGGGTTCATTCAGCTGTTTCTGGCCATTATGGCCGCCCTGTACGGATTTGAAGTCATGAGCCGGGAAAAGATCGCCCGGATGAATGATTTTCTATACGTCAGGCCCACCGGCCGACTGGCGATCTTCAGCCAGAAACTGATGGTGTCTGTGACCGTTTTCCTCGTGATCCATGTCGGACTGTATGCGATCTTCCACTTCATGGGCAGTCAGTGGGCGATCGACGCCCCCAACATGGCGGCCATCGATCAGATCATCCTGGGCGGGTTCCTGCTCCAGCTTCTGATTTTCGCCATGGCGACCTCTTTGGGCATCGTGACCAGGCGCATCAAAAACCCTGTGGGAGCGGCCACCGGCCTGAGCTTCACGCTGTTTTTGATCCTCCTTGTGGGCCGCCTCATGGATGATGACACCGTCAAAAAACTCAGTCCCTTTGGCTATGTGGAACCGTTGGAGATCACCGCCAACGGTCTGTCCGGGACCACCATCGCGGGATTTGCCGCCCTGACGCTGATCCTCCTTGGCCTGTCTGCCTGGATGCTGTCCAGGCAGGATCTGGAGGTGTAAGATGATCCGACGCGAAATCATCATCCGGCTGAAATCGATCCTGTTCTGGGCCGTTGGCTTTGCCTTCATGATCATCGGCGGAATGACAAAATTCGATACCTTCGATGACAGCGGCAGCGTGGAGCAGCTCAATCAGTTCATCCAGTCCATGCCCCGGATCATGCGGATCATCTACGGGATGGAAAATGTCGATATCAGTACTTTTGAGGGCTACTTCAGAATGCTGATGCTCTACATCCTCATCATGGCGGCGGTCCATGGCGCCTTCCTGGGCGTTGCGCTGATCCATCAGGAGTTCAAAGAGCGTACGGCGGATTTCCTGTTCGTGAAACCCATGAGCCGCGACGGGATCCTCCTGCGCAAGCTCGCCGGCGGTCTGGGGGTCATCCTGATCCTGGAAGCGGTCATCACCCTTTGCTTCTTCTATATCTTCAATGAGACCGGCAAGATGGCGCTGCTGCCCGAAACGATCCTGGCCACGCTCCTGACCCATGTCTTTTTCTTCGGCCTGGGCTTTTTCCTCACCATTCTCATGCCAAAGACCCGTTACGGTCAGAAAATGACCCTCATCGCCGTCCTCATCAGCTACATTTCCATCAGCCTTTCCCAGCTCTATGATCAGGCCTGGATCCTGAACCTCTCCCCCATCGGCTGGTATTATACCAACCTCTACCAGAGGGGCACCGAGACCATGCTCCTGGCGGCCATGGCGGTCAGTCTTCTGATTCTTTTATTCCTTGCTTTGGGCATCCTCCGGTTTCGGCGCAAAGACATCCCCAACTGATCGGCCGAAATATCATGAGATCCTTCCTTCACCCCAACACTGGACCTGTGCATCACGCATGGGTCCTGTTGATTTTCTTCCCCATGGATTGCAGGGCTTCTTCGTCAGACCAGCTCTCAGTGGATCCCTGAGGGGCAAAGGGTCTCAGGGCGGCAAAAAGCCTGTGAATTATATATGAACGGGTTCATCAGGTGTTTTGTTGGATTGTGCCCGGAATCTGACTTATAATAGTATCGTGACTGTGCAAACGATGCTCAGACTTCTCAATGAGGCCTTAAGAGGAGCAATCTTTGTCGGACAGGAGGTTTGAAATGACAGTTGAACAAGCACATGAAAAATTAAAACCCTACGGCCAGGAACATCTCCTGCGCTTTTACGATGAACTGGACCCGGCAGCCCAGGCAGCCCTGCTGGATCAGATCGCTGATCTGGATGTCGCCTATATCATGGACCTGTATCAGGATCTGGTCCTGGAGCGCCCTCTGACCATCGACGATGAGCTGGCAGCCATGGCGTCTGTGAACTGGGACAGCGTTTCTCCGGATGAGAAAAAAAGACTCTGGGATCTTGGCCTGGACGCCATCCGCGCCGGAAAGGTCGCAGCCTTCCTGGTGGCTGGCGGACAGGGCTCCAGGCTCGGCTTCGACGGACCCAAGGGCGCCTATGACATCGGCCTGCCTTCCCATAAATCCCTGTTTCAGCTCCAGGGTGAGCGGATCCGAAAAATCAGCACCCTGGCCGCTCACTCCATTCCCTGGTATATCATGACCAGTCCGCTGAATCACGCGGACACCGTCAGCTTTTTCCGGAAGAAGGATTTCTTCGGTCTGGACCCGGATCTGGTTCGCTTCTTCCCCCAGGGCACCCTGCCCTCGGTGGATGAGAACGGCAAAATCATTCTGGCTGCCAAAGACCGGATCTCCGCCAACCCCGACGGTTCCGGGGGCTGTTTCAGAGCTTTCAGGGAATCAGGGCTTTTGGACGACATGACGTCCCGCGGCATCGAGTACATCTTCTTCTACGGGGTGGACAATGCCCTGGTCCGGGTCTGTGATCCCTATTTCATAGGCTTTGCCATTGACAGCGGAAAAGATATCGCTTCCAAGGCAGTCCTGAAAGCCCATCCCGGTGAAAAAGTCGGCGTCTACGCCTACCGCAACGGAAAGCCGTCCATCATCGAGTATACGGAACTGCCCCATGATCTGGCGCTGGCTCAGGACGATGCCGGTCAGCTCAGATACGGTTCAGCCAATATCGTCACCCATCTGTTCAAAGCGGATTATCTGAGACGGGCCCTGGATAAAAAAACGCCCTATCACGTTGCCCACAAAGCCGTGGAGTACACCGATGCGCACGGGGAGACTCAAAAGCCCCTGGCGCCCAACGCCTATAAATTCGAAGCGCTGTATTTCGACCTGTTCCGCTATGCCGATGATATGGCGATCCTCAATGTCAGCCGGGCGGAAGAATTTTCCCCCGTGAAAAACTTTGAAGGCGTGGATTCCAAAGACACCGCTCGGGAAATGTTCCTGGATCTTTGCACTTCGTGGATCAAAAATCTGGGCATCGACCCGCACCGGCCCGTCGAAATCTCCCCGCTCCTCTCGATGTACGGGCATGATCTGGACCGGGATGAACTGGCTGAAAAACTCAGCCATGCCGAGGATGGCTACATCGCCCCCTGATCCGGACTTTTCAGCCGGATCCCCTCACATCGCAACCCAAACAAAAATATATAAAATCTTGGAGGAAGAACATGATCAAATTTAATGAAATGAAGTACGAACGACCGGATTTCGACAAAACCTATGACGAGATGAAAGCTGATCTTCAGCGCCTGGAACAGGCAGCGACGGCGGAGGAATTCTTCAAAGCTTTTGAAGAACTGGATGACCGGTCCGGCAAATTCCAGACCATGGGCACGCTGTGCTATGTCCGCCATACCATCAACACCGAGGATCCCTTCTATCAGGCGGAGCAGGATATCATGGACGAGCAGACGCCCCGCTTCCAGGAGATCTTCACTGAGGCGGCCCGCATCACGCTGGAATCGAAATTCCGTGAGGAGATCCAGGCCCGCTACGGCAGCCACCTGCTGGAGAAATTCGAAGTCCAGCTGAAGACCTTCAAGCCGGAGATCATTGAAGATCTGGTGGAAGAGAACAAACTCAGTTCAGAATACCAGAAGCTCACCGCTTCCGCCAAAATCATGTTTGAAGGCGAAGAACGCAATCTGTCCGGGCTCATCCCCTTCATGGAATCCATGGACCGTGATATGAGAAAACGGGCCAACGATGCATCCTGGAACTGGTTTGCCGAAAACTCAGAAAAACTCGACCAGCTGTATTCAGACCTGGTCAAAGTCCGGACCCGGATCGGCAAGAAACTGGGCCATGACACATTCATCCCCGTGGCCTACGCCCGAATGGGCCGCACCGACTGGACCCAGGATGATGCCAGAGTTTACCGCAGCCAGATCGCAGAGTCCATCGTGCCGCTGACCCAGAAACTCTACCGCCAGCAGTCCGAGCGCATCGGGATCCCGACAATGAAAAACTACGACTTTAACCTGAAATTCCTCACCGGCAATCCGACCCCCAAGGGCGAGGAAGCTTATCTGGTGGAGGCCGCCGCCAACATGTATTCTGAACTTTCATCAGAAACCGATGCGTTCTTCACCACCATGCGGACGCAGGAACTCATGGACCTCACCACGAAGAAGGGCAAAGCCAACGGCGGCTATATGACGTTCCTGCCCGAATACAAAGTGCCCTTCATCTTCTCCAACTTCAACGGCACCTCCGGCGACGTCGACGTGCTGACCCACGAAGCCGGTCATGCCTTCCAGGGCTGGCTGGTGCGTGATGCCAAACCGCTGGTCCTCAATGACTACACCTCGGAAGTGGCGGAGATCCATTCCATGAGCATGGAATTCTTCACCCATCCCTGGATGGAGCAGTTCTTCAAAGAAGATACCGAAAAGTATTACTATGCCCACGTGGCCGACACGCTGCAGTTCCTCCCCTACGGCGCCTCCATCGATGAACTGCAGGAATGGGTCTACACACATCCGGACGCGACCCCGCAGGAGCGCAAAGCCAAATACCGCGAGATCGAAAAGAAATACATGCCCCACCTGGACTACGACGGCAATGAATTCCTTGAACAGGGCGGACGCTGGCAGAAACAGCTCCACGTTTATCTGTATCCCTTCTACTATCTCGATTACACCCTTGCTCAGGTCTGTGCCCATCAGTACTTCAACTGGAGCCGCAAAGACCAGAAGGCAGCCTGGGCATCCTATCTGGATCTGTGCCGCCACTCCGGCAGAAAGCCCTTCACGCAGCTGGTGCCCGATGCCGGCCTGAAGAATCCCTTCGAACCCGGGACCATCGCTCAGATCACGCCGGAACTTGAAGCGTATCTGGACGGCCTGGATTACTCGAAAATCAAATAAGACGGACTCTGCGGGCATCTGTGCCTGCTGAGCGGCACCTGAACGCAAAAGGCCGTGCCGGCTTCGATGAACGAAGCCGGCATGGTCTTTTTTTGATGAAGCAAACCCAGGGCACCAGGATGCGGAGGCAATGCCCGGTCCCATCGGCCTCCCGGCCCTGCGGACCCAGCGGTGGATCGGCCCGGCCATCAGGGGTCTCACCTCCCCGGGGAAGCCTGTGCCATGATTTTTTCATAGAAGTCGTCGTTGACCGGTTTTGACAGGCTGTGATGGGGATAAAGAAAATAAAGCGGGCGCTGGATATTGAAGCCTTCGACATCCAGGTGGATGAGGGACCCCTCCTCCACTTCTTTTCGGGCCACCCCTTCATACATGAAGGAGATCCCGTCGGACTGTGCCAGGATCTGTTTGATGATGCCGAAGCTGGAGATCTCATGGATCGAATGCGCCGATAATACGGAATCATTGAGCTGATAGAGATAGGTTTCGTAGATTTCCCGGGTCCCGGAGCCCTTCTCCCGTAAAATCAGCGGATACTCATGGACCTGGCCGACACGGACCGTTTTCCCCGCCAGAGGATGCCCCTTTCGGGCAACGGGGACAAAAAAGGTCCGGAGAAACTCCACATGGGCAAACAGGCTCTTGTCGAAGAGCCCTTCGATGAACGCGCAGTCCAGTTCATTTTTTAAGAGCATCTCCAGTATATTTTCTGTGTTTTTGACCGTCACCGAGACGGGATCTTCAAACCGCCGGAGATAGCCGGCGATGTAATCGGGCAGATAATAATCGGCAATGGACAGCGTCGCGCCGATCCGGATCGGAGACTGCAGTTTCCCGATCTGGCGGATCAGCTGCTGTTCATTGGCCAGCTGCAGATTCGCGTAATTGAACAGCGCTTCCCCCTGCTCCGTCATGCGGAGCCCTTTCCCGGTCACGGCGATGAGCCGTGCACCATAATGCTCCTCCAGTTTTCGGATCTGCTGCGATACGGCCGGCTGAGTCAGCCCGAGGTCCTGCGCAGCCCGGGTGTAGCTTTTTTCCGACACCACCCTGAGAAACGTCATGATCTTTGCATCCAGCATGTGGCCCGCCCTCCTTTCGGTGTTGACCTATTATGGCCGGTCTTTCGTTTGTTCCTGATCATCCTCTCCTGCCGCCCGTTGAAGGATCTGATCCCGCCGGCAGATGTTTTCAGCGCTCCGGGTTTTCTTTCAGGGCTCCGGATTTTTGTTTCAATGCCCGGCCGCTTCGGTAATCCGCCACCTCACTCATCAGGGTTGAGCCCAGGATCAGACCGCCGCCGATCAGCGTCATGGCAGAGACTTCTTCCCGCAGGATGAGCGCTGAGAGAATGACCGCCACCAGCGGATCGATGTAGCTGGAGATGGCGATGGTCTGGGCTTTGAGATCTTTCATCGAAGAAAAATACATCCCGTAGGCCAGTCCCGTATGGATCACCGCGACAATGGTCAGAAAAATCAGGGACCGGCTGTCCACCGTCAGCTGGCCAAAATCGATGGTCAGTGCCACATACGGAGCCAGGACCAGGGCGGAAACGGCCAGCTGCACAATGGTGCCGTCAAATCCGGAGATCGAATCCAGCTGCTTGTTGACCAGGATCACTGCAGCATAAAACACGGCAGCGCCCAGACCGTACAGGATACCCGTCAAATCACGCCCGCCCAGCGCATCCATTTGCAGGACCCCGGACACAAAAACCATCCCCAGCAGCGCCATCCCGACACAGAAGATCTTCAGCGGCGTCAGCTTCTCCCTGAAAAAAGCCGCTGATAAGAGGATCACGATGACCGGCGCCAGGTAATAGGCCAGCGTGGCGCCGGCAATGGTCGTATAGCGATAGGCTTCAAACAGCAGGATCCAGTTGATCCCGATAAAACCGCCCGCCAGTCCCAGTTTGATCCGGTTCCTGCGGATATCCTTCCAGGCGATCCGACGATGGCTCAGCGCACTGATCAAAAGCAAAAAAAGCGCGCCGACGATGCCTCTGACCATGGAGGTCAGCGCCGTGGGCAGGTCGATATTTCTCACAAACAGTCCGATGGTGCCGAACACGACCATGGACGTGATCAGAAGTAGTTTGGCTTTGAGTTCTCTTGTTCTGTTATCCAAATTTTTCTCCCTTTTGTTTCACGGATCTCAAATGCTTCACGCCTTGGATTGATTTCTGGGCCGGACCATTTCTATGGTTTGCGAAGCCAGTTCGATCCGATCCGGATTTTTTTCGATCTCTTCCAAAAGCCTGGTAAACAGGCGATCTTTTGTGGTCCTGCGCTCTTTGATGTGCACCACATAGCGCAGCGTCAGTTCGATCCAGTTGTCATTGAACACCATGTAGGTCTGGTGTTCCAATGAAGCGTCCTCCAATCTGAACTTCCGCTGCATGTCATACCATGCAGCCTTGGCTTTTTCAGGGACATCGCCCAGAATATCGTCTGCCACTTCTGTCATCACCTGACGTGTTTTTTCCACATCGCTGCCAAAATGGATGGGAAGATGGATCTCGTCCCAGACAAACTCAAAATTGGCCGAATAGTTGTACACCGGTGAGGTGAAAATAAAGCTGTTGGCGACCCGGACGATGCGTCCGTTGTACTGATCCCCGTCGACCCAGTCACCGATTTCCATCAGCGTTGTCCGAAGGATCCCAAGATCCACGACATCGCCTTTGATCCCCCCTAAAAGGACACGGTCGCCGACTTTGAAAAAGTCTCCGAAGAGGATCGCAAACCATCCGGCAAAACTGACGATGACTTCACGCAGAGCGAAGGTGATCCCCGCGCCCGCCAGCCCCAGCGTGGTATACAGGCCCTGGAACTGATCACTGAACGTAAAGATGAAGACGAGAAAAATGACCAGGTAGATCGTGTTCATCACGATCTTGCAGGTAAAATACCACTTATCCTGTTCCTGAAGCCTGGGATAAAACCGGTTTAAGATCCGTTTGGCAGAAATGTAAAGTACAATGGCGATCAGCGAGAAAACCGCGATTCTCCCGAAGATCGGATCGATGGATTCAAGGTACTGTCTCATGATCTCCCTCCCGACGGTGATTTTCGCAGTGACGTCCCCCGGACGCCCGCGAAAACAGTTCGATATCTTTGGTTTATTGAACAAAATCGCTACGCGATAGTTCTTTGTTACAATTCTATACTTATGCCTC
>CAYYVR010000069.1:0-12503 GCA_964475185.1 uncultured Clostridium sp. | reverse complement strand
TGAGCCGGGAATCCGGAACTCCCCGATGAAACATAAAAACATCAGCAGATCGAGGGGGATCTACGGATGTTTTTTTGATTTCAGGTAGCGCAGATGCCGGGTGGTCTTTATGTATTCCAGGAGATCTTCCTGTTCTTCTTCAGGCCAGAGACTGTAATCCCGGATCAGTTCATGGAGCTGGGCTTCTCTGCCGGTGAGGTAGGAGTCGGAGGCGGACTCCATGACGTAGGAGGGGGAGACACCCAGACTGCCGGTGAGTTTCTCCAGGGTATCCAGTGAAGGACTGGATCGTTCATTGAGGATATCTGAAATGAAGGAAATCGACAGACCCGTCTCTCGGGACAGATCCTTCAGCTTTAGTTTTTTCAGTTCCTTGACTTCTTTCAGTTTTTTTCCGACTTTCATGGCACTCCATCCGTAAAAAACGTATTTCTCATATTATATCAGAAGTTACGTAAGGAACGGAATAAAAGGGTTTATTAATTGAGAAATTACGTTATAATTGTAATTAATACAGAAAATTACGCTAAAAACGAAAAGAGGAATGTTCTTTTGTCTGAAATTGGAGCTGCTATAAAAGAAGTTCGTCTGGAGAAAAAATTATCTCAGCGAAAACTGGCTTCCCTGGCCGGGATCTCAAATACCTACTTGTCGGACATCGAAGTCGGCAGAACGAATCCATCTCTGAAAACACTGAAAAAAATAGCCGGTGCCCTGGAGATCGAAATCAAAGACCTGTTTTAAACCACCCTGGCGGTGGTTTTTCTTTTAATTGGATTCAAGGAGATTCCAAATCATGCGCAATCCAGTATACAATGAGAGTAAGAATCCGAATGTGGAAGAAACAGGAGGCACAAGATGTCAGAGAACTTAAAAATGTATGAGATCACGAAAACGCGGGATCTGGATTATCTGAAGTTACTGTCACGCCAATTTCCAAACATCGCAACGGCATCTACCGAAGTCATCAACCTGTCTGCGATCTTAAATCTGCCGAAAGGAACGGAGCACTTTATCTCGGATATTCACGGGGAGTGGGAATCTTTCAACCACGTGATCCGGAATGCATCCGGCGTCATCCGGACGAAGATCGACGATATTTTCGGCAGTACCCTGATGGCCCATGAAAAGAAAACCCTGGCCACGCTCATTTATTATCCGGATGAAAAACTCGAGGAGATCGAAAAGGACGGTCCCATGTCAAAGGACTGGTATCGGATCACGCTCTTCCGGCTCCTGCAGGTCTGCAAACTGGTGACGACCAAGTACACCCGCTCCAAGGTGCGCAAAGCGCTGCCAAAAGACTTCGCCTACATTCTGGAAGAACTGATCCATGAAAATGAAAATCGACTGAACAAAGCGGAATATTACAACGGCATCATTGATTCCATCATCGAGCTTGATCGGGCCAAGGCGTTCATCGTTGCCATTTCGGAACTGATCCAGCGTTTGTCGGTGGATCGGCTCCACATCATGGGCGATATCTATGACCGCGGTTCCGGTTCGGATCTGGTCATGGATGCCATGATGAAGTACCATTCAATGGATATCACCTGGGGCAATCACGATATTCTCTGGATGGGGGCAGCTGCGGGATCCGAGGCCTGTGTGACCAATGTCGTCCGGATCCAGGCCCGTTACGATAACCTGGATCTGCTGGAGGATTCCTATGGCATCAATCTGATGCCGCTGGCACAGCTTGCCATGGATGTCTATGATGGGGCCAACCTGGACAAATTCATGCCCAGGGGAGATTCCATCGCTGAAAAGAGCCCCAAAGAAATTGAAATGATCGCGAAGATGCACAAGGCCATCTCCATCATTCAGTTCAAAGTTGAGGGGCAGCTGATCCTGGCTCATCCGGATTTCCATATGGAAGAGCGTCTTCTCCTGGATAAGATCGACCTTGAAAAGGGAACGGTGCTGTTGGCAGGCGGAGAGTTCCCCCTGAATGATACAGATTTCCCGACACTGGATCCCGCGGATCCCTATCGGCTGACGGAGCAGGAAGAATGGGCTCTTAAGAAAATCACGCAGTCTTTTGTCAATTCCAACCGAATGGATGAGCATGTCCGATTCCTCTTTTCCAAAGGATCGATGTTTCTGACTTATAACGGGAACTTGCTGTTCCACGGCTGTATGCCCCTCAATGAGGACGGAACCTTCATGCCGCTGAACATTGACGGCGAGACGTACCGAGGTCGCGATGCGTTCCTGAAATTTGAACAGCTGGTCCGGATGGCCTACTTCTCGAGAAAGGAAGAGGACCGTGAAATGGGCCGCGGAGTTATGTGGTATCTGTGGTGCGGCGAGAAATCACCCTTGTTCGGGAAAAAACGCATGACGACGTTCGAACGGTATTTTGTGGATGATAAGACCACCCATGTGGAGGAGAAGAACCCTTATTTTGATCTCCGTGAGAATCAGACCGTCCTGCAGCACATTTTCGAAGATTTTGGATTGAACTATGAAACGGCTCATATCATCAACGGCCATGTCCCGGTCAAAGTCAAAAAAGGCGAAAGTCCTGTAAAAGCCAACGGCAAGGTTTTTGTCATCGACGGCGGTTTCGCCAAGGCTTATCAGAAGGAGACCGGCATTGCCGGATATACGCTGATCTACAACTCCCAGGGCATGCACCTGGCCAGCCATGAGCCCTTTGAGTCCACTGAGATCGCCATCACCGATGAAAAAGACATCCTCTCCACCACCACCATTGTCGAGAAGACGAAACACCGCCAGCTCATATCCGATACGGATGTCGGCGCCGAGCTCAAGGGCCAGATCAATGATCTGCTCCAGCTTCTGGATGCCTACCGCGGCGGTCTGATCAAGGAAGCGGTCAGTAATTAGCAGGGCTATATAAAGCCCTTCGGCAAATACCGTAAAATTCCTACCAATGAAAAGAGGGAGCCTCAGGAAATCTTGTGATTTTCTGAAGCTCCCTCTTAGAGTGGGGATATTCACATCTGGAGCGGATCTGGCTCAGCATCCTTCTTCTTAAACCGGTTGACGGTCACATTGGCAGCGGCGTTTTTAGTGGCCGAGGCAAAGGTCTTGATGATGATCATGGTGTTCTCCTTCATGATCTCCGCCAGCTTTCCGGTGGCCTCCATGCTGGCGCTTCGCCGCAGAAGACGTTTGTCCGGTTCCGTCAGGGATGCCAGATAGCGCTGGGCAATGCAGCCGCAGCGAAGCGTCAGCAGTGCATTGACGGATCCTTCCGTCACCGACGAGACCACCAGCGTCGTGATGGGGACCGCACCGGGAATCAGTGTCATCACACTGCCGCCGATGAGGGAAGACACGATGGGTTCCACCTGATCTTCAATGAGATCGGCGTCTTCGATGCTGCGGGCGATGAGGACTGTGGCGGCAACATTGGAATACAGGGAGACGATCCGTTTCAAAGAGGGGCGTCCTTCATACATGTGGACGATTTTCCAGATGAGTTTGATCAGCGCAGTCAGAACAAACAGGCCGTCCAGGGATCCATTCTGAGAGATGGCGGTTGTCAGGAAAACATCGGTGGCTTCTTTTTTGATGATCACATCGGATCGATCATCCAGGATCGAAAAGGCTGCCCGCAGCTCGGCCTCTTTGTCATCCCCGGGCAGAGCCAGACCGGACTGGATCAGGAGTTTATTCTTCGCCATCATGGCGTGCAGATCATCGATGTAGGCTGCATACTCGGGGGAAGAGCTGTCTTTGGGCATATCCGGCATCACCTGGAATCTCAGGATCGAGATCAGGGGATAGATCAGAAGGCCTGCAAACAGAATGAGAATGACTGCGATCAGCAGCCAGCCCAGCCATGGATGGACGGAAGTCCCCCAGTTGACCAGCTGGATGCTCTGATTGATCACAATCAGCAGGAAAAAGGCCAGAAAGCCGATCAGCGGCAGTAGGACCCATCGCTTCAATTTAATTTTAAGTTCATTCAAAGGATCACGCTCCTTATCCGTCATGCCAGATCGCGTTCCAGCCATCGGCACAGCAAATCGTTACTAGTTTGATGCGGCCATTGGGTGAGCAGGGAGAATCCTTCTTAAAATCACTCAGCCAATGACACAGCTTAATTATACTAGAAAAAGATGAAACTGATATTAGCAGATGGGTTCAGTCACCGGGTCGGATTAAAAATATCAAACGGTGCGGAAAAAACAGTAGTTTCGTCTCCCTTTAAGCTGTTTGCAGGTCGGTTTCAAAACTTGGATTCAAAAATCATCGCAGTTCCAAAAAATTTCAGTGAATCTATTTGCATTTTTCCCGCAAGATGTTAAACTATAATTTGTAACGCTGCAGGGTTTATTGCTCTGTGAGTGTGCTGGTGTGGCTCAATGGTAGAGCAGCGGTATCGTAAACCGCAGGTTGGGGGTTCGATTCCCTTCACCAGCTCCATAAAGCAAACCCCGGGATCCCATGTTCAATGGATCCCGGGGTTTGCTTTTTATTCTTCAGAAATTTTCCGTCAGGAAATTTTCCGGGGAGCGGGTGGATCTACTTTGACCGGTCCGCGATCCTTCAGAGGGTCTCCTCTGCCGCGAAGGGTTCGGCAGCCATGTCTTCCGGGGCGGGGACGATCTCTTCGGGCTCACGATCCTCGGCACCGGCCGGGAACAGGATATTCAGCGTGAAGGCGATCAGGAAGCAGAGGACAATGGGCGACCCGCCCAGAATATCTCTAACCAGCTGAGGAAAGAACTGCAGGGACCGCGGCTGCATATACAGGCCCATGCCAACGGCCAGGGCAATGCCGACGATCATTTTGTTGCGGTAGCTCAGGGGCTGTTCCGTGATGAGCTGGATCCCCGACATGGTAATGGCGGCAAAGACGGTAATGGTGGCTCCGCCCAGAACGGGATAGGGGATCGTCGTCATCAGAGCCCCGAATTTCGGGATGAAGCCGGCAACAAGGATGACACTAGCGACAATGGTAAAAACCTTTTTCGAAACAACTTTGGTTGTGACGATGAGACCTACGTTCTGGCTGTAGGGGTCAGTGGGCAGACCGCCCATGACGGCGCCGAGCATCCCCATGAGACCCTGGCCTTTGATGCCGCCCCCCAGTTCCTTATCCGTCGCCTGACGGCCGAACGCGCCGATGGTGGTGGAGGATACATCGCCGATGGTCTGCACGGCCTGGACCACATACATCAGGATCATCAGGACGATGGCGCCGGTTTCGAACCGCAGACCCCATTTCATGATGGAAGGGACAGCGAACCATCCGGCGGATGAGATCTTGCCGAAGTTGATGCCGATGATGGGGATGGAGATCAGATACCCTGTGATGATCCCGATGAGCATCCCCGAGATCCTGAAATAGCCTTTTGCTTTCAGATTGAAGGTAAGGGTCACCAGCAGCGTCACGATGGCCACCAGCCAGTAGGTCGTCAGACCGAAATCATCCGCACTCACCGTACCGCCGGCGATGTAGTTGATCCCCGTGCCATACAGCGACAACCCGATAGCCAGCACGACGGTACCGCTGACGATGGGCGGGAAGAATTTTCGGATCTTCCCGATGAACAGACCGATCACAATGGAGGCCAGGCCGCCGAAGATCTGTGCGCCGAAGATGGCTTCAATGCCCCAGGTCTTGCCGATGGTCAAAAGGACCGGCACATAGGCAAAGGCAACGCCCATGACGTTGGGCAGCCCCATCCCGAAGCCGAATACCGGAAACAGCTGAAGCAGCGTCGTCAGACCGCCGATGATCATGGCAGCCTGCGTCAGAAGGATCTTGTCGGATTCCGGCAGCCCGATGGCGTTGGCAATGATCATGGGCGGGGTGATATTTCCGATCAGCATGGCCAGGACATGCTGCAGCGACTGGGGGATCGCTTCGCCGAAGGAAGGGTTTCCGTTGAGTTTAAACAGTTCATTTCTCAGACTTTTTTGACTCATTTAAGGTACCTCACTTTGTTGGATTGAATCAGTAGCGTGCTTATCGAGTAGAATATTCTTTTTAGCTCATAAATACAATAAAGTTGGGGGATTTGATTTTTGATTTTTCAGACCGGAAAAAAACACCGGCACAATCCTGTAAACCTTTTTATAATTCGAGATAAATGATGGATCAAAATGAGAGATCAATAATCACTTTATTTTTATCAAATTGATAAAAAGTGAACGGAGAACAACTGATGAATCAGAATAGAAAAGCTGCTGATTTTGAAATAAAATCAATTTATAACCCCCTTAACAATTAAAATTCAGTAAATAAGCAAGGTGGTTTGCTGAATTAATAAATGAATCAGGCGGCATGACGGCGATCAGGTCAGGACATCTTCAGCAAAGGTCTGATCCGAGGCGCCTGATCTGGGCATGGATTGATCACTTCAAGATCGGTGCAAAAACGGATGCAAAAAACGGATGGTGAAAATGGGCCGAATCATCGGGTGTGATGAATGAAGCGTCAGGACACAGGAAGTCTGCGAAAGTGGATAACGGCCTCAGGAGAAGCTGAGATTCCTGTCTTCCCGCCGGTCTGCAGACAAAGATGGTTCAATTCACCGCCCAGCGATCAACCCGGATTCCCTCGTTGGATCAGGGTTTAATGCTGTAATTTTGCAATGGAGCAGGGTTCAGGAACGGATTGCCCGACCGAATGCATAATTATGCAATAAATAATTATAACGCTCACATAAAATGCAGGAGAGTAAAAAAACCACGTAAAGCGGCGAAATCGTGTGATTCCGCGGAATATATCGTAACGGCCGCTTTTTCCTCTGAAAACTAAAAAAATGAATTCTTATCAAGTAAACGATTGATTTTGCTGATTAAATGTAGACTTGGGTCATGATGGAAATAAAAAGAGGTGTGAAGGAAAGTTTTTATAAAAATACAATTGACTTTATAATTATACACTTTATAATTGCAAATAAGTAATTTTTTATTTGACAGGAGTGAAGACAATGAATGTATCCCTGGTGGGTGCAACTGGTTACGGCGGCGTGGAACTGATCCGACTGCTGCACCAGCATCCCGTATTTAAACTCAATGCCATCTACTCGCATTCAAAGGGCGGGGATAGCATACGAAGTTATTTTCCTCATTTGCTTGGACTGTGTGAACTGATCATGGATGATATCGATCCGGTCGCCATCAAAGCAAAATCCGATCTGGTCTTTCTGGCTGTTCCGGCCGGCATTTCCAGAGACTGGTCAAAAAAACTCAGAGAAGCGGGTTTGAAAGTGGTGGACCTGTCCGGAGATTTCCGGCTGGAGAACCTGGATGAATATAAGACATGGTACCGGAAGGACAGTATTGCTCCGGAGGAACTCGACGGCGTGGTCTTCGGCCTGGCTGATGTGGCAGCTGAAGCCATCAAAACGGCGGAGTTCATTTCCAATCCGGGCTGTTATCCCACCGCATCGCTGCTGGGGCTGTATCCCCTGGCCATCAGCGGACTCATCGTGCCCGGCAGCATCATCATCGATGCCAAGTCCGGGGTTTCCGGGGCAGGGCGCGGCGCTTCCGTGGGCACACTGTTCGGTGAGGTGGCAGATAATCTTAAGATCTATAAAGTCAGCCAGCACCAGCATACGCCGGAGATCGAACAGCAGCTGAACAAGTGGGATCCCGCCATCGGTATGATCACCTTTGAGACCCACCTGATCCCCATGAACCGGGGGATCATGGTCACAGAATATGTTGAGCTGACATCCCCCATGACAGCCGGGGAGCTCCATGATCTTTACAGCAAAACCTATCAGGATGCGCCCTTTGTGCGGGTTCGCCCGCTGGGGGAATTCCCATCCACCAAGGAAGTTCAGGGATCAAATTACTGTGACATCGGCGTCACGGTGAACCCGCGGACCGGAAAAGCACTCATCGTGGCTGTGCTGGATAATCTGGTCAAGGGCGCAGCCGGACAGGCGATCCAGAATGCCAATATCTGGACGGGACAGGACCCTGCCGCCGGGCTGGAACTTGTGCCCATGTACCCATAACATCGGAGGAATGTACCATGTATTTTAGTATCAGTAAGTTAGATAACGGATCCATCACCAGCCCCAAAGGCTTTCTGGCCGGTGGCGTCCACGCGGGTCTGCGCTATGCAAAAAAAGATCTCGGGATGATCTACTCCCAGGTGCCGGCGGTGGCGGTGGCAGTCCATACAACAAATCAATTCATCGCCGCACCCAATCAGGTCACCAAACAGAGCCTGGCCGCAGAGGGCAAGATCCAGGCCGTAGTCACCAACAGTGCCTGCGCCAATGCCTGCACCGGGAGCCGCGGCATGGAGGATGCTCTGACCATGCGCAGTCTGGCCGCCGAGAAGTTCGGTGTCCCGGAACACTACGTTGCCGTGGCCTCCACCGGCGTGATCGGGGAGTTTCTCGACATGGAAAAAATCAGAAAAGGCATTGCCGCCGTTGTGGTCGAAGCGACCCCCGAAGGTGCCAAAGGCTATGAGAAGGCCATCATGACCACTGACCTCATTGAGAAATACACCGGTTATGAGGCCGAGATCGACGGCGTCAAAGTGACGATGGGAGGATGCTGCAAAGGCTCAGGCATGATCCATCCCAACATGGCAACGATGCTGGGGTACATCACAACAGATGCCCTGGTCGATCCGGCTGCTCTGAAAAAAGGCTTTTCACACATCACGGAACGCTCCTTCAATCAGATCACAGTGGATGGCGAGACCTCCACCAACGATATGGTGCTGCTGCTGGCCAACGGCATGGCGGGCAATGAGATCCTCAGCGAAGACCATCCGCAGTGGCCTGTATTTGTCAGCATGCTGACCCAGACGGCGCAGGATCTGGCAAAAGCCATTGCCAGAGATGGGGAAGGGGCCACCAAGCTCATTGAGGTCCATGTCAAAGGAGCGGCAACGGATCAGGCAGCCAGGGCCCTGAGCAAGCAGATCGTGGGGTCCAGTCTGGTCAAGACTGCGGTGTACGGCAATGATGCCAACTGGGGTCGGATCGTGTCCGCCGCCGGTCATGCCAATGTGCCCCTGGATACCACCAAAGTGGATGTCATGATCGGGGATACCGTGATGCTGAAAAACAGTGAAGTCGTTCCCTTTGATGAAGAGATCGCCAAGGCATATCTCCAGGGTGATACAGTCCGCATCGAGGTCGATTTCCATATGGGAGACGGCAGCGCCACAGCCTGGGGATGCGACCTGACCTACAAATATGTTGAGATCAATGCCAGCTACCGTTCATAGGAGGAACAGCAAATGAAAAAAACAATCGTGTTGAAATGCGGCGGAAGCATCGCCGATGAATTGGGAGCAGGCTTTTGCGAAAGCATCAGGGACCTGATGGGATCAGGCTATCATGTCCTCATCGTTCATGGCGGAGGACCCGACATCACCCGCTACCTCAAGGACAAAGGCATCGAGACGAAATTCGTTGACGGGTTGCGGTACACCGATGAGGCGGTCCTTTCCGCTGTAGAGGTCATGCTATCGGGAAAGACCAACCGGGTCATCGTCCATAAGCTCAAGTCTCAGGGAATTCCCGCCATCGGGATGCAAGGACCGGATCACTTTTTTCAGGCCGATTTGCTGGACTATGAAAAATACGGACTGGTGGGCGTCATGACCGGTGCCGAGACCAGGGCCATGGAAGCTATGCTGGAGCTGGAGCTGATTCCGGTGGTGACACCGCTGGCGCAGGGGCCCAACGGAGAGCACCTCAATATCAATGCGGACATCGCCGCGGCCCATGCAGCCATCAGCCTGAATGCCGAAGAACTGATCTTTGTCACCAATGTGCCCGGGGTCATGAAAGACGGCGAGGTCCTAAATTCTGTTACCCGGGAAGAGATCGATCAGATGCTGACGGACGGCACGATCTACGGGGGCATGATCCCCAAGGTGAAGGGAGCACTCAATGCACTGAAATCAGGCATCGAATCGGTCCGGATCGTCTCCGGTTTGGCACCCATCTGGGAAAATGGCAGCTTCTCCGGAACGGCCATCACAGCGGAGGATCTGTAAATGAGCAATCTGTTCCCGACTTACACAAGATACGCCATCAGGCCGGTGGCGGGCAAAGGATCCTACATCATGGATGACAAGGGGGATAAGTACCTGGATTACATTGCAGGGATCGCGGTTTTGAACCTGGGTCATTGTCCGGGCAATGTCGAAGCGGCCGTCATCGATCAGGTGAAAACGCTCTGGCATATGTCCAATCTGTTCCCCAGCGACGTTCAGGATTCTGTCGCCGGTCAGCTCACCGGTGCAGCGCATTTTACCCGGGCATTTTTCTGCAACAGCGGCGCGGAGGCCAATGAAGCAGCCATCAAGCTGGCAAGAAAATTCACCGGCCGGAGCAAATTCATTACGTTCCAGGATAGTTTCCACGGCCGGACCTTTGCCACCATGTCCGCCACCGGACAGGAAAAAATCAAGAAGGGCTTCGGAGAGATGCTGGGGACATTCGTGCACATCCCTTATAATCAGCCGGAGATCCTCAGGGACTGTATTGACGAGGATACCGCCGGTGTCATCGTGGAGACCGTCCAGGGCGAAGGCGGCATCATCCCGGCCAGTGAAGAATTCCTCAAAGAGATCGAGACCCTCTGCCATAAGACCGGAGCGGTCTTCATTGTGGATGATGTGCAGGCCGGCATCGGCCGCACCGGAAAAGCCTTCAGCTTTCAGCATTATGATGTCAAACCGGATCTTCTGACTCTGGCCAAAGGCCTGGGCAATGGATTGCCCGTCGGTGCCCTGCTGGGTGATGAGCGCTTCATCGAAGCCTTTGGTTCGGGAAGCCACGGCAGCACCTTCGGCGGCAACTACATCGCCATGGCCGCCGCCAATGAAGTCCTCCAGACCATCTTTCAGGAGGATTTTCTCGAAGAAGTTACAAAAAAAGGCGAATACTTCAGAACCAGACTCAGAGAAGCACTGAAAAACCGTGAGGAAGTCGTTGAGGTCCGGGGCAAGGGACTCCTCATCGGCATTGAGATCAGCACTCCCATCGCGGACATGGTCAGAAAAGTCCATGAGCAGAAACTCCTGGTCCTCTCCGCCGGAACCAATGTGCTGCGGATCCTCCCGCCGCTCAATACCACTTATGAGGAATTGGATGAGGCCGTGGAGAAGATCCAAAAGGCCTTCAACAGTAATACGGATCCCATATCAGCCAAATAACAAACACCGCTCAGAAGGGTTCCCCGGGATTGTTCTGAGCGGTATTTTAATTGCAGTCCATGGCGATGCACAAAGCGTCAGCGCCATGAACGAATCAGGCTGCCATGTTTGCTATAATTGAGACGTGAGCGGAGTCCACGAAGGGCGCTCAAAAAATTGCCCGGCTCTCACGCGCAGTGTCGGGGTTTGATTGTTTAACCGAAAAGAAAAGATGAAAGGAGTCCACGATGAAATACAAGATCCTATTTAAGGAAAAACCTGACAAAACGCTCCTGCCGGAGATCCGCAGGAGACACAGCAAGGATATTGACGGGATCGATGAGCTCTATGAAGCACTGATCACCCATGGCACGTGTGACAGTGCAATCGCGAGCAGGATCTACTATGTTGCATACACCCTGGCTTTGGAGAACATTGAACTGATCCTCGTCAGAGTGAACTGAGAACTTCACAAGTGTATCCATCCACACGCCTCATGCCGCGGCTGAAAGTAAAAGAAGCCAGAACAGGAGATCCAGAGGATACTTTAGATCAGACTGCAGGAGGATTGCTTGAGTTCCCACCCTCTATGTAATAAAATGGAAGTACCATAAAGAGAAGGCGAGAGACAAGCTCTGTGACACTTCCGCAACCTGCTGCGAACAGTAAGGTGCGAATGCTTGTATGATGGGTCGCCTATTGCAGGATATCAAGACGCATCGATGGATGGGTCTTTTCTTTATGGAATAAAACCCAGGGAGAACCTATGATGTCAAAAACGATTGGAGCAGATTATCTCGAGGCCACACAACATCCGTTTCAGGGAACGATCTATTATGATACCGGGGAGCTGCGTTATGAAGGCGGCTGCGTTCGGCTTTCCGAATCCGACAGCCTGGAATCTTGCGGGACCGGCACTGAATATTACAAGGACGGGACACGCAAAAAACAAGGCCTTTTTCAGCGCAGAGGGCTTGTCTGCGGCAGAATGTACTATCCCTCGGGCAAGCTGCGTTTTGAGGGATATTGCACGGAACCATCCGGGTATGGTCCTGCCTATCCGACATCAGGCGCCTTCTACGGAGAAGATGGTACCCTGCTTTATCAGGGGACATTTCGCTGTGAGTTCAGCGGAATCGGATATCCAAAGGTAACCATGCCGGAAAACTTCGGATCACTTACCTAATGCCGTCCAACGGCATATGCTGTTGACGGTACTATGCATTGAGGGAAATCTGATTCTATGGGACAGCGAAAAACCGTGCCGCAAGCCAGTTCAATGGCTCGGGCACGGTTTTAAATGATTTGGCGGAGATTGAGGGATTTGAACCCTCGCGCCGGTTACCCGACCTACGCCCTTAGCAGGGGCGCCTCTTCGGCCTCTTGAGTA
>CAYYVR010000068.1:0-12842 GCA_964475185.1 uncultured Clostridium sp. | reverse complement strand
CTATTCCCACTCGATGGTCGAGGGCGGTTTTGAAGTGATGTCGTAGACGATGCGATTGACATTGGGGACTTCATTGACGATGCGCCGGGAGACTTTATCCAGGACATCATAGGGGATCCTTGCCCAGTCCGCGGTCATGCCGTCAATGGACGTGACGGCCCGGAGGGCAACGGTATGGGAGTAGGTTCGCTCATCCCCCATGACACCGACGGACTGAATGTTTGGCAGGCAGGCAAAATACTGCCAGATCTCCTGATCCAGACTGGCTTTGGAAATTTCATCACGGAAAATGAAATCTGCTTCCCGAACCAGCTCCAGCTTCTCTTCGGTGACTTCACCCAGCACCCGGATGGCCAGGCCCGGTCCGGGGAATGGCTGACGCCGGACCAGCGCTTTGGGTATGCCCAGCTCTTCGCCGACTTTGCGGACTTCATCCTTGAAGAGTTCTCTTAAGGGTTCGATGAGCTCAAGTTTCATATCTTCGGGAAGTCCGCCTACATTGTGATGGCTCTTGATGGTTGCAGAGGTGGCCGTTCCCGACTCCACCACATCCGGGTAGATGGTGCCCTGAACAAGGAAATCGACTTCGCCCAGTTTGCTGGATTCCTCTTCAAAGACCCGGATGAACTCCTCGCCGATGATCTTGCGCTTCTTTTCCGGCTCGGAGACGCCTTTGAGTTTGCCGAGGAACCGTTCCTGGGCGTTGACCCGGATCAGGTTCATGTCAAAAGTCCTGCCGAAGACTTCCTCGACCTGATCACCTTCATCCTTGCGCAGCAGGCCATGGTCGACGAATATGCAGGTCAGCTGCTTGCCGATGGCCTGGTGGACCATGACAGCGGCCACTGACGAGTCAACTCCGCCGGATAATGCGCACAGGACCTTGCGGTCGCCCACCTGCTCGCGGATCGCATTGATTTTATCCTGGGCAAAGGACGCCATGGTCCAGGTTTCCTGTAAATTGGCCACGTCAAAGAGGAAATTATCCAGCAGTTCCCGGCCGAACAGCGTATGGTTCACTTCCGGATGAAACTGGGTTGCGTAGAGTTTGCGGCTGGGATCTTCCATGGCAGCATGGGGACAGTCCTCGGATTCGGCGGTGACACGAAAGCCCTCCGGCATCTGATCCACATAATAGGTATGGCTCATCCAGCACTGGGATTCCTCCGGCAGATCATGGGTCAGTTCCGCGGCAGGATCCAGCCGGACCTGTGTTTTCCCGTATTCCCGCTTTTCTCCGGGTCTGACCGATCCGCCCAGCTTCACAGCCATCAGCTGCATGCCGTAGCAGATGCCCAGGATCGGCAGTCCCAGGTCAAAGATCCCGTCGTCCACGGTGGGTGCCCCGGGATCGGTGACGGAGTTGGGACCGCCGGTAAAGATGATAGCTGATGGTTTTTTGGCGCGGATCTCATCGAGTGTGACGGTATAGGGAACGATCTCGCAGTAGATCCCTGCCTCCCGGACACGCCGGGCAATGAGCTGATTGTACTGTCCTCCGAAATCAATGATGAGGACCATCTGATTGATATCCATTAATTGCCTCCCTGGGAATAGTTTGGAGCTTCTTTGGTTACGCTGATGTCGTGGGGATGACTCTCTTTGAGACCGGCTGAAGTCTGGACCACGAAACTGGCATTCTCGCAGAGCAGTTCGATATTGGCTGCGCCAAGATACCCCATGCCGGAGCGAATCCCGCCGTTCATCTGGAAGACGGTATCGGCAAGATACCCCTTATAGGCTACCATACCTTCCACCCCTTCGGGAACAAATTTTTTGGCATCTTTCTGGAAATAACGATCGGATGATCCGGCGTTCATCGCGCCCAGTGAACCCATGCCGCGATAGGCCTTGTAGTTTCTTCCCTGATAGATGATGGACTCGCCGGGTGCCTCATCACAGCCTGCCAGCATGGATCCCATCATGACAGCGGAGGCGCCCGCCGCCAGTGCCTTGACGATGTCTCCGGAGTATTTGATCCCGCCGTCGGCGATGACCGGCACCCCATGGACACGGGCCACATCCGAGCAGTCCATGACGGCCGTCAGCTGCGGTACGCCGACGCCCGCTACGACCCGGGTCGTGCAGATGGCCCCCGGTCCGATGCCGACCTTGATGGCATCTGCGCCGGATTCGATGAGAAATTCTGCACCTTCAGGGGTTGCGATATTTCCGGCAATGACCTGAAGGTCCGGATAAGCGGCTTTGATTTTCCGAACGGCTTCGCCAACCCCCCGGGAATGACCGTGGGCCGTATCCACCGTCACTACGTCCACATGGGCGGCCACAAGCGCCGCCACCCGCTCCATCATGTCCGAGGTAACGCCGACGGCAGCACCGCACAGGAGCCGTCCTGCGCTGTCCTTGGCCGCATTGGGGAACAGACGGATCTTCTCGATGTCTTTGATGGTGATCAGGCCCATCAGGTTATTCTCATCATCCACCAGCGGGAGCTTTTCGATTTTATTCTTCTTCAGGATCTGCTTGGCTTCCTCAAGGGTCGTGCCCACTTTGCCGGTGATCAGATGTTCAGAGGTCATCAGATTCGAGATCGGCTGGTCATAGTCCGTTTCAAACACCAGGTCGCGATTGGTGATGATCCCCACCAGCTTGCCTTCCACCGTGATGGGAACCCCGGAGATCCGGTATCTGGCCATCAGTTCATTGGCTTCACTGAGGGTATTGTGGGGCGCCAGCGAGAACGGGTTGGTGATCACGCCGTTTTCCTGCCGTTTGACCCGGTCGACTTCTTCCGCCTGCCGCTGGATGCTCATGTTTTTATGGATCATACCGATCCCGCCTTCCCGGGCCATGGCGATGGCCATGGTGGATTCAGTCACCGTGTCCATGCTGGCTGAGATCAGCGGGATGTTCAGTTTGATCGTCCGAGTCAGCATGGTGGAAAGATCCACATCCGCCGGCAAAATCTCAGATCGGTTGGGAACCAGCAGCACGTCGTCGAAAGTATACCCTGTCTTAATAATTTTACCCAAGTTTAGTTCCTCCTGAAGAATAAATGAAAAACGATGATCGATGCGGCAGCGGCAACAGATTTGTTCTGTGCAGATTTCTTGTCCGGCAGAAGCGGTGTTTGGCTGTGTGAAGTCACGTGTCAGATAATTTACGATGCCAGAATTCCATCCGATGATCGGAAAAGAAGAGGATCCTTTGTGAAGATCCTTTGAAAAACGGATCCCGGCAAAAAGTGAAAATCCCGGCTTTTTGATGCAATATCTAAAAAAGCCGGGATGAATCCAACACGGTTAAATCGTCCTGGCTCATAGACTGAAATTCATGGTTTCAGGTAGAGACGCTTTGCCATATCCAAAGCATATATGAGACCTATTGAGTTATTTCTATCATTATATGGATGCGAAAAAGACCTGTCAATGTAAAACGGCTGGTTTGGAATAAAAATGTCAAATCGCATGTGATCTTGCAGGTTTTCTTTCAATCAGCGGATTGAATCGGTTTACACATTACCGGTTTTTCATTGAGGTTCTTCAGTTTTTTTGAACCGGTCCGCCATCCGCTGCCGGTATTTTTTAAACGCCGTGGGCAGGGTGATCTCATCCAGCTCATCGGCATCCACCCAGCTAAGCGCCGGCCCGGATTCCCTGACCTCCCCCCTGACCCGAACCTCAAAGGAACGCATGTGCCATTCCACATGGGTGAAAATGTGCTTGGCGTCGGGACCCCCAACGATGTCAGCATCTGCATGATCCAGCTCACTGAGCCAGGCCCGAACCTGACTTTCCGTCAGATGGCCCTCTCTCATGGGGAACTGCATCAGCCCGGCCAGCAGACCCCCATCGGGCCGCTTTTCCGTCAGAAAGGCGTTCTCGCTGATGATCAGCAGCACCGTCTGGTTCTCGATCCGCCGCTGTTTCTTCTCCGGCATCACCGGATACGCCAGCGGATCCCCCTCAGTCAGCGCCAGGCAGTGCCCCGCAACGGGGCACTGCCCGCACAGCGGAGCTCCGTTGGGCAGGCAGATGGTGGCCCCCAGATCCATCACCGCCTGATTGAAATCACCGGGACGGGTCTTAGAGATCACCCGTTCAACGGAGGAATGGATGAATTGTCTGCCTTTTGCATTCATCACCGGGTCGCCGAACGCTTCCAGCCGGCTGAAGACCCGGATAACATTTCCGTCCACCGCCGGAACCGGTTTGCCAAAGGCAATGCTGGCAATGGCACCGGCCGTATAGGGCCCGATCCCCGGCAGCCGGACCAGTTCTTCAAAGGTTTCCGGCATGTTCCCGTGGTGAAGTTCCACCATCATCTGAGCCGCTTTTTTCAGATTCCTGGCCCGGGAATAATAGCCAAGCCCTTCCCAGAGCTTCATCAGCTGCTCCTCCCCGATCTGTGCCAGCGCCGGGATGTCCGGGACGGCCTCAATGAACCGGTTGAAGTACGGGATCACCGTGTCCATGCGCGTCTGCTGCAGCATGATCTCCGAGATCCATGTATAGTAAGGCCGTGGGCTTACCCGAAACGGCAGTTCCCTGGCATGTTGGTCATAAAATTGAAGCAGGTTTTCAGCAAACCTGTTGGGATCATTCATAATACTACTTCGCTTTCTGATTGGATTCTGCTCCGAATTTGAGCCATACATCCATCTTACCTCAAGAGGGCTCTCTGCGAAACGTCCTGCGGAGAACTTCCTGTTCCTCGTCCTTTAGACCTCACTCAGTATCTCACTCAAAATCTCTCTCAAGGTCTTTCTCAGGGTCTCACTCAGGGTCTCACTCAGGGTCTCACTCAGGGTCTCTCTCAGGGTCTCTCTCAAGGTCTCACTCGAAATCTTACTTGATGACTGAATTGATAACTCACTGAATATGTCACTTTAAAACGTACTCAGAACATACTAAAAACTGGATCATGACCGTACTAAAACCCGCACCTTTTCAGTCCCTTGCCGAAACCCATCATAAAATCGCCCTGGATCATGACGAAGCTTTTACCCGAACAAAACGATCCGCTGAATGCAGTAAAAACACTCAGCGGATCAAACTGTTTGGATTCAATGGCAGATTGAATCTATGATCGTTATTTCCTTTGCTCTGGAACGGCCATGCCCTCCATCAGACCCTTTCGTCCAAATCTGATGAGATGCTGGATCTTCAGGCACTGATGAGGCTGTATTGCTGTTGACTCACAGCCAGCTCCCTGCCAGCAGTGTGCCAAGCCATAGACAGGGTATCAGCGGGACCTGTTTTTTTCCGGTCAGACCTGCGGTGATCAGCGCCGCCGCTGATGTTGCAGTCAGCACCAGGGGCAGGGCCTCCCCGGTCTGCAGGCTCACAGACAGAAGGATCAGATAATCGCCCCGGCCCAGCAGCTTTTCCTGACGGTCCCACAGCCGGAGCCCGGCAAGGAACACCACCATTCCAGCGGCATAGACGCTCCAGGTCATCCAGCGGTTCCAGAGGCAGTACCCGAACAGGATCAGGCTCAGACAGTCATAGACATAGCCTTCCCGCCAATCCGTCCAGGCATTGATGCCCAGCAGCAGGTAAAACATCAGGGTTAATTATGGTGCAGACGACGTTCCGTTTTTAACGTAATCAACCAGACTGCTGACCGTCGCAGCCCTCAGCTCGGACTCCGAATCGAGCTCATTGATGAACTCTTTCAGATTTTTCCAGGCTGCATCCCCTTCAGTGCCCATGGTCAATAGGCCTGCTACGGTCGTTTCGCCTGGGATCGTGTCTTTGACCTCCACCAGACTGATCATGGTCTGCAGTGTTTTGGCATCGGAGCGGATCCCGACTGTGTTGGCCTGATCGATGAACCCCTTGTAGTTGGGGGCCATGACCATGAGCAGAACGCCGATGATGGCCATGACGACGACCAGTTCCACCAGTGAGAAGCCTCTGCGTTTTTTCTTGTTGTTGTTTTGTTTTGTGTCCATGAAAAATACTCCTTGATCTTTGTACCCGGGTCGAGGGTATTATGGATCAGGAGTATTTTTTTAAAACACTGATTGAAAGAACTTAGAGGATTTCCATTGCCTGGAAATGATCCGGAACCTTTGCGAGGATCATCTTCACCGGAAGCTGTGAGGTCGATGATTCCGGCGTTGTGTCTGCATCTTTCGGTTCACGGGTGAGTCCCCAGATCAGTCCCAATATGATCAGCGGCAAAAGGATCCACCACCAGGGAAATCCTTTCCTGGGCGCCGGTACCGTCCCATGGGCGGGGCCGCTGTCCGGGTCGGTGACTTCAGTGATCTTCTCCCGGGGCGCGCCGTCTGTGCCCAGCTGCTCCTTGAATTCACCGATCCCGCCGTGACTGGAATGATCGGTCTCATAGAGATCCGTGGTGGACCGGACTTTGGTCTGGGCATTGTCCCAGACATCCATTCGCTGGAATCGGTCCCGTTCCCGCGACGGATCCATGACTTCACGCTGGACATCTTCCGGGATCGCTTCGTCTTCATTGGCAAAGCTTCGGTCCCCGATGGTCCGCTCTCTGGGCTCTTCTATGTGTTCCCGGGAGGGATCAGATGCTCCCGGGCCGGGGGCGCGGGCTGATGACAGGTCGTTTGCACCCGTCTCATCTTCCCCATCGAGGAGAACCGCCTCCGTTTCATCATCCAACGGTTTTTTGATCTTCTTGTTCAGGGAATCATTGTTTTTATACTTATTTCTTGACATTCAAAATCACTCCTTTGTCAGGTCAAGTATACCTATTGTTTTTATACTACCCTCTTAGAATGAACAGGCTGTTGAATCCCCGGGAATGTTTCGCAAACATTCTAAAAACAATCTATAAATTAAGAAGGGTCTTCCCGTCGGAAGACCCTTCTGATGACTGTTTGGCGTGATATCTGGTTTTAGTACATTCCGTCCATTCCGCCGGGCATCGGGGGCATGGCCGGGGCATCTTCCTTGATGTCGGCAACGGCGCTTTCCGTTGTGAGGAAGGTGGCGGATACGGAAGCTGCGTTCTGCAGGGCGGACCGTGTGACCTTGGTCGGGTCGACGATTCCGGTGGCGATCATGTCGCAGTATTCTTCCGTTGCCACGTTGAATCCGAATCCGGGCTCGGAATGCATGACTTTATCCAGGACCACGGAAGCTTCCAGGCCGGAATTGGTTGCGATCTGGCGGAGCGGTTCCTCCAATGCTTTGCGGATGATGTTGATTCCGATCTGGATATCCGCCTGCTCATCGGAAAGAGCGGCAACGGCCGGGATGGCATTGACATAAGCCGTTCCGCCGCCGGCGACGATGCCTTCTTCCACAGCTGCCTTGGTGGCTGCCAGGGCATCTTCCAGTCTCAGTTTCTTTTCCTTCAGTTCTGTTTCAGTCGGGGCACCCACCTTGATGACGGCCACTCCGCCGGCCAGCTTGGCCAGACGTTCCTGCAGCTTCTCACGGTCGAAGTCCGATGTGGACTCATCATGCTGGGCTTTGATCTGGGCGACTCTGGCCTGGATCTCCTCGTGGGCTCCCTTGCCGTTGACCACGGTGGTGGTTTCCTTGGTGATCCGCACTGAATCCGCTGTTCCCAGCATTTCCAGTGTTGTTTCGTTCAGGTTGATGCCCAGTTCTTCGGAAATGACCTGTCCGCCGGTGAGTACGGCAATGTCCTTGAGCATTTCCTTTCTGCGGTCACCGAAGCCCGGTGCCTTGACGGCAGCGCAGATGAAGGTTCCTCTCAGTTTATTGATGACCAGGTTTGTGACGGCTTCGCCTTCCACGTCATCGGCGATGATCAGGAGTTTTCTGCCCTGCTGAACGATCTGCTCCAGCACAGGGAGGATATCCTGGATGTTGGTGAGCTTCTTGTCGGTGATCAGGATGTAGGGATTGTCCAGGTAGGCTTCCATGGTTTCCGGATTGGTGGCCATGTAGGAGGATACGTATCCGCGGTCGAACTGCATGCCTTCCACCACTTCCAGTTCCGTGAACATGGACTTGGATTCCTCCACCGTGATGACGCCTTCATGACCGACGCGTTCCATGGCGTCAGCGATCATGGCGCCGATCTCTTCATCGGAGGCGGAAATGGCTGCGACCCGGGCAATGTCTTCCTTGCCGCGGATGGAGATGGAATGCTTTCTGATCTCCTCCACGGCTAGATCCACCGCTTTGCGGATGCCGTTGCGGATGAGCATGGGGTTTGCGCCGGCCGTTACGTTCTTCAGGCCTTCCCGGATGATCGCCTGAGCCAGGACCGTTGCCGTGGTGGTTCCGTCACCGGCCACATCATTGGTCTTGGTGGCGACTTCCTTGACCAGCTGGGCGCCCATGTTTTCAAAGGCATCTTCCAGTTCGATCTCCCGGGCGATGGTGACCCCGTCATTGGTGATCAGGGGTGAGCCGAACTTCTTGTCCAGGACGACGTTTCTGCCCTTGGGGCCCAGGGTGACCTTCACTGTATCTGCAAGCTGATCGACGCCGCTCTGAAGCGCACGTCTGGCTTCTTCTCCGAATATGATTTTCTTTGCCATTCTTACTTAGCCTCCTCGTCTGTAACTACTGCCAATATATCTTTCTGACTGACCAGAATGTACTCTTCACCCATGTGCTTGACATCGGTCCCGGAGTATTTGCTGTAAATCACCTTGTCGCCCACTTTGACCTCCATGGGAACAAGACTTCCATCCTTGGTTTCCCCCGGTCCGGCTGCAATGACTTCCGCTTCCTGGGGGGCTTCTTTGGCTGAGCCCGTCAGGATGATCCCACCCTTGGTTTTTTCTTCTGCTTCTAGTTTTTTCAACAGTACTCTGTCACCTAATGGTTTTATCATTCAAATTTCCTCCGTTTTAATTTTTAGCACTCGTTGATAGTGAGTGCTAACATCTATTTTCTATTGTAGAAACTTTTTCCGAATCATGCAATAGGCACTGCAGGATTCCTTTTTTCAACCAATCTCAATTATAGCAGATTAATCCTGTTTATCTCACAAAAGCGCTTTCTATCTTCGAATTTCACTGTATTTTACTTAAAGCCGGTGCAAGGTTACAATAAAAGCAGCAATTTTGACCGGAGGCCCCCTCCGGTCCACAGGAGATCATGATGAACCGACTCACCACCATCACTGCCGGGTTTTCTCTGGCTTTCTTTATCCTGACTTCTTCCGTCATGCTGACGCTGTCCTTCAGGGACACCTATGCCCTGTCCCGGGCGGAGATCGTCCAGGTGGAATATCAGCTGGATGAGGAGACCATCCGAAACAACTACGACGGGCTCATCGATTATATGTTCCAGGGACCCGATGCCCGCCTTGCCTTTGAGGGCCTTCCCATGAGCCCGGAGGGTGAGATCCATTTTCAGGAGGTCAAAGCCATCTTCCAGTTCTTTTTCAAAGGCATGATCCTCGCCGGCTTCCTCACGCTTATCCTCGGCATCCGGCTGATCCGCAAAAAAGATCTGACCTTTTTAAACCTTGGTTCGGTCCTGGTATTTCTGGTGCCTGCCCTGCTTGCGATCCCCGTCCTCATCGACTTCAACCGCACCTTCATTCTCTTCCATGAAGTCGCCTTTTCCAACGATTACTGGATCTTTGATCCGAAACTGGATCCCATCATCCGCTATCTGCCCGAGAGCCTGTTTATGAAAAACACCCTGATCATCCTAGCCTTCATCGTGGTCTGGATCCTCCTGATCCGACTCCTGCGCAGAGCCCTCCTCAAAGGATGGGAGCATCACGCATGAATATCCTGAATTTCCTCATCTATCTCTGGGTCACGGCAGTGACCCCGGGACCCAATACGATCACCTCCATGACCTTTGGCAACCGCTATGGCTTTCGCCGGACCCTGCCCTTCAACGTCGGGATCTTCTCCGGCGTGCTGACCCTGGCACTGATGGCCGCCTTTGCCGGCAATGCGCTGCTTACAGCCCTGCCGGAGCTCAGAGAGATCCTGAAGTGGTTCGGCATCAGCTATCTGCTCTGGCTGGCCTGGCATATTTTCAGGGCCGGCCCGCTGGAATCCGGTCAGACGGAACAGAAAGCCTCCTTTGTCCGGGGCTATCTCCAGCAGTTCATCAACGTCAAAGGGATCCTGTACTGCATCACCTCCATGACGACCTTTATCCTGCCCTTTGTCACCGATCCCCTCCTCATTTCACTCAATGCCCTCCTGCTGGCGGTCATTGCCCTGCTCTCCACCCTGATCTGGTCGGGGTTCGGCAGCCTGTTCCGCAACCTGTTCCAGGACCATTACAAAGTTGTCAACACGATCCTGGCCCTGCTGCTGGTTTACTGTGCCTGGACGCTCTACCGCTGATCCACTGGACAGAGCTGTTCCATAAGAAAGAACTGATCCATAAGAAAGAACTGATCCACAGGAGAAAGCTGATCCATTGGAGAGAGCTGCCCCCTTGTGATGAGCCCTGGAACAGGAACTCGTGAAATAAAATGCAACGTCAAAAGAGCAAGTCCGGATCATTCGCGGACTTGCTCTTTTCATGCGTTGATTGATTAGTTGCTGAGGTATTTTTCCTTCAGATAGTTGTCGATGCCCTCGGCAGCCTTTTTACCGGCGCCCATGGCCAGGATGACCGTGGCGGCTCCGGTGACGGCATCGCCGCCGGCGAAGATCCCTTCTCTGGTGGTCTCATTGGTGTCTTCGTTGACGATGAGGCACTGATGCTTGTTGATCTCCAGACCCTTGGTGGTGGATGAGATCAGCGGATTGGGTGAGGTTCCCAAAGCCATGATGACGGTTTCGCATTCGATCTCAAACTCACTGCCCGGCACTTCCACCGGACGGCGTCTGCCGGAGGCATCGGGTTCGCCCAGTTCCATCCGGATGCAGCGGATCCCTTTGACCCAGCCCTGGTCATCGACCAGGATCTCGGTGGGATTGCTGAGAAGATCGAACTTGACGCCCTCTTCGATGGCGTGGTGGACTTCTTCAGCTCTGGCCGGCAGTTCCTCTTTGGATCTGCGGTAGACGATGTGGGATTCAGATCCCAGACGGAGGGCCGTTCTGGCCGAGTCCATGGCAACATTTCCGCCGCCGATGGTGACGCAGGTCTTGCCGATCATGATGGGCGTATCCGATTCCGGATCATAGGCCTTCATCAGGTTGCTGCGGGTGAGGAATTCATTGGCTGAGGAAACGCCCATGGCATTTTCCCCGGGTATTCCCATGAATTTGGGAAGACCGGCGCCTGAACCGATGAAGAATGCCTTGAAGTCTTCTTCTTCGATGAGTTCATCGATGGATACGGTCCGCCCGATGATGGTGTTGGTTTCGATCTTCACGCCCAAGCGCTTGACGCCTTCCACTTCGGACTTGACGACTTCGGTTTTGGGCAGTCTGAATTCAGGAATACCATAGACGAGGACGCCGCCCGGCTCATGGAGCGCTTCGAAAATCGTGACATCATAGCCCTTTTTGGCCAGATCACCGGCTGCGGTCAGCCCGGCAGGACCGGATCCGACAACGCCGACTTTGATCCCGTTTTCAGGCGCACGCTCATCAAAGGTCACACCGGCATTGCGGTTGGTATCGGCAACAAACCGTTCCAGTTTGCCGATGGCCACCGGCTCGCCGCGAATGCCCAGGATGCAGGCACCTTCGCACTGGGTCTCCTGCGGGCAGACTCTTCCGCAGACTGCCGGCAGCGCCGAGTCAAGGGAAATGACATGTCCGGCTTCAGCTATATTGCCCTTTTTGACTTCCTGGATAAATGCCGGGATATTGATATTGACAGGACAGGCCGGGACACATCTGGGCACCTTGCAGTTGAGGCAGCGCGCAGCTTCGACCACCGCTTCCTCCAGATCGTATCCATAGCAGACTTCTTCAAAATTAGCGGCTCTTATTTCCGGAGCCTGCTCTCTGACAGGAACTCTTCCTTGTTTTTCCATTACTTCGCTGCTCCTTCCGCACAAGAGTTGCTCTTGTTAGTTGAACCTTCTTCATGACGCAGTGCCTTCTGGCCTTCCAGTGTCTTGTACATCATCTGACGTCTCATGGCTTCATCGAAGTTAATGAGGGAAGCGTCAAACTCAGGGCCGTCGACACAGGCAAACTTGACCTTGTCACCCACCGTTACACGGCAGGCTCCGCACATTCCGGTTCCGTCGACCATGATGGGGTTGAGGGAAACGATGGTCCTGATGCCGCGCTTGAGGGTCTCCCTGGCAGCAAATTTCATCATGATCATCGGTCCGATGGCAACGACCAGATCGTATTTCTTGCCGCGATTTTCCACCAGTTCATTGAACATGGCTGTGACCATTCCGTTGAAGCCGTAGGAGCCGTCATCGGTGCATACAAACACTTCCTTGGCGACTTCCTTCATTTCTTCTTCCATGATCAGTGTGCTGTGCGTTTTCGTTCCGATGATGACATCGGCCGGGAACCCTCTGTCTTTGAGGTATTTCACCTGCGGATAGACCGGCGCTGTTCCGACACCGCCGGCAATGAAAAGTATATTCAGTTTGGAGAGTTCTTCATCACTCATTTCTACGAGCTCTGAAGGTCTGCCCAGCGGGCAGACGACATCATGGAAATAATCCCCGGGTTCCATGGCAGCCATTCGCTTGGTCGAATCGCCCAATACCTGATAAACAATGGCGATGGTTCCGTTTTCCTTGTTGATATCGCACACTGTCAGAGGAATTCTTTCCCCGTTTTCGTCCAGTCTCACGATCAGGAACTGTCCCGGCTGTGCAGCCTTGGCTGCGCGCTTGGCTTCGATATCCATCCAGTAGATCCCATCTGCAAGAACTTTCTTACTTGTAATTTTGTACATCCCTTAATCACCTCTGTCTAATATTTTAACAAATAATTAGATTTTTTTTAATAGTTCCTTCTTAATTATAACGATTGATAAAAATAATCAAAGTGGTAAATTAAAAGTTTACAT
>CAYYVR010000067.1:3024-12916 GCA_964475185.1 uncultured Clostridium sp. | reverse complement strand
TATGCAATTGCTTCCTGAAAAGTAGCAATTATTCATAACCCTCTAAGTATAGAATGACGCTTCAAGATTCACCTCCTATTATGGTGACTTCAGCAATAGGTGTACAGCCACCCAACAGAAAAACCAACAATGCCATCGATACGAAGCGTTTCATATTTCCTTCTAAAAAGTTCTCAAGTGGTTTATTTCTTCAGATATCCGGTTCAACAGCGTCAGCAAAGACAATTGTGTCAGGAAATACAATAGCGTCAATAAAGACGATAGCTTCGATATCCGGCTCAGGATCTGATTTGAAACGACGGTTCATCCGGGATCGGCCGGATCTCTTCGGTCCTGATGGATCGGATCCGGGCAAAGGAGAATTTTGAGGTCATGGCGTCCCTGAATTCGGTCAGGCGCGCTTCAGCACCCTGGGCTTCAATATACACATCGCCATTCTCAAGATTTCGGACAAAACCGGTGAGACCGATGGCATGAGCCAGACGCTGGACATGATAGCGGAAGCCCACGCCCTGGACCCGGCCGGACACGGTGAAGATCAGGCGTTTCATGATGGATCTTCACTTCTTTCAATGAGCTGACCCCGTTCCGGGATGGGCATGCCTTCTTCATCCAGCGGTGTGAAGGGGCCGATGAAGTGGGGTTCCTTCTGACTCTGGTCATAGGGCGACGGGGAGGGGTCTTTCCTGACGATCTGGAATTCCGGTTCGTTTTCCACCCAGAAGGAGAAATCATCGGAAAAGTCCAGGTCTGCCCTGGGATCCTGATCCTTTGGATAGACCGGCTCCAGGTCGGCTTCTTTGGCCAGAGGATTCCAGGTCGGGGCGGTGTAGTAATGATGGACTCTCAGGTAATCCAGATAAATGGCCGAGGTGATCTTTGCACCGTATACGGCATCGCGTTCATCGACTTCGAAATGATACCAGTCGTTCATTTCCTCGATGCCGAATTCCGTGAGACTGGGATACATCATTCGGGCCAGCCGCTCGGTGTCAATGGCATCATTGAGCAGCACGGAGCTGGAGTGTTCCCGCAGCCAGGCATTGGCGAAATCCTTCTCATGGACGATGAGGGGGAAATCCCGGGTGTATGTCTTCAGATATTTCAGGGCTTCTTCCAGGCTCAGTTTGATGGGCTTGTTCTTCACCCCTTCTTTTTTCAGGGGCAGAAACAGACTGTCCGTCAGATAGCCCTGTTCATAGCGCACGGCCTGGATGGAGTAAACATGGGCGCGATAGGGATCCACATCGTCTCCGTCAAAATAAAGGGCGATGAAGCGTGGAAACAGCGGTTCCGTCAGCTGGGGGGATTTGATTCTGGCTCTGGGGTTGAACAGCGGCCGTTCCATGAGCATGGCCCGGTAACTGGTCCGTTCCCGGTTCAGACTGATCTTGAGAAAATCAAAGAACAGAACGATGAACAAACCGGCCAGGATCACTTTCACGGCTGTGGAAAGGATCGAGGGATCATCGCCTCCCTGGGCGATGATCAGAACCAGCAGCGTTGCTGCCAAAAGGGCCAGGCTGAAGAAGTATTTTCTTGTCAGCAATTTGCTTATCATACAGAATCCTCCGCAAAGTGTAATCTACTAAAATCATGGATGCCGTCGCCGGCAAAGGGGCCCGTTTCCTGATAGGGATCAGGCATTGCTGAGTTGTTTCAAAGCTTTTCCGGAAATGCCGGGAAACTGCCCATGGCGCAAAGCGATGAAAGACATCAAGCACAAACCAACGTTTTATTGTACAATGATGTATGGAATCATTGGATCCCACGTGGGGTCATTGAAATAATTATACACGCAAACAGGTTATTGGGTGAAATATATGAAAAAAATTAAAGGAAGAGACAAACTATTCAATCGATATACCGCTTTGTTCCTCGTTATGCTGGCGGTGTTCGGCCTCATCGGACGAACGCTGTTCAACATTCAGATCGTCAGCGGCGAAGAGTTTCAGAATAAGGCCGATGCCTATTCCATCAAAGACATCAGCGAACCGGCCCCCCGGGGAGAGATCCTGGACCGGGAAGGCGAGGTGCTGGCATCCAATCTGTCATCCTACGACCTGATCTACAATGAGACCCGGGAATCCTCCCGGCAGTTCTATGAGATCATGGCTGAATTTTTCCGTCTCCTCGATAAGACGGGAGAGCCGCTTTATGATGCCTTTGAACTGAAATCAGAAGATGGCTTTGCCTTTGATTTCAAGACATCCATCCCTTCGGCCCATGATATCCGCGAGATCCGTTTCAAGAAGGACCGCAACATGGATACCTGGATCCTGAAGGCCGGGTACGGGAAAATGATCGGCAAATCCCAGATCAGGGATCTGAGCAAGGAAGAATCGGAAGAAATGAATAAAATGCTTTTGGCGGTGACGCCGGAAGAGACCTTCCAGTATCTCGTCCGCTACCACGGCCTGTATAAGATCCTGGGTCTGGACAAGGCGGCGGAATCCGAGCTTTTAAAGCAGAGCGATGCCCAGATCACGCAAAGGATCCTTGAAACCATCTCCCTGAAGGATCTGCGCCGCTACCTTGTGGTCCGCGACCAGGTGCGGATGAAGGTGTATCAGTCCAATAAATCCGTCCCCCTGGCCAAAAACATTTCCAAGCAAAATGCCTTTGTGTTCATGCAAAAGTCTAATATGCTGGCGGGGATCAATGTCCAGCTTAGTCCGACGCGGGTCTATCCCTACGGCAATCTGGCAGCCCACGTTTTGGGCTATATGTCCAACATCAGTGAATACAACAAGGACCGCTATGAATCCATGGGCTATGACATCAATCAGGACATGATCGGCGTTTCCGGCATCGAGGATGCCTTCGAGCAGGAGCTGCGCGGCAACAAATCAGTGTCCACGGTGAAAGTCGACAGTCAGGGACGGACCATCAGTGAGCTGTTCCGCCTGGAAGGCTATCCCGGATCCTCCATCCAGCTGTCGCTGGACAAGGATCTGCAGTACACGGCGCAGCAGGCCCTGGACGCCACCCTGAAAAATCTTCGGACCAGCTTTGTGGATCATACCCAGGGCAAGTCCAATAATGCCACCCGCGGCGCCGTCGTCGTTCTGGAAGTCAAAACCGGCAAAGTTCTTGCCATGGCTTCCAATCCCGACTTCGATCCCAATGTCTTCGTTCAGCCGGGTGCCCTGACGCCTGAAATGTATGCCGCCTACTTCAATCCGAATCTGGAAGAGTTTGGCAGTGACCTGATCCAGCGCCTGCCCATCCCCGGAAAGACCGTGGATGATATTTTCCCGGTCAGCAAGGATGGCGTCCGGACCGATTACTACGACAACTATCCCAAACCTTTCCTTAACTATGCCACCCAGGGGCTCTCCCCGGTGGGCTCGATCTTCAAGCCCTTCACCTCCCTGGCCGCGCTGCAGGCCGGCGTGGTCGACCGGTCCGACATCATCGATGATACCGGCGTCTACGAACGGCCCGAGCTGAGAGGCTACCGCGCCAGCAACAACAATGAAATGCCCTATGGCCTCATCGATATCACCGAAGCCCTGAAGCTGTCCTCCAATGTCTTTTTCCTGGAGATGGGCTGGCGGATGCACAACGCAGCCGGTCCCAATGCCATTGCCGAAACGGCATGGACGCTGGGACTTGGATACGACCCCAGCGAAGGCGCCCATTCCACCACAGGGATCGAGATCAGTGAAAACATCTTCGGGAATGTCTTCAATTTTGACACGAGAAAGCAGATCATCGGCCGGGCCGCCTATGGCGACATGGTCCGGATCCTGCGCAGCGGGGTGGCCCGGGATGGGAAATCCTTCAAGCCGCTGGATGTGTCGCTGAAGGACACTGACTCGGAAAAGATCCGTCAGCTGAAGCTGGAAATGGACCAGGGTCTGCGCAAGTACTGGGCGGATACTCCGGTGGAGGATACCCGGACGATCCAGGAAAAATTCGATGAGATCCGCCAGATCCTGGATTACAATCTCAACTACATCATCAATGAATTGCCGGAGGCCCAGCAGGAAGGCATGGCCGACTCCGCCTACCTGGCGGATCAGGTCGCTTCCGTCCTGGTTTATGACCGGGGCAGGGAACTGACGACGCCGGTCAATATCATGAATGCTTCCATCGGACAGGGTGATGCAGAGCTGACGCTGTTGCAGATCGCCAATGCAACGGCCACCATCGCCAACGGCGGGACGCGCTACCGGACCTCTCTGGTCCAGCGGATCCTTGACCCGGAGGGGAATGAAGTCAAAACCATCGAACCGGAAGTGCTGGAAGACCTGGATCTGGATCCGGAACATCTGGCTCTTATCCACGAAGGCATGCTGAAGGTCAATACCGTCAGCGGCGGGACCGCATACCGCTACATGAGAGATTTCCCCATCCAGACCGCCGGCAAGACCGGAACGGCTCAGTACCGGGAAAACAATATGGCCAACTACGTGGGCCGTCATCAGTACGGCACGTATATCACCTTTGCGCCCTATGAGGATCCGGAGATCGCCATTGCGGTCATCGGCTACGATTCCATCCATGGTTCCTACATGGTGCCTGTGGCCCGGGCCATTTACGAAGAGTATTTCGAGGAGCGCATCGCAAAGGAAGCGCCGGACTATATCCGTAACTTCGACTACCAGCTCAAACCGGTCCTCAAAGTCGAACCGTCCCTTCTGAAACTGAACGAGCCTGACGAGGTCAATACCACACCGGTGGTGGAGACCTACGTACCGGGCAATCCGGTGCCGGCCTATATGAATCAGCCGGTGAACACCCGACCCGATGGCACGCCGCCGTGGCCGAAGAAGTCCGCTGCGCCCGATCCCGCTGAGGGGGAAGGGGCAGAGGAACCGGACGAAGGCGAAACGGAAGGGGACGGATCCTACGATTGATGATGTGCCGGATCTGCGGCTAACGCATCAGGATCCCCGGGATCGCCTTTGGATCGAAGGATCCATCATAGAACGTCATAAGCAGTCAGTCGCTGACTGCTTATTCCGGCCCCTGTGATGATAGTCATTATCAATTTTGTCATTGAAGCAGTATCATTCAACCATCGTCACTGAACCATCGTCACTGAAACATTGACACGGATGCAATATGTCTCAGGTGATATCCATGATCCAATCTAAGTAGTTTTCAACGAAGGAGCGTATGTCACATGAACCCAGTGCGCATCGTGATCCTTGGCGCCGGCTACGCCGGTGTTCGGATCGCCAGACGGCTGCAAAAGCAGTCCAGGGAAAATATCCAATTGGTCCTCATCGACCAGAATACCAGCCATACGCTGGTGACCAATCTTCACGAAGCGGCGTCGGGCCGGGTCTCACCGGAAACACTCCAGATCCCTCTGGATCAGATCTTCAAGGATGGATCCATTGAACTGATCGCAGACCGCATCACGGCCATGGATCTGCAGGATAAGATCCTCACGGGTGAAAAGGGGATCTATACCTATGATCAGCTGATCATTGCCTCGGGATCCGGCGCAAATTATTACGGCATCCCGGGGGCCAGAGAACATTCGATCCCGCTGGACTCCATGGAGGGAGCGCGCAGGATCAGAGAACGGGTCATGGCGCCTGAAACAAAAGAGGTCCTGCTCTGCGGAGGAGGTCTCACCGGGGTGGAAATGGCAGCTGATCTGAAAATCATGCACCCGCATCTTTGTGTTACCCTCATTGAGGCAAAAGACAGGATCCTGCCGGAGCTGGAGGCTGTCCTGTCGCGCAGGGCGGCGCAAAAACTGAAAAAGATCGGCGTCGAGCTTCTCACCGGTGTCCGCGTCGAAGAGGTGAACCCGGAGGCGGTCCGGCTGGCGGGACCTGACGGTGTGCGGACTCAAAGGGCGGATCTGATCCTCTGGACCAGCGGGACCCAGGCCCGCTGGGGCGAGACCGTGGATCAGCCGGCGGTGCTCTCATCTGACGCCAGGCTCTGCCTGACCGCGCACCGGGATGTGTTCATGGCAGGGGACGCCGGCGATCCGGAATGGGCCTGCGTGGAAAACGGATTGCAGTCCGCCGACTGTCTGGCGGAGAATCTGGAGCGGCTGGAACGGGGGGAAGAACTGCGGGCATTTGAACTGAAGGACAAAGGGCAGATGATCGCCATGGGTCCCTTCGACGGGATCACCACCACCCGCATTCCGCTGAGCGGCTGGCCGGCCATGGTGCTTAAATTTCTCGTTGATCTGTTTTATGTATTTTCAGTGGGCGGGATCGGCGCCGCGGTGAATTATTTCAACGGCCATCTGGTTGTTCCCTTCCACGGCAAAACCCTCACCGGGACGCTGTTATCCACCCGCGGCCAGCGGCTGTGGCTGTTTCCTCTCCGCCTGTATCTGGGATCCCTCTGGTTTCTGGAAGGGTGGAAAAAAGTCATCGGGCCCAGCCAGTTTGAGCGGGCAGCAGGGATCCGCGACTATCTGACCCGGGGCAGTGATTCCTGGCTCAGCCAGGGCAATCTCATGATGCCTTTTCCCTGGCTTGCCGACGTCGATGCCATCAGCAGTGCCACCATGGGCGGCACCAGCGGACCCATTGTGGAAGGACTTCCCGTCTGGTATGAAGCCATCATGCGGACCATCATGCCCAACCCCTCCCTGGGCATGTTCTTCCAGTCCCTTCTGGTCTGGGCGGAGGTTGCCGTGGGGGCAGGTCTGATCCTGGGTCTGCTGACCTGGCTTGCTTCGCTGATATCGATCGGGCTGATTGCTAATTTTATCGTGTCCGGCGTGGCCGGCTGGCAGCTCATCTGGATCCTTCCGGCTTCCGCTGCCCTCATGGCCGGCGCCGGCCGGTTCCTGGGCCTGGATGCCTGGCTGATGCCCAGGATCCGGCGAAGACTGGGCATCCGGCCGCTCTGACACCGAGGGAGAATGAAAACTGTTTTTTCAACAGTGGCAAAGGGTTTTTAAGATGCCTTTTATCTGGCTGTGCTATGATGACTTGAAAAACTTTGTGAATGAATGCGCAAAACCGCCGTTCACCGGTGGGCAAAAACGGACAGAGCTGTTATAATGAAAAACTAGTAACCAGAAAGGGATGAAATCTGTTGAAATATTTTAAAATAAAAATACTGGATATCGTTCTGATCGGTCTGTTGGTTCTGGCCTCTTTCATACCCAATGCGGTATTCGCCTATCAGGCCATGAGCGAACCGATGGATGATTCAGCGGCCAGTGTCGTGATCATCATCGACAATCAGGAAGTCGAACGGATCGAGCTGAAGGAAGGCCAGGCCGCCTATGATCACGTGATCCGAACGGAAAAAGGCGAAACCAACACCATCCATATCGATGAGAAGGGTGTGGTGACCATGATCGATGCCGATTGTCCCGACCAGATCTGCGTCACATCCTTCCCGCCCATTTCCAAAAATGGCGAGCAGATCATCTGTCTGCCCCATAAACTGATCGTCGAGATCCAGGGCGGAGAAACCGGGGAAGGAGATCTCAACGCATATTGATGAAAAAGAATCACAGTGTTTATAAAATGGTGTATATCGCACTGCTGGTGGCTCAGGCCATGGTGGTATTCAAACTGGAAGAATTCATTCCGGTGCCCTTCCCGGCCATCCCCGGCGCAAAGCTGGGCCTGGCCAACATTTTCACCATGCTGGCCCTGTATACGCTGGGCCCGGTGGAGACATTCTCCGTGGTGATCCTGCGGTCGATCCTGTCGATGCTGATCTCCAACAATCCCGGAGCATTTATCTATTCCTTCTCCGGGGCCATGCTTTCATTTTTTGCCATGCTGATGCTGAAAACTGTCTTTAAAGACCGGCTGAGCCGGATCGGCGTTTCTGTGGGCGGCGCCTTCAGTCACAATCTCGCGCAGCTTTTGGCTGCAGCGCTGATGATCCAGGAACCCCGGGTCCTGATGTATCTGCCGGCTCTGACCATCATCGCCATTCCCACCGGATTCTTCATCGGGATGACGGCCAACTTCATGCTGGAGCATATTGTGAAACTTGGGATCATGAGGGAGCTGAAACGATAATGGAATTCTGGGGCGAACAGCCAGTCATGACGTCACATCTGGACAACATAAGAAAAACCATGGATGCAGCCGTCCCTTCGGAGGGGCGGTTTGCTGTGATTTCCAGGGAACTTCTAACCAACCCCGGAAAATTGCTCCGGCCCGCGCTGCTGATCCTGACGGCTGGGTTCGACCAGGCCGGAGGCGATCCGTATCATCTGGGGGCAGCGCTGGAGTATCTGCATCTGGCATCCCTGGTCCATGACGATATCATCGATCACGCCAGGGAGCGCCGCGGCGCTCCATCGGTCGTCGGCGGGCACGGGGTCCAGATGGCCCTGTACACCGGGGACTATCTGATCTTTCTGGCCGCCCGCTGTCTTGCCGCCGCAGACCGCTCACAGCTGAAGGAAGATTCGCTGGATTTCATGGGGCAGCTTTTGGAGGCGGAAGCCCGTCAGCTGGATGAACGGTTTGCCCTGGAACTGGATCAGGAGGACTATCTCCAGCGCATCGAGGCCAAAACCGGACTGCTGTTTTCACTGGCTGCCGGGGCAGGCCACGGGCTGAGCCAGGGTTTTGCAAAGGACATTGAAGCGGCAAAACAGGCCGGTCTTCACTTCGGCACGGCGTTTCAGCTCAGAGATGATCTGCTGGATCTGGAGGATCCCGCCCATGGGGATCTCACCGAAGGGAATTATACGCTGCCGGTGCTGCTTGCATCCCGGCAGGATCCGGCCCTGAAGGAGCTGCTCCTGAAACCACCCGGGCAGACGAAGGGAGCCGGTGCCCGGGACTTTAAGGAAATAAAACAGCGGATCAGCAGATCCGACGCCATCCACCTGACCCGGCAGGTCCTGGATCAGTATCTGGACCGGGCCGGCCGGACCTTTGACCAGTTGATGGGTCCGCAGGAAGCTGCAGTCTACCGCTGGATGGAAAATAAGTTGTTTGGAGGCGACCGATGAAGATCAATGCCTATGCAAAAGTCAATCTGAGTCTGGATGTGACCGGTAAACGGGAAGATGGCTATCATCTGATGAGAATGGTCATGCAGTCCATCGATCTGCATGACGAGCTCACCGTGGAGCTGATCCCGGAGGGGATCGAACTCTCCTGCAATCTCCCCTTTGTTCCGGTGACCGGTAAAAACATCGCCTACAAAGCCGTCCAGGCATTTATGGGGAGGACCGGTCTAACACAGGGGGCGCGCATCCACATTGAGAAGCACATCCCGGTGGCAGCCGGACTGGCCGGCGGCTCTGCAGATGCCGGAGCGGTCCTGCGGGCTCTGAATGAACTCACCGGCCATCCGCTCGCCGAGGCAGAACTGCTGGAGACCGGCCTTGGCCTGGGGGCTGACGTTCCCTTCACCATGACGGGGGGAACGGCGCTGTGCGAAGGAGTGGGCGAGATCATCACGCCGCTGCCGGATTTTGCCGGCCACCCCATCCTCCTGGTCAAACCGCCCTTCGGGGTATCCACCCGGCAGGTGTTTGGCGACTTCAAGCTGCACCGGGTGCGCCGCCATCCCGCCACAGAGCGGATGATCTCAGCCATCCGCGCCGATGATGTCCGGTCTGTGGCGAGATATCTGGGCAATGTCCTGGAAAATGTCACGCTGCATCGCCACCCGGTGCTGCGCCGCATCAGGGAAGAGCTCCTCCGTCAGGGTGCCATCGGCAGTCTGATGTCAGGGTCAGGGCCCACGGTCTTCGGACTCTTCGAGGAGGAGGCCAAAGCCCGAGCCGCTGCTGAAGCCTTTGGAAAGGAATACCGCGAGACCTTCCTGACCCATACCATCGGCAGGGACACCGCATCAGAAACGCTTTGATCCATTCAAGGCGGATCCCCCCGGCAGCCGAAACCGGCCGGATCATTGACCCGGCCGGCGAGACCGGCCGCAGCATGACCGGGACCCATGTTTATTCGGAACA
>CAYYVR010000067.1:0-2924 GCA_964475185.1 uncultured Clostridium sp. | reverse complement strand
AACTGAAGCAAACAGAAACTGAAACGAAAAAATCCAGATAAAAATCGAAATAGAAGTAGTAATGAAAATGGAACGTCAGATGCCACCGGCAACGGCGACACCCCCACAATACCGCAGGGCATTGAGGGGGTGTTTCTGATGGTTCTGATGTTTTCGATGGTTCTGATCTCTTCTGAAGGTTTCTGATGGTTTCTGTCAGTTGTTCATTGGGTGGGAAGGTCACCGCTTCATGGAAGGCGTACTCTCTGAACTGTCCTGGCGGGTCCGTAGTCTGAGCTTTTTCGAGTTTTTCCCGGGCGGATGATCCTCCCAGTTCTGACGAAGTCCGTTGATTTCTTCATCGCTGAGTTCAAAGAACGCATCCTCGGGGGCATCGTTTCTGCGCCGGTGCATGAGTTCGAGAATACCGGATGCTACCCGGTTGGATTCCAGTTTGAGTTTGATGTCCTCCACCATGGTTTTGAATTTATCGGTGAGGCCCTCATCCTCTTCCATGGGGTGGACTGCCGCCCAGGCCGGGATCTGCTCATACTCCCGGATCATCTGTTCCAGCAGCTGATAGATGGCTTCGGTGGAGTGGGGTTTGGCGAAGCGTTTGGTCCGCTCCTTCATGTCATAAAGGCGGGTCTCATGAAACAGCAGGGCTTCGATGAGCCCGGCGCTGTCTTCGCCTGTGCCGATGCTGATGGCCAGGTCGTTTTTCAGGAGGAATTGCCTGTTTTGCTCCTCCTGACCGCCGATGGCTTTGAAGATCGCCAGCGGTGTCCCGGTGATCAGGGACTCGGTGATGGTCAGCCCGCCCGGTTTGGTCACCAGAAGGTCCGTTGCCTGCAGCAGGGCATCCATGAAATGACAGAACTTGAGGACTGCGATACTCTTTTCCGATCGCAGGGAGATCTCCACGGCCTCATCGTAGACTTTTTCATTGTTGCCGGCCACAACGACGATGTTGAAGGTCCGGGGGATGGAATCCAGCTCTTTCAGGATGGTTTTGATGTTGCCCAGAGCCAGGGATCCGCCCATGAGGGTGACGGTGAGACAGTCATCGGTGAGCCCGATGCAGCGCAGCGTCTCTTCCCGGGAAAAGGGTTCGTGGAACGTGGTCCTGACGGGGATGCCCAGGGGCAGGACGGTTTCCGCTGACCGCCCCCGTTCCACCAGTTCCGGGACCACTGATTCATGAGCCACCACATAATAATCGATGTGGGGATGGACCCACAGGGCATGGCTGCCGTAGTCGGTGATGATGGACAGGGTCGGGATCCTGAGTTTGTCCTCTTCTCTGAGGACGCTGAGCATCTGTGTGGTGAAAGGGTGGGTTGAAATGATGACTTCCGGCAGAGATTCCCGGATCAGAGGCAGGATCCGCCAGGCGATGAGTTCATCGACTTTCTCCATGAGGGAAACGATGTTATCGTCCCGTTTGTCAAAAATGGAATAAAGATAAGTGAATGCCCTGGGATAGACCTGGAGGGCGTTCAGATAAGACCCGATGAGGACCTTGTCCAGCACCGGGCTGATATATTTGAGCGTATCGACGATCCGCACGTCCGAAGACGGATCCTGATGCATGATGTATTCAGATATGGCCTGGGCTGCAGCATTGTGGCCGTGGCCGGCAGAAACGGTAAGAATGAGTGTCTTCATGTTAAAATCCTCCGCTTTGATTATAGCATCCGGATGGGAGGCCCGGAACCACTAACCTCCCGATGTTTTTTGATTGCGGAGGACCTTTGTGTTGTATAATGGGGATAGCAGGAGGTGATCCCATGGAAAAAGCAGTGATCAGGATCCGGACCATGCTGCCCGGGGAAACAGAATTTCTTGAACTGACCAGTCTGGGCACCATGGAACGAAATGACGGAAAAGTGATGATCACCTATCAGGAAAGTGAACTGACGGGAATGGATGATACGCAGACCACCATCATTCTGTCAGAGCAGGATGTGACCATTCACCGCCAGGGGGATTTCATCTCCACCATGGAGTTTTCTCCCAGGGAACCCCGCCAGTGCCTCTATCATACGCCATACGGTACCTTCAACGTGACCACCGAAACCGCGGATTACCGTCTGGTGGAGGACGATCAGCAGATGGAGCTGTTTTTGGATTACGGTCTGATCATCGAAGGAGAAGCCCAGGGAAGCACGCGGCTGGAAATGCTGATCCGTCCCCAGACGAGCTGATCGGATCCCGGAGGATGAGGTCGCGGCGGACCCGTGACCCGGCTGGCGGTTCAGGCGGGTGCGCAAAAGCCGCAAATACAAAGGCAGGTGCCGGTGAAGTTCACCGGCACCTGCCTTTGCGGCGGGCCGCTGGGCTGGGCCTGAATGATCAGTGGGGAGAAGCCTGACCGGCGTTGTAGACGCTGGGGTGAGGTGCTTTGATGACAAACATCTCCAGGACTTCGTCGTGTGAATTGCCGACATTCATCTTCTGATGAAAGGGGACGTTCACAATGGTTCCCCTGGTGTAGAGCTGGGGCTCCTGATCTTCGAGCTGAAGGGTCAGGGTGCCGCGAATGACCATCATGTAAACATTGGAGTTGGAGTAATGCTCCGGCAGGCCGGCGCCTTTGGGGAAAATCATGTGATTGATCATGACCTCATCGGCTTCGATGGTTTTTTCGACCTTTTTCTCATCATCCAGGGAATAGGGAAATAATGTTTCGATCATTTACATACGCTCCTTTGTTTTGGGATTAATTCCAGTTTTATTTCAGTATACTACAAATGCAGGGTAAATAACATGTGCCCGCAAGTCTCGTGAAGGCAGATGGCGATCAGCCGGGCGGTTGATCGGAAAGGACATCAAGAGGGGATGAAGAGGGCATGAAGGATTATAAGAGAACATGATCAGGGAGGTTTCTGATGAGGGGCCGGTTTCCGATGAGGGGCCGGCTTCCGATCAGGGGACGTTTTCCG
>CAYYVR010000066.1:0-13354 GCA_964475185.1 uncultured Clostridium sp. | reverse complement strand
AAATTTAACTATATGATCAGATTATAAACCTTTGTTATATTTTTTACAATTGATTAAATTATTGTTAATCTATTAATTAACTGCAATTTCCTCAATGACGCCGATGGAAACCATGAAAAAGGTCAAACTGGTGCTTTTTTAATAACAATATAGGCAGACTGACGGGGATAAATTTAAAAATCATTAAATTCCCCAGATGCTGATCTTTATCCCGTTCAGCGGCTTCATCGACGATCAGGAGTACTATATATCTCCATTCTTTTTCCCTCGGATCAGCTGCGGGTCCAGACTTTTTAAGCCCTGTCCTTATTTATCCGCGCCCCTTCACGGGGCTTCCGTCCCGTTCCTTTGCACAATACGTGCCGCAGGATCCCTGTGATGGACTCTGGAATGATGCCTTGTGATGCCCTTTGAACTCTAGTGATATTCGGATTAATCCTTGTTTAATAGAAGTCCCTTAAACCGACAATGGTTTAGTGTTATAATTTGATGGACAAATTACAACCAACAAGTGAGGAAAAAATGGAACATAAGACAAAACTGTACATACTGACCGGATTTCTAGGCGCAGGCAAAACCACTTTGCTCCGTAACCTGCTGATGAACGATCAGGGCAAGAAGATCGGTGTCATCATGAACGAATTTGGTAAAGTCGGATTGGACGGTACGCTGGTCAACAAAAACGGCGTGATTCTCCAGGAGATCAACCGGGGCTCTATCTTCTGCTCCTGTCTGAAGATCAACTTCGTTCAGGCCATGGCGGAAATGCTGGACCAGGATCTTGATATCGTCATCGTCGAAAGTTCAGGACTGGCAGACCCTTCCAACATCGGAGAGATCCTGGAAGCCGTGGAAAAAATCAAAGGCAAAGGCTACGATTATGAAGGATCCATCTGCGTCATCGACGCCGTGGACTTTCTCTCCCAGGTCGACGAGATCGATACGGTCTACCGTCAGACCAAGCATGCTCACCTGGCTGCCATCAGCAAAAAAGATCTGGTGGAGGAATCTGTCCTTCATGAGATTCGCAGGAAAGTACGGGAGATCAACCCCCATACAGAGATCACCGACGTCCGCCACGGTGAACTGGACATGAACCTGTTTGACCAGGATCTGAGAAAAGGCCGGGATCTGCTGGTCGAAGATACGACCAATACCAAGGAGAACAAACCCAAAACCATTTCCATGATCATCAGTGACCCCCTTACCCGGGAAGAACTTATGGATTTCCTGCGCAGGGTCAGTGACAATTGCTACCGGATCAAGGGACCTGTCACGCTGGTTGACGGAAAAGTCGAAGTGGATGTCGTCAATGATCGGATCGATCTGCGCGAACCGACAACAGAGCATCCCGAAGACCGCCTCGTATTTATTTCAAAGGTCGGCCCTGCGGTGATCCGCACGGTCAATAATGCGTGGAATGAACTGGTCGGCAAGGCCATGAAGCTGCAAAACTGATCCCCTGGAGGTAGACTATGAAAATTCAAATCTTAGGCACAGGCTGTGACAAATGCGATAAAATGATGGACCGCCTGAATCAAATCAAAAAATCCGGAACCTTCGACTTCGAACTGGAAAAAGTCGAAGATCTGGTGGAAATCATGACCCATGGTGTCATGACCACACCGGGTCTTGTCATCGACGGCAAACTCATCAGCCAGGGCAAAGTCTATACACCTGAAAAACTGGAAGAATTACTGAAGAAATATCAGTAATCCCCATTCCGCTTTACACATCGCATGCCCGGCGACGAGAACCGGAAGAACCGCATCGATTACTGCACCAAAAAAAGATATCAGGAGGCCGCAGATCCGCCTCCTGATATCTTTTTCGGCTTATTTTAATAATTCCCCAGAACAATCAGACGTTTCGCTGGAGGGAAGATCCGCCGGGGCTTACGGCCCCCAGTGGATTTCATAGGAACCTGCATGGTCATCGGCCTCCAGCCAGAGAAAATACTGGTCGGGCTCGGAAATACGGATGGTGAATTCAGAGGTGGGTATGTTTTCCCTGCTGTAGAGCACTGTCTCGCGATCAGAATCCTTTGCAATGAAAACGGAAATGGTTCCCCCGTTGGTCTCGATCCGCCCGACAACTTCCAGTGGAAAATTCTCCGGCGGAATGATCCCGCCGATTTTCCTGCCGCTGAATTTGGTATAGGACATGGCACAACCGTCCGGTATGTTCACTTCCCGCTTATTGGTCACGCTGCTGCTGAATCCGCCGCTGCAGCCCGCCGTCAGCGAGAGAAGCAGGATCAGCCCGATCCACACCCGATGCAATTTCATCAACACACCTTCTTTTTTGAAATACTAGGTTTTGAAACAGCCGTCAACAGTCACAAACTGACTTCATTTCTATTTGTACTCATTATAATCCTTTATCATGATCCAATAAACACAGAAATAACCCGATTCATATCCCCAGTCTTTTCTCCTCTCAAGTCAAACCCTTATCAACCCGGTATCGAACTTCTCAGCCTCTCCATCTTCTCTGCGCCTCGATCTTCTTTGGATTGCACTTCCTCATTGATCATGCTCTGCTTACAGAGCACTCTTCCATGCTCGCAGTATGTTATGATTCAGTGTTCTTTGAATACAGCTCCTCTCAGATTCATTTCTACTCCTGGCACTGGCTGTCTTCTGCCCGGATGATCTGCTCCGGCGGCAGCGACCGGATCTCCGAGTAAAGAATATCCCGAAAATCGTATTGCTCCAGCTCGGAAAATTCTTCCCATGGATTAGACACACCGGCGGGCTCATTTTCCATAAACCGGCTGAATGCCTGTGTATCCGATGATGGCGCGGCGGCACTTGCTTCGATCAGACCGCTGCGTACCCGGAAATATTTCACCCCCGTTTGCATCGGAAGTTTTAAAAACAGGATCTCATGGAACAACTTGCGATCTTCAAACCACATCCGCTGAAGCAGTGAAAGGTTCTGGATGAAATTCCGGTAAAAAATCGCCTCCTGAAACTTCTGATCATCCGCTGCCTGCATCATCGCTTCTGACAGATCCTCAAGAAACCTCTGCCACAGATCCTCCCGGTCAAAAAGCGATCGCAGGGCCTTCTCGTTTTGAAGATACGTTTCCGTGGCGATTCGCTGAGGAAGGATGGAGTATTCAAACACCACCCACTGGCCTTTGGCGACACGATCTCCCTGGTTCCCTCTCCCGGGCAGCACCCCGGTCTCATCGGCTGATCCGGCCAGGCGCATGGGGTAGAGTCTGGCGAAACTTTCAATGACAGATTCCAGCAGCCGCCGGTTCCTGAAAGGTCCGATCCCGTCTGCCGGGTGATAGGCCACTGTCAATGGCTCTTGCCTGGATCTCTGGCCGATCCTGAGATAGACAAACCCCCGTTCCCGCTTCAGCTGTTTGTTGAACACCGGCCGGAGCTCTTTGATCCGCTGGCACTCCAGCAATCTGGCTTCCAGATGGGTATCACAGAGCTCGTAATCCAGATCGTGGATCTGATGGACCAGGCGGGCGATCTTCCCCTCTTTGGCGCCCGTAAAATAAGAACGGACCCGGTGTTTCAGATTTTTGCTCTTTCCGACATAAATGACTCGCTGTTCAATATTCATAAACCGATAGACCCCGGGCTGCTCCGGGAGCATCATTAATTTCTCTCTGATTTTCATGATTCAATTATATCCCATCGACCGGACAAAGGGAGAGAGCTGACAATGCGCCGGCTCTCTCCGTCAAAGGTGTGATGTACTGATCCATGCTTCGACGGATCAGCGGTAGGAAGGTACGATGCGGCTGCCAAAGGGGGTCAGGGCCAGGCGGGCCAGTTTCAGCGCCTGAGGGGCAAAGGGGAGCCCGATGATGGAGAGCGCCAGCAAAACAGCGGTCCCCAGATGCCCCAGCGCCAGGGGAATACCGGTGATCAGGAGCCACACAAGGTTCAGCAGAAAGGAACCCGATCCGCCCGAATAGACGATATCAGAGCCAAAGGGCCAGGCACTGAGCCGGGCGAACTTAAAACACTGCAGTCCGACGGGGAGGCCGATGATGGTGATGCTCCAGAGGACCCCCGCGATGAACCAGCCCAGAGCGCCCCAAACACCGCCAAGCAGGAACCAGATGATATTTCCAATTGTTTTCATGTTATGATTTTCTCTCACTTTCTCATTGATCTGTGGGTCACAGCAGGCAACGCCCGGCTAAAAACTGTCCATCTGAAATTGAAACGCGATCCCGCTGCATTGGAATTCATTATGCAATCCGCAGATTAATGTCACATGAAATTTTTCCCGGATTTCCGGCTCGGGACCCGCGAGGCCATTACCCGCTGAGCCGCTGATCCGATCCAGCGAGTGTTCTGCCAGATAGCCAGATCCGATCCGCAGCCAAACTGAACCCCGACCGACGCTGGCCGGACGGGGTTCAGTTTGCACCTTCTCTTATCGGTTTGACGGTGTGCAGATGTAGAGAGAGGAGCGTTCCCCGGCATCGACCACTTCGACCCGGGAAAAACATTTTTCCATCTCACTCATGCATTCTTTCATTTCATGTTCAGCGTGGCGGATGAAATGAAAATAATCGCCCCGCTCCAGCCATTCAATCACGGATGTCAGCAGTGACCGATGCTCATTGTAGTCATAAATGATGACTTTCTTCCCTGCGATCCGGCTCATTTCTGCATAGAGCTTCTTTCGTTCCGGCTGGGGCATCCCATGGGCTACGAAGGATGCCATCACCAGATCAAAGGATCCATCATCAAAGGGCAATCCCTCCAGGGCATTCCCCTGCAGAAAGGTCACGCCCCGGGTCTCTTTCCGCTTTCTTGCATACTGAAGCATTTTTTCAGCCGGGTCAATGCCCGTGACGGTGAGCCCTGAGTCCAGCAGCACCGAACACAGAGCTCCGGTTCCGCAGCCGACATCAAGGACCGTGTTAAAATCTTCCAGTGCCAGCTCCGGTTCGGCCTCTTCAAACAGCTGGAAAAAACGTTCCCGCTGATAGTTGAAAAACAGACTGTAGACCGGGGCTATGGTGTTGAATAAGAAACTCGAGCTTTTCGACATGGATGATCGCTCCTTTTCGAAGGTGGGTCAATCGCTGTGTTTATCTTCATTTTACTCCACCGTCACCGATTTGTATGCACCTCCTGTGGTGTGCTTCAGGAATCAGATCGTCGCAGGCGTATGCTCCGGCATCGTGGTGACATCATCCCGCTTCATTCCTGTTTTTTACTTTTATTGATTCAGGGGGTTTCCCGTATTTTTTTCAGAGGATCCCGGCCACTCCCTGTCTCCATTTATTATTTTCCCTTCAAATGAATTTAAAACCGTTTATAATGAAAGAAAGATTCTCTTTCTGTGTCATTGGGGCCGATGCCCCCAATGGCCGCCCCATGACAAAGGAGACCACCATGGATGAATTGAACCTTCAGGATAACTTCACTGCGCTGGACCTTCCCGAGGATAAACTGTGGGACGACTCCCTCATCATTTCACGCAAGGACTCTCTGCTCCCGGATGGGCGCCTCTTCAAATCCGAGCTATGGGGCGAATATGGGTACACTTTCCTGACCTATACGTTCCCGAAAACCGGCCTTGAAACAGCGGGGACCGATGAGATCGTAAATTATCTGGCCACCCAGGGTGTCCTCATCGACCCGGTGAAATTCCCCACGGCAGGCATCGATCTGATGACCAGCAACATCGATCCCGATCTGTACAGTCTCACCCTCACCATTGCAGAAGAAGAGGATTAACGCTCGTTCCTTCGGATGGCCCCAATGGACCGCTTGCGACTCCCTGCAAGCCTGAATCCGGATCCCTTCAGCATACGATCCTGTGAACCGAAAAGACCCGTTTTCGAAGAGTCTGCCTTGCAGCATCCGAAAACGGGTCTTTTCGCGGGTTCAGACTGGGGATGTGAGCCGTAACGATGAACACTGTGCCCTGCCCGGCGTGTTTGGTCCCGGAGGATTCGGGCAGGTGCCCGGTCCACCGGCACCGAACGTTTCAAGTGCACTATCAGGCGTTCTCAGACCGTTTTTTCAGTCAGTTCTGCTGCTCTCCTTGATCCGTTTCCACTGCCTCACCGTCTGCCGGTGCCACAGCCATGGCTTCATGTTCCGGATGAACCATGGCCGGATCCTCCGTCACTGGTTTTGGCATCCGCCGTTTGTCCCGATACAGGACCGGCGAGGAGGCAAAGAAAAACTCCTCTTCAAAGGCCGTCCGCTCCATTTTCGTCAGTTCTTTGGCGATGGTGGTGACGTTGCGGCGAAAATCCGGTGAATTGATGCCTTCCACGGTCTTGCCGCGGGCTTTGCGGGAGAAGGAGTAATTTTTCCAGAGCATCTGGGTGATCCGAGCTGTGGTGGAGGGGCGCCGCAGAACATCCAGGATCTCTCGCCGGATCCCGGCCAATTCGGCCGCATCGGGCTTTTTCCCCAGAGAAGCCAGACGCCGGCCCAGTTCCCTGGCCCAGGGCTCATCGATCTCCTGACAGAGGAACTTGAGCTTATACCAGGCCTCATAGAGCGCATTCTTGTTTTCCAGAGGAAGCGTCTTGAACCAGTGGAAAGCCAGAAGCCGTCTGCGCCAGTCCCACCACTTAATGGGACTTTGCAGATCACTGGCAGGGATGAGGAAAAATTCCCGTTCCAGAAGCAGGCTGCCGAAGATCCCCGGCGGGTTGCCCCGTTTCTGTTTTTTCAGGGACGTCCGGTAAACGCCGCAAGTGGGACTGCCGTCCATGTAGACATAGGCTGTGGCACCGGCCCGCTCCAGGGTCTCCAGACAGGACATCGTTCCGAACTTGACGTCTTCTGTGACATCCTGGCCGCCGCGATTTTTGATGATCGCCTCTCCGGTCCAGACCAGCGCACCATTGCCCCCGGACAAATGGATCGGATCTCTGGGGACCCCCAGTCCCGCCATGGTTTCCGGACAGACCGGGACCCATTTGAAGTCATTCTTCTCCCGGCCCATACCGGAAGTGAGATCCCAGCCTTTGGCGTTGTATCGAACCGGACTGCCCATGGTGCACGCGCTGATCCCTATGGTGATCCGGTCATGGATGATGACGTTCGTTTTATCCATCGCAATATCTCCCTCTTGTGCGGATGACTCAGCAGACTGAAAAATCAGCCCCCTGACCTCCCCTTTTCTTTGAGTATACGGCCATTCTCCAAAACTGTCATCGAAAATCGGATCGATTCTTTGCCGGTACCACGTTCAAAAGACCTGCCGACCAGACGGAGCAGCATCTGAGCCAGTTTGACCAGTTTGCAGAGCTGGTGGGCATCTTATTCAAGACCCGCTGCGCTCTGATGCCCTCAATCCACCATGGCACCATTCTGCCGGATCGGATCCCGGAGGATCCAGGGCATAAAAATAAGGCCTGGGCGGCCTTATTTTATGATGCAGATTGATTACATAAAGAGCGGAGCGCCCGGTCCAAGGGGAAGACCGATCAGCATCCAGAGGATGAGCAGGATGATCCAGAAGATCATGAAGATCACCGAGTAGGGCACCATGGTGGAGATCAGAGTCCCCAGACCGCTGTCTTTGTCGTAACGCTTGGCGAAGACGACGATCATGGCAAAGTAGTTCATCAGCGGCGTGATGATGTTGGTGGAAGAATCCCCGATCCGGTATGCGACCTGAGTCAGTTCAGGCGTCAGCCCCAGCTCCATCATCATGGGCACAAAGATCGGCGCCATGATCGCCCATTTGGCGGATGCCGAACCCATGAACAGGTTGAGGAATCCCGAGATGATGATGAAGGATACCACCAGCGGGATCCCCTTGAAGCCGATGGTTTCAAGGAAGTTGGCTCCTTCCACGGAAAGGATCGTACCCAGATTGGATTTGCCGAAGAAGGCGACAAACTGAGCGGCAAAGAATGCCAGGACCAGGTACCCGCCCATGCTCTTCATGGCACTGGTCATGGATTCCACCAGATCATCCGTGGTTTTGATCTTCCCGGTGGTCTTGCCGTAGGCATAGCCCGGGATGAGGAAAAGCAGCAGGATCATGAAGATCAGTCCGTTGGACATGAAGTAGTTGATGTTGTTCACGCCGTTGGCGTCGGGCTGCTTTAAGATGGCATTGGCCGGAACGGTCAGATAGGCCATGATCAGTACGAAGATCAGCAGTGCGATGCCGGCGTTTCTCAGTCCCTTTTTCTCAATGGCGGTAAGTTTTTCCGCGTCGGGGCGGTACTCGCCGGAATATACGCCAAGATTGGGCTCAACGATCTTCTCGGTGACCAGGGTCCCCAGAAGGGTGAGAAGGAAGGTGGAGGCGATCATGAAATAGTAGTTGCCGGTGGCAAGCACTTTATAATCACTGCCGGCAGCCTTGAGCGCTTCATTGGTGATTCCTGTCAGCAGAGGATCAAGGGTCCCGATGAGCAGGTTGGCCGAGAATCCGGCGGACACACCGGCAAAGGCCGCAGCAAGACCTGCCAGGGGATGGCGGCCGGCGCCGGCGAAGACGATGGCGCCCAGCGGGATCACGACGACATATCCGGCATCGGATGCGATGTTGGACATGATACCGGCAAACACGACCACTGCGGTGAGCAGGTGCCCCGGTACGTTGGAGAGCAGCTTTTTCAAAGCTGCATTGATCAACCCGGACCATTCGGCGACACCGACACCCAGCATGGCGACCAGAACGGTCCCCAGGGGAGCAAAACCGGTGAAGTTGGAAGTGGCGGAGTTGAAGAAGTAGCGAAGACCTTCAGCTGAGAGCATATTGACGGCTCCCACGGTGACGTCCTTTGCCTGTTTGGCATCATAGTAGGTGACCTGCAGACCGGACCGGGCTACAAAAAATGAAATAATAACGATGACTGCCGTAAGGATCACAAAAATAATTGCCGGATGCGGCAGCGCATTTCCGATGGTTTCGATTGCTTTGATCGCACCGCCGCGTTTGGCTGTGCCATCCTGATTTTTTCTTGCCATAAGTTGCCTCCTGTCGTTTTTTACTTTAAAAGTATACCACGTGTCATCGTTTAATTGATATTTATAAGAATAATACATGATTTTTCTAAATTTATTCATCAGTCTTTAAGAAAAGCCAACGAATCGATGCCATGTCATATTATTATTTCCATAATTTTACATCTAAATTAACAGACTGATTTATTTGTTTTGCTGAATTCAACTTTATAAATTACTCATTTTTTTATTTTTTCGATTTCGGGATAAATTCATCACTATGCTTATATAAAATCATTTAAGATAAAAAACACCCCTGGTCCAACTTATGGACCAGGCGTGTTTGTATGACAAGGTTTTTACGAACAGTATGAGATCTTAAATCTCAACGTCGAGTTCATCTTCCAGATTGATCTCGGGTTCTTCACCTTTGGCAATGAACTTGTGGTAGTAGGTATCGACCATCACAGCAATGGCGTTGTCGCCGGATACGTTGGCCGCGGTGCCAAAGCTGTCCTGCGTCAGATAGAGGGTGATGAGGAGTTGTCCCATGGTTCCGGTGGGATCGATCCCAACCAGGGAAACAAAGGGAAGCGCACTCATGATGGCTCCGCCCGGAGCACCCGGGGCGGCGACCATGGCCACACCCAGCATGGCGATGAAGCCCATCATCAGCCCAAATCCATGGGCCATTTCATACATCAGAAGGACCGCCGTGACGATGCTGGTGATGGTGATGATGCTGCCGGAGAGATGGATCGTGGCACACAGCGGAACGACAAAGTCGCGGATCTGCTTGGACACGCCGTTTTTCTTGGCACATTCCACATTGACCGGGATGGTCGCTGCCGAAGACTGAGTTCCGATGGCTGTGATATACCCGGGGATCTGATTCCGGATCATCCGGACCGGATTCTTTTTACCGACGGCGCCGGCAATGATAAACTGTCCTATGATATAGAGCAGATGCAGGATGATGATGATGATGAACACCTTCCAGAAAATGGAGAGGACGGTGAACACCGATCCTGAGTAGCTCAGGTTCAGGAAATTACCGAAGATGTACAGGGGCAGGCCCGGAATGATCAGCGTATTCAACAGCTTGGTGACGATGGCACCGAATTCAGCAAAGAAGTGGTAAATGGTCTCCCCTCTGCCCTGACTTCTCAGCCATGAGATGCTGATCCCGAACATGAAGGCAAAGACGATGGCGCCGGTGACATCCAGAAGCGGTGCCAGCGGGATGGAAAAGAGCGGGGTCAGTTCCGCGCCGGTCTCTGTCAGCTTTGCGACCAGATCCTCGCTGATGAAGGTTGGGAAGACCGTGGTGGCCACGAGGTAGGCAACGGTTCCGGCAAGCAGTGTGGAGCCATAGGCCAGAAGGGTCGTAACCCCCAGGAGCTTTCCGGCGCCCTCGGTCAGGTCGGCGATCCCGACAATCACGAAACCGAGGATCATCAGGGGAATGATGAAGGAGAGGATACTGCTGAAGATTTTGGAATAAGTGATGGGGATCCGCAGGATGAACTCAGGGATGAAACTGAGCTGTCCGATTAAAATACCTAATACGATGGCGATGATTAATTTTGGTACAAGACCGATTTTTTTCTTTTCCATACACAATCCTTTTTCGAAGTAATTTTGTATTCGTTTGTATGATACCAAATCCGCCATAGGAATACAATTATTAATTTTTGTTTTTTTCTCAGAAGATTTCATTGCCGACTGTTCCTTTCTTCAAAGTGTAATTCAAGCGCCCCCCGCCTGAACGATCTGTGGACCCGCCCTGATCAGCGGTAACATTTCATCAAAATTTCAACGGATCGCAAAGGAAAAACATGGCCTCCATGCAGAAGAGACCATGTCAAAGATCATACCAATCAGATGGCGTGCAAAAGACGGCGCCAAACCAGCAGCAGTCATGGTTTTAACCTTTGCATCCCTGAGTAATGACCGATAAAAAACGAAGTGTCCCTTCAGGGATCAGGATCGGCTCTCGAAGGTGACGCGCTTGTGTTTATGGCCAAAGACCCGCGGAACGAACCACGCATCAAAGACAGGCGCCAGCACATTCATGATCAAAATGGCGATGCCGATGCCGCCGGGCAGGGCAAAGAGCTGGCGGATCACTCCGGTGAGGATCCCGATGGACAGGGCATAATACACCCGGGCCCGATGATTCAGAGGCCCCGATGAGTAGTCTGTGACCATGAAGACCGATGCGAACAGGACCGTGCCGGATAACACGTGATATGCAGCGAATTCGATATCAGATCCGCCGAAGAGCAGCCCCATGGAGAAAACCCCGGCCAGTGTCGCCAGAGGAACCTGGATGGCGATCACCCGCCGCAGGATCAGATAGACCGCACCCAGCAGGATGGCCCATTTCACGGTCTCTCCAATCCCGCCGCCAATGGCCCCTGTAAACAGCGCCTCCAGATCGGGCGCGCCCGGGGCAATCCCTTGCCGGCCGCTGCCCACATAGCGCAGAGGGGTCACCGTCGATGCCAGATCCGGCAGCGGCGTCACCCACCGGGTGATCACCGGTGTGAACAGGATCTTGATGAGGACCCGGGAGAAAACCGCAGGATTCAGGTGATTCTTCCCCAGGCCCCCCGGCAGCTGCTTGACCAGCAGGATCGCAACCGCCGTCCCCAGAAGGATGATCCAGAGCGGAACGGTCACGGGATAGCTCAGTGCCACCAAAAGGCCGGTGACGGCCGCTGAGCCGTCCCGGATGGTGATCTGTACTCCGGTCGCCTTCTGAAACAGTCCTTCGAATAGCATTGCTGATACGATCCCCGTCAGGATCATCACCAGACTGTAGCTGCCGAAATGCACGACGGCCATAATACTCACCGGAATCAGCGCGATGAGGACATCGCGCATGATAGAGGCTGTTGATGCGGATGTTCTGAGAAAAGGAGCTTTGCGCGGATCAGCCATTTTTGATCTCCTTCCATTGTTTATTCATTGCCTGGATAGTTTCAAGGAGCGGAATTCCGGCAGGACAGACAAAAGTGCAGGTTCCGCATGAAATGCAGCTTTCTGATTTCAGGACACGGGCTCTGGCGTAATCCTTATCCCGATAGGCATTGCTGATGCGGATGGGCTGCAGGGATACCGGACAGTTTTCGATGCAGCGGGCGCAGCGGATACAGTCGGATTCCGCCCGGGAGGGACGCCGTTCCAAAAACAGCAGGGTCGTTGTGTCCTTATCCACTGGAATGCAGGGATCCTCAAAAATCTGCCCCATCATCGGCCCCCCGTTGATCCTATCCGTATCGCCGACGCGAAGCCCTCTGCACACTTCGATGAGATGCTGTACCGGCGTGCCGATCCGAACCATCAGATTTTGCGGCTGATTCAGCATGGGACCGGTCACGGTGACGATCCGGCGAGTCAGGCTCCTGTGTTCAAATACGGCGTCATACATGGCTTTGATGGTGGACACATTGGATTGCAGGACGCCGATGTCGCCGGTGCGCTGACCGTCTTCGATCTCGATGCCGAGCACTTCCCGGATCTGCAGGCCGGCATGCCCCTGGGGATATCTGGATGGGAGGATATGGATCTTAAGGGCGGAGCCCTGCCGGGCGATGGCCGAGCGCAGAGCGGATATGGGATCGGTCATGTGATCCTCCACCGCAATGTAAGTCTTCTCCGTCTGGTAAATTTCCGCAATGGTATCGACCATTGCCACGATCTGATCACTGTATTCCATCATACATCGATAATCCGTGGTGGAATACGGCTCGCATTCAGATCCGTTGACCACCAGATACTGCACTTCCTTGTGATCCTTGCGGTACTTGATGGCCGTCGGGAAGCCGGCACCGCCTTTGCCGGTCACTCCCGCCCGGGCAAGGATCTCGCTGAATGTTTCCGGGGTCCATTCCCCGGGTCGTTCCGGAAGCTTTTCCTCATCATCCCGAAAATCATTTTCCACCACGACACACTGACTCTCGCCGCGGAACACCCTTCGATTTTCAATGGCAATGACTTTGCCCGACACCGATGAATGGACATTGGTCGAGATCCCCTCCTCCATGGAACCCAGCAATGTCCCGATCTTCACCGATTCACCGATTTCGACTTCAATGCTGGCCGGTGCCCCGATGTGCATGGCCATGGGAAAAATCAGCTGAGCCGGTACACTGGCCACCACTGAGGGCAGGTCCTTTGTGCCGTCTTTATGTTTGGGGACGTGGACCCCTCCGCTTTTCCAATTCTTCAGCAAATTCACAGGCTACCTCTCCTTCTGTTTGCAGATGTTTATCATGACGAATGAATGTCCTTTTGATCACTTGACAAGCCTTCCTCGAAATAAGTGGTTATTATGTTATTATCTCAAAATCAGCATCGGGAATCGATGGATTCTTCTAAGGAAACACTGATTATTAAAGGTTGGTGCTTCCTTATTTGGTAGTTTTGTC
>CAYYVR010000065.1:9458-13550 GCA_964475185.1 uncultured Clostridium sp. | reverse complement strand
CGGAGTCCTTCGGGACTGCCGGATCCGGCTCTACCCGTTGATGTATTTTCTGGGGACCCGCATGCCGATGTTGCAGGTGATCTCGTAGGAAATCGTGCCAAGATCCGCTGCCATTTCATCCGCCCAGTAGGAAACGGCTCCATCTGAGCCAATGAGTGTGACCACATCCCCTTTGACTGCATCCGGCGCTGCCTTCAGATCGATCATGAACTGATCCATGCAGACACGCCCCCGGATGGGCAGCTCCTTTCCTCTGAACAGCACTTTGCCTTGATTGGATAAAAGTCGGTTATAGCCATCGGCGTATCCCACCGGGATGGTGCCGATGATGGTATCTTCACTGGCGGTCCAGGTGTTCCCGTATCCCACCGGCGTGCCCGCCTCCAGATTTTTCACCATGGCCAGCCCCGCATAGAAAGACAGGATCGGCCGGACGCTGAGCCGGTCTTTGCGGACTTCATCCGAGGGATAGTACCCGTACTGGATGATGCCGGGCCGGACAGAATCAAAATGCGCCTCGGGCAGATCGATGATGGCCGCCGAGTTGGCCATGTGATAATGATTGAAGCGGACACCTCTGCCTTCCAATGCCATTTTCATGGTGATAAACCGTTCCATCTGCAATCTGGAATAGGTTTTATCGGCATCATCGGCGGTGGAGAAGTGGGTGAACAGCTCCTCCAGAACGACGTGCGGAAGCTGTGCGATCTCCGCGATCTCACGGATCGATTCCTCTCCGGGCCGATACCCGATTCGCGACATTCCGGTATCCAACGCCACTGCAAGTTTGACGCGCCTGCCTTGACGGGCCGCTTCCGCATCGAACTGCCTGGCTTCATCCAGGGAATACACCGTCACGGTGATGTCATGTTCCACAGCCCCGGCCGCCATTTCTCCCGGAGTGTAGCCCAGGACCATGATGGAAGAATCCGGATCATCCGCTCTCAGTTCCAGTGCTTCGTTGAGGATCGCCACAGCGAAATCCTTCACGCCGCATGATTTGATGGCTCTGGCCACCGGGATCATGCCATGCCCGTAGGCATTGGCCTTCACCACGCTGATGACCCGCTTTCCGCCGGCCCGGGCCTGGATGCTGCGTATGTTTTCCTTTAATATCCCAAGATCGATCTCAGCCCATGCAGGACGCCCGTCAAAATACTTATCCACGCTCTACCCTCTCCTCTCTTCTTGACCTTGATGCCGGTACCGCAGCGAAACGGTGCAGTCCGGCCCTTTGTCTGAATCAGACAACCGTCTTGGTTCAGATGTCTTCTGTGTTCAGCATACTCCACTTCCCCGTCTTTTCCCAGCCGTACCCTCTGGCCGGGAAAATATTTCAGCCCCGCTTTGCTTCACCGCGGGTTGGATCCCCGTTATTTGTATCCGGTCATTTGTATCCGGTCATTTGATCCGGTGGTGCCTGGGATCAGCTGTCCCTGCGATGATCCTCCACCATCCGCTTCAGTTCAAAGGGGATCCGGCTGATGATCTCGGAGGCCATGACCGAATATCTGGTTTTGGCCAGTTCATCCCCGATCCAGCCATGAAGATAGGTGGCAGCGATGGCCGCTTCCATGGGTTCCAGCCCCTGTCCGGCCAGACCTGCGATCATGCCCGTCAGGCAGTCGCCCATTCCGCCCGTGGCGATGGCCGATGACCCAGTGGGATTGACGAAGATGCTGACCCCGTCAGAAATGATCGTATTATGGCCTTTGAGGACCAGGGTGACGTTATGCCTGCGGGCAAAGTCTTTGGCTACATCCATCCGGTTCTTTTTGATGTACTCCACGCTGTCTCCGGTGAGGCGGGCCATTTCTCCGAAGTGCGGCGTCAGGATCACCCGGACGCCGATGTTTTCCAGCAGTTCGGTGCGCCCTTCGAGGACATTGAGTCCGTCAGCATCCAGCACCAGCACCGTATCTGACTTGCCTTCTTCCCGCAGCTTTTTGATGATCCGCATCAACAGCAGCCGGGTGGCTTCGGAATTGCCCATGCCCGGGCCAAAGGCGATGACATTGCACTCCGATACCGCCCGTTCGATGTGGGCCGGATGGATGGTCATGGATTCACGGACGTGTTCGGCAATGAGATCGATGACCCGGACGTCGGAGGAAACGGTCACCAGGCCTGCCCCTGATGCCAGGGCGGCTTCCGAGGCGATTTTATTGGCCCCTGTGTAGCCGGGGGATCCGGCAACCACCAGGATCTTTCCGTAATCTCCTTTGTATCCGGTTCGAGAGCGCAGCGGAATCAGCCCCCGGACAGAGGCCTGGTCCACGAGATATTCGTGGCTGCCCGTGGAATTGCAGAAATTCTCGGGGATGCCGATATTTTCCACGATGATGTCTCCGCACTGTTCGATGGTGGAGTAGTTCAGGAATCCTTTTTTGTAACAGGAAAAGGTCACCGTCCGGTGCGCTTTCACCGCCGATCCCAGGACCTCCCCCGTGTCGGCGTCCAGTCCGGACGGGATATCCACAGCCACCGTATGACGGCTCATATCATTGATGATGTCGATGATCTCGGCGTGGATCCCGGTCACCGGCCGCGAGAGTCCGATGCCAAAGAGCGCATCGATGACCGTATCGGCATCATTGACCGCTTCCCGCAGATCCCACAGATCTGCCTCTTCGTGGACCGATACCACATTGATCTTCATGTTCCGGCAAATGGTCAGATTCATCAGCGTGTCGGGGGTTGCCGAATCATCATCGGAGATAAAGTAAACATCGACTTCCTTGCCCATGTTCCGCAGATGCCGGGCCACTGCCAGACCATCACCGCCGTTGTTGCCGCGTCCGCAGACCACGACAAAATAGCTCTGCGTCAGATCCAGATGATGGATGACTTTCAGGGCTGCGTTTTCCATGAGGATCATGGAAGGGATCTTCAATTGACCGATGGCAAACTGATCCAGTTCTTTCATCATTTTTGCGGTTGCGATTTTCATGATAGATGGGTTCCTTCCCGGGAATAGAATGATGGCGCCCCGTTGCGGAGGCCCTTTAAGGCCCTGCCGGTTTGTCCGGCGCAAGCGCTCTGACTGCTGATTTGAAACAGCGCTGCATCGGATGGTGAATCTGCCCTGCCGATCATTCAGATCACGACCTTTTCCATGATGCAGGTGGCCATGGCAAATTCTTTTTCATGAGAAATGGAGATATGGACTTTCAGCCGGTCATGAACACCGATTTTCGCCAGGACCCGTTTCAGCGAATCTCCTGAAATAAACGGGCGGCCCAGTTCATCCCGCAGGATCTCCAGATCCCTGAGTGCAAAGCCCCGAAAACCCGTGCCCAGCGCTTTGGAAACAGCTTCCTTGGCAGCAAAATTACCGGCGATCCGTTCTGCCTGACCGTCGAACAGCAGGATCTCCTTTGCGGTGAAGCATCGGCTTAATTTGGTTTCATTGAAAAACACTCTTCTGACCCGATCAACGCTGATCAGATCACAGCCCATTCCGTAAATCATGTTCATTCACCTTTAATCCTTATTCATTCATTATAATATCCGGGGACTGCTTTCACAATGAAACACCTGTTTTCTTCGACTTTTCTTCGACCGGCTCAGGGTAAAATCTGCTGGGCTTCCATCCGGCATCTCAAACCGCCAGAGCCCGTCCCCTTCGTCAAGTTCAGACGAAAAGCGCCATCCCTGACAGATTTTATCAGTGCCCCGGCAAATTCAGACAAGTTCATATAATATTCACCTGGAAAAAGCTTTCTTTTTTTCAACCTGATATATAATAGTCAAAGGACTTGATCTCCAGTCACTGGAATGCCAATCATAAACTTTGACATCGCCCAGAGCGATCCATTGGCCCATCCAGGCAGCAGAGGTATCTGACGCGCAGCCGGCCCCTCGGGGCCGTGATGGAAACCTGGATAGTACTCAGACTGACAGGTCCTTATCATTTGATCATTCGGAGGATTCACATATGAAAAAAATCATCATTGCCGGCAACGGCATCGCCGGGCACAGCGCACTGCAGGAACTGCTGAAGAGCCCTGAGCCTGCTGATATCACAGTCGTCTGGGAAGAACATCCCAACACCTACATGCGCACCCAGATCATCCGCTATGCTGTGGGTGA
>CAYYVR010000065.1:0-9358 GCA_964475185.1 uncultured Clostridium sp. | reverse complement strand
ATCTACACGATCCGTGATCTGGAGGACGCCAGAAACTTCGGACGCAAACTGAAGCGGTCCCGCAAGGCCCTGGTGGTGGGCGGCGGCCTTCTCGGCCTGGAGGCTGCCGATACGCTCATCAATCAGGGCCTGGATGTCACTGTTGTGGAATTTGCGCCGCGCCTGCTGCCCCGGCAAATGGATACGGCTTCCTCTGCCCTGTTCCAGAAACAGGCTGAGAACTTTGGTTTAAAATTCATCCTCGGCGATTCCGTCCGCCAGATCCGCTATGACGGCGACACCCTGGCGGGGGTAGATCTGGTTTCGGGATCCGCGCTGGATTGCGACCTCATTCTCTTCTCCATCGGGATCCGGTCGAATCTGGAGACCTTTGGCCGCAGCGTTGCGGCAGACCGGGGCATCATCATCAATAAATATACGGAGACCTCAGAACCCGACATCTTCGCCTGCGGTGACGTTGCCGAATACAACGGCCTCGTCTACGGCACCTGGGGCTTTGCCATGGCCAGCGGCAAAGCCGCCGGGCTGAACGCCGCCGGCAGCCGGACGGAAATGAAACCCTATGTGCTCAACACCATGTTCAATGCACTGGGCATCAAAGCTTTTTCCACCGGTGCCGTCAATTTTGATGACCCGACCCTGAAGACCCACATGTGCGGCGATGCCGGATCCGGATACGTCAAACTCCTCTTCAGCGGGAACGAACTGGCAGCCGGTGTTCTCATGGGCGACACCAGCCAGGGACCGAAACTGTCCAAAGCCATCGATGCCCGGATGTCCTTTGAGGAATCGATCCTGACGTTCTGCCAGAACATCCTCCCCGCATAACAGACGCACCCACCGTCCATCCCCTGACAGCCGCTGAGCAAAAAAAGCCTGATCCGCCTCATCCGGCCGGCCTGCGGCGCTGCCGGGACAATCACTGATTTTCTGAATGATCCGGCAGGATCCTGAACGATGGCTCAATGGATCTGCCCTGTTTTTCAGGCGGAAACAACCTTTGCTGAGTCCAACTTTTCTGAAAAAGTTTCCTGTAGAAAGTTTCCTGTAGTAAGATAGGTAGTAAGAAAGTTCTTCCCATGGCAGACAAGATCTCCGAGCCGGAGACTCTGCCCATGGCAGATTGCTGGAACGATGACCGCAGAACATGCTGCAGGGTAAACCCATCGCAGAGCGATGAATCAAAAATATTAGCAAAGGCTGGTGGAATAAATGAAAACAACACCTGTAAAAGGGACCAATGATTACAACTCCAACGAAGCGGAGATCCGCGACTATCTCCAGGATCGGATCCTGGGTGTATACCGTAAATATGGGTATGAGCGCATCGTCACCCCGATCCTGGAAGATTCTGAAAACCTGGACAAAAGCGAGGGCGGCGATAACCTGAACCTGGTCTTCCAGATCATGAAACGCGGGGACAAACTGGAAAAAGCCATCCAAAGCGGCGATGCCGGCGAAATCGCCGATATGGGACTGCGCTATGACCTGACACTGCCGCTGTGCCGCTATGTGGCCAATAATCAGGGCAAACTGGTCTATCCTTTCAAGGTCATTCAGATGGGCACCGTTTACCGGGCCGAACGTCCGCAGAAAGGACGGCTCCGTGAATTCACCCAATGTGATATCGACGTCATCGGATCCTCCTCGCCCAACATCGAGATCGAACTGCTCCACGTCGCATCGGAAGCCCTCATCGCCATCGGCATCAAGCGCTTCACCATCAAGGTCAATGACCGGCGGGTCCTCAAATCCATGCTCCAGGGCATGGGCTTTGCGCCGAATGATCTGGACTCAGTCTGCATCTCCTTCGACAAGCTGGATAAGATCGGCGTCGCCGGCGTCTGCGGTGAACTGACGGAAAAGAATTTTTCCGGTGAAGCCATCAATGAGCTGAAAGAGCAGCTGGAAGCCGGGGATTTCACGCTGGAATCCATGGCCGGGCGCATATCAGAAAAGGAAGCGGCGGAAAACCTCCGCCTGATCGTGGAAGAGGCTTCCCGCATTGCCGCTGAAAATGCTGCCAGATACGGCGATGTCGATTATAAAGTCGTGTTTGACCCCTCCCTGGTACGCGGGCAGGGCTATTACACCGGCACTGTATTTGAGATCGAATCCGATGAATTCAAAGGATCCATTGCCGGCGGCGGCCGCTATGACAATCTGATCGGGAAGTTCATCAAGGATGACGTCCCGGCGGTGGGCATCTCCATCGGCTTTGAGCGGATTTTCTCCATCCTCATGAGCTCGTCCTTCCAGATCCCCGGTCAGAAGCGGAAGATCGCTCTGTTCTACGATCCGGCCGATTTCAGCAGCGCCTTCCGGAAAGCGGAGAGCATCCGGGACGAATACACGGTGAGCCTTTTGGAACGGCCGAAGAAAATGGGCCCCTATCTGAACAAACTCAAGGAAAAAGGCGTTACCGGATTCATGAACTTCGGCATCTCCGAAGAAATCACAGACCTGAGTTAACCGAAACACCCTATTTTTCAATGCACCGGTCCGGTTCTGTTCCGGGCCGGTTTTTAACGACCCCGCAGGAACTGCGGGGATCGCCTGGTACATCAAAGACCCCTCTGTGAGAACAGAAATACGCTCACAAGCAGGCTCTTTTCACAGGAAGCTCCCACTTCAGTCGTTAAGGACCGTCAGGTTCCGCGAAGTGGCGAGTCGTTCCCCATCTTGCTCCGTGCTCAGAGCGCCCCATGGAGGTGAGGAGGATGAGCCAGTCAGAACATATGCTTCGCTATGACCAGACCTTTCACTTTGAACCGGCTGATTTTTCAGCCGTCCGGGATATGATGGCAGCGCATCAGGCGGCCCTGCCCTTCCCCGGCGATAATTTCATCCGGATCCTGGCGGAAGAAGGGGAGTCCTTTCAGATCTTCACCCCCGGCATCCGTGATCCCCTTGGCTTTTATTCCATCAAAGACAACGTGTTTCTCTCCGTGATCCACATTGAGGAGGCGCATCGCCGCCTGGAGCGTCAGATCATGGAACAGCTGCTGTGCGAGGTCAACATCCATTACGGCTTTGTCCCCTCCTGGGATCATCTCAGCCTGCCGCTTTTTCACGAGTTTATTTTCCGAAGTGAGCTTCAGGCCTACCAGTTTCAGCAAATTTGTGAACCGCTGCCCCCGCCCCTGACCGACATTGAACTTCAGCTGGGAACAGCCCGGGACTTACCTTTTCTTGAAGAAATGGGATTCCTCACGAATCCCTCCTCCTACCTTCGCCGTCAGGAAATATGGATCGCCCGCAATGACCAGGGCCGGAAAGTCGGCATCGGCCTCATCCAGCCACACCGCGCCTTTGACGGCTTTCTGGACATCGGCATTTTCACCCACCACGCCGTACGACGCCAGGGCATCGGGCAAAGCATCGTCATCCGCCTGATGGACCTGGTTCGCACCTCCGGCCGCACACCGGTTGTCGGCAGCTTTTACCGCAACCACCGTGCCCGGCGAACCCTGGAATCCGCCGGCATGACTTGCATCGGAACCATCCTGAAATTCTCATTTAACAGGGATCGGCTGAAATGAGGCCCCTTCCAGATCCTGTTCTCTCCCTGTTTTCTCCCTGTTTTCTCCCTGTTTTCTCCCTGTCCTCTGTTTTAAGGGGCTAGGAGCAAAGGAAACCGCCCTCTGAAAAGCTCCCATCGGGTGACTTTCAGAGGGCGGTATTTTCATTGATGACTGCAGAACAAAGGTTCAGGCCCGCAGATGGGGCCATTGCCGTCAGATTTCAGTTTAGATCAGCGGACGGCCAGGGAGTTTTTATAGGATTCCATGCGCAGGGCCGTGGGGGCAAAGGTCAGACTCATGAACAGATAGGTCCCAAGGTCCATGACGGTGGATGCGGTGGAACCCAGGAACACAAAACTGCTGAGCAGAATCACCCCGACGAGGATCAAGCCGGCATCCACGACAAACTGGTTTTGCGTGGCAAAGACTTTGTAGGCTTCATACATGACTTTGATATAGATCGCCAGGATGATGAAGACCAGCACCAGGTACAGCGGTGCGGGCAAAAATTTCCGGAAGAAAAACGGAAAAATCAGGTACAAAAACCAAAATACGATGCCATAGTGTTCAAAAAAAAGGTCCAGGTGTTTTTCATTCATGTTCGCTTGCCTCCAGGGACGGGACTGAGGGTTGACCGTACTGTTTATCATTATTTTAACCGAGATGGCAGTTAAATGGATGGATTCCGCCTGAAAATCAAAACATGATATTTTTCCGGCGGTTATACTGCTCTTTTCTAAAAATTCCAGGGATCCAGTGCCCTTTCGTGGCCTGAATCTGAATCTGAAGATCGGCCTGCCCTGTGCATCACGGATGAAATGGACTCCATTGTGATGAACCCAAATGAGGAAGGATCGGCCGTTCATGACCCGCAGGGACGCCCGGGGACCACCGGATCGCCCCGGGATCGATCAAAATCGTTCTTCGCGGACCTTCTCGGCGTTGCGATCGCGATCCTGCAGTTTGCCCACCGCCTCTGCGGTGATCTCATTCTCCGAGATCTTCTTGTTTTTCCAGTAAGGGTAGCGGACGCCTTTTTTTTGGATCAGCAGTGAATTGATGGCTCCGCCCAGGACCATGATGATGGAAACCAGCAGCAGCCAGAAGATCAGGATGACCACGGCGCCCATGGCGCCGTAAAAACGGCTGTAGTTGGCAAAATTTGAAACGTAGAACTGAAATCCCAGCGATACGGTCATAAATGCAATGGCAGAGAACACGGCGCCGGGCAGAGCATGGCGGATCTTCACGTTCCTGGCGGGAACAAAGACGTAAAAAGCCAGGAACAGGAGGAAAATAAACCCAATGGGCAGTACGAAACTCAAGAGTTTCTGACTGGGTCCGATGTCCACCATGGGGAGGTAGCTTTTGACGGTATTGATGATGGGCTGAAAGAAAACCAGCAGCAGCAGCGAACCGGCGATGCCCACAGCCAGCAGGATCACCAGGACCAGGGCGTCCAGACTGACCACCAGAAATGAGCGGTCTTCCTTGAGGCCGTGGACTTTGTTCATGGCCCGCATAAAGGCTTTGAAGCCGCCGGCCGCAGACCAGATGGCCGCGATGATGGAGATGGACAATAAGGTCCCGTTCTGTTTCCTGGTCACTTCATTGATGATCCCCTCCAGCAGGCTGAAGGCCTGCTCCGGCATCACTTTCTGGATCTGTTCGATGATCCGGTCCGGATCCAGGTTGATGAAACCGACCAGGGTGAGAAGAAAAATCAGAAAAGGAAATATGGCCAGCATCAGACTGTAGGAAAGCTGATAGGCATACGGGATGGCATCGTCCCGTTGCAGCTTCTTCAGCAGATCCTTAATAAACTGGACAAACTTGTTTTGTTGGATGGATTTTAAAATGCCCATGACGGGTCTCCTTTCAGTTCCTGGAGATACCAGATCTTTTTATTATCCTAGCACTTAAATTTGAAGAAAACGGGTCCTATAGTGTGAAGATTCTTTTATATTCCGGCCCTGGAGCCGTAAACCGCCCTGTGAAAGTATGACACCCTGTGAAGCCAACCTGCCCTGTCAATGCATCCTGCCCTGTCAAGGCATCCTGCTCTGTCAAGGCATCCTCCTCTGTCGAGGCATCCTGCCGCTGACTTTGCCTGTGCCGGATCCATCAAATGAACCGGGATCCGATCAGTCCCTGGGCATCTTGCTGATATCCTCCATGGGGAACCATCCTGGGGGCAAAAGGCGCAGGATCTCCCGCCGGCGGTACCGGGTATCCAGAAGGAGGATGATGCCCCGGTCCGTCTCACTGCGGATGACCCGGCCGCCGGCCTGGGTGATTTTGTTCAGGCCGGGGTAGGTATAGGCATAATTGAACCCCTCATTCTTTTCGGTGTTGAAGTAATCCATGATCAGCTCCCGCTCGTAATCCAGCTGCGGATAGCCCAGCCCGATGATGGCGCTGCCGATGAGCCGGTCTCCCTTCAGGTCGATGCCTTCGGCGAAGACACCGCCCAGGACCATAAAATAGAGAAAACTCTGCCGACGCGGCTGGTCAAACTCTGCCAGGACCTTGCTGCGGTCGGTTTCCGAAAGACCCGGTTCCTGTATGCTGACATCATACTTATGGCCGTATTCTGCCGCAAACACTTCATGGACCTTTCGCATGTAAGCGTAGGATGGGAAGAATGCTGTATAGTTGCCGGTGCGGGACTGAAGCATAATGTCCAGATCGCGGCTGATCTCCTCATAGCTGTGCGCCCGGACCCGGTAGCGCGTATCGACCCGGGTATCGCAGTAGACTTTCAGATTTTCCGCCGGAAAGGGCGATGGCAGGGACATGCGGTAATCTTCCTCCCCGGCCCCGTACAGATCCATATAGTAATCCATGGGGGTCAGTGTCGCTGAGAAAAAGACGATGCTGTCTGCCCGGGTGGCAGCCGCTTTCAGGTTCTCGGCGGGATGGATGCAGAACAGCTTGTAGGTGATGTCTTCCTCATCGGACACGGCATAGGTGAGATACCCCCTGCCGTAGAGTTCGGCGATGCGCATGAATGCGAGGCTGTTGAAATAAGTGTCCATCAGGGCCTGCTGGATCTGGGCATCCCTGTCTTTATTCGCTTCCTTTTTCCGGATCTCCTCTTCATCCTGCAGATACTTTTCACAGGCGCCGCGGAAAGCCTCTATGGCCTTGTAGATCTCGGGATCATAGTCTTCACTGACCATGCGCCCCGACTGGGGCAGCGCCGTCTGGAGCCCACGCAGCACCTGCGCGGCCTTCCCGGCTTTGCGGGCGATCTCAGGGAAAATCGGGGCGAATCCCTCTGTCAGGTGTTCAAAGGAAGACGCGTCGATCTCGGCCGAAAACATGGAGCGGGCACGATCAAGGAGATTATGGGCCTCATCGACCAGGAAGGTGATCTGTTCGGACTTCTCTTCAAAGAATCGTTTGAGATAGACTCTGGGATCAAAGGCATAATTGTAGTCCCCGATGATGACGTCGGCAAACAGGGACAGGTCCAGTGAAAATTCAAAGGGACAGACCTCATGCTTTTTCGCGTAGACCTCGATGACCTCCCGGGACATGGAGTCTTCATGGTCCAGAAGATCCATCATGGCTCCGTGGATCTTGTCATAATACCCCCGGGCGTAGGGGCAGTAATCAGCCTCGCAGCGGACTTCCTCCATGAAGCAGATCTTCTCCTTGGAAGTCAGCGTCAGCGATCGCAGACTGGCCCCGCCCTGGCGCAGCAGCGCCACCGATTCCTCTCCGATCTGCTTGCCGGTGCTCTTGGGGGTCAGATAGAAGATCCGGTCCGTCCGTCCTTCCCGCAGCGCTTTCACCGCCGGGAAAATCGCTGAAATGGTCTTCCCGATGCCGGTGGGCGCCTGGATGTATATGTGTTTGCGGTCACGGATCGTTCCGTAGACATTCACGGCCATCTCCCGCTGACCCGGCCGGTAGTCAGGGAAGGGGAAATCAGCGAGCACAATGCTTTTGTCCCGCTTTTCCTTCCACCGGAAATACAGACGCCTGAGCTGAACGTAGGTCTCAAGGACCTCATGGACAAAAATCTCCAGCTCCTGAGCCGTGAAGGTCTGATCATAGGAATAGACCTGTTCGGTGTCGATGTTGAAGTACGTCAGCTTCAGATCGATGGCGTCCAGGGATTCGTCCATGAGATACATGTAGCCGTAGAATTTGAGCTGGGCCCAGTGCAGTGGGTTGTCGTACTCTGCCAGGGCTTCAGCCGAGAGATACGTGCTCTTGATCTCCTCGATGTATTCCCCCGGCACGATCCCGTCCGCCCGTCCGTCCACCGTGACGATGATATCGCCAAAGTCAAAGGCCCGCTTTAAATAGAACTCGCGGTGGTATCTGTCATCCTCGCCCAGGCGGCGTTCCTGATGAAGGCGGTGGACCCGGGACCCTTCCTCTGCCCGCTCCGGTGATAGGATCCGCATTTCCGATCCGATATCGCCGGTCATGAGCATGGATTCCACCAGGTTTCTTACTGATATTTTTAACTGATACATTTTGAAGTCTTCCTCATCCCGGACCGGATCCTCCGGTTCGGGTCATGTTCTGATGATTCCCGCAGCGGGAACTGCTGATGCAGTTCCAATATGATACTGTTGCCATTATTTACGGTGTTGTCACTGTTTACGGTGCCGCCACTATTTAAGTCCGACCGTTAAGCTGTCGCCAGCGTGATCCCGGCAGCAAAGTGACTCGTATTCAAGGTGTACTGTCCCTGAACGATTGAATCGTTCCGATTGGGATCGGCCTTTCATTTATTCTGTTTCAATGACAAGGCCATCTGATTGCCAATCTTTCAGTGTCAGATTATAATTATAACTCATCTGTGAATTCTTGTTGATTTATTATACCCGAGCAAAAAACTATGATATCATAGGTAAGAAAAGAGAGGTCCATTTCATGATACCTGAAAACCAACCCAAATCCATCCATATCAGTGCGCCCGCCGCTGAAAAAATGATCCGTGAGCGGAAGGAAGGATTCGACTACCGCGTCGAATTATCCACCTTCACCTGATGCGGACCGGTCTATCGTCTGGTTCAGACGAAAACCATCAGGGAAGGCGATCTGGCCATTTTCGACACTGCCAGCGGTCTCACCGTTTATGCAGAAGCTGAAACGCTGGAATATTTCGAGGAACTCGATATCATTCTGGTTTCAATGTTCGGCGATGAAAACCTGGCTGTGAAGGAACGGGCTGTGTAAGGTCCATGCAAGACTTAAATTTTCAACCAACAAAAGATAAGAGGTGCTAAAAGTGGAAGAAACCAAAAAAATCCGGATTACCCCGCCGGCACAGGAGAAAATGAAAACCCTGGCTGCGGATGGACAGTATTTTAAAATCAACATGATCAACAGCTGCTGAAGTGGCCCTGAATTCCGTCTGGTTCAGACGGGCACGGTCACCAGCGAAGATCTTCCTTTCCAGGACGGAGACATCACGGTCTACATGGACCGCAATGTGCTGCCCTTCATAGACATTCTCGACATCGGCCTGTTCGAGGCCTATGGTCAGGAAATGCTTCTCGTGGAAGAAAATTTCATCTAACAGAATGAATCAGCACCTGATGCGCGGCATCAGGTGCTTTTTTCCGCTTATTTTTTTCATGAAGTTCAGGATCTTTAAACCGCGGACCATTATTCCGTCTTTTCCAGCCTGATCGTCATGGTCGTTCCCAGAGCGCTGGCAGAGTAACTGAGCTGACCCTTTTCGTAGGTCATGGTCTTTGTATCCTCTCCCGAAGCCAGCAATGCTGCATCGGTCTGCTCATGATCATTGACTGAATCCCAGGAATAAGGTTCCTCTTTTGTGGAAGGTGCAGTGTATGTTCCTGCCC
>CAYYVR010000064.1:3338-13637 GCA_964475185.1 uncultured Clostridium sp. | reverse complement strand
ATAGCTTAAAATTAAGTTATATCAACAGTTTTAGAGGATAAAAAAAGGATTCCTCATTACATGAACCGGGAATCCAGGTTGATGCTGTTAAGTCTGGAGCGATTAAAAAGGTTTTTTGCGATGGCTGGATGTGATGGCAGAATGAAGTCAAGAGAGTACTATACAGAATTTGCCAAGTCATTACCAAAAGACACAGTGATTTTAACCGCAGGATGCGCAAAATATCGATATAATAAACTTCAGCTCGGTGATATTGGTGGCATCCCCAGAGTTTTGGATGCCGGGTAATGCAACGACTCTTATTCCTTATTGGTAATTGCTCTGAAGCTAAAAGAAATTTTTGGATTAGATGATGTCAATGAATTGCCAATTGTCTATAACATCGCCTGGTACGAACAAAAAGCGGTAATAGTACTTCTTGCACTTCTGTATTTAGGGGTGAAAAATATTCATTTGGGACCGACACTCCCAGCATTTTTATCAGAGAATGTTGCCAGTGTTTTGATTGAAAAGGTTGGAATTGCCGGAATTGGTACTGTTGAAGATGATATCAAACTTTTTATGGCCTAAATGCAGAATGAATGTAGAGTCTGACGCCAATTGATATGATTGTCAACAAGCATATCTGATTTGACAGTTCATGATCCCTGTTATGAGTTTAATCAGAGCAGGGATACATTTTGGTGCCATTTTTATGGAGGCGCAGGGGGTCCGGGAATACCCGCAGATTTTTTTCGGTGAGAAGTATTCCTCTCCCAAAGTGCATGTGTTCGGTCATCAGTATACTTGATCGGACCAGTCATCAACACTGAAAACCATAGGATGGGCTATGTGATAGAATAGTAAACAGTCATTGCAGATCACCGGGTTGTGTAGGCGTATTCTCTGATAAAAGCGGGGACAGTATCTGAACAATTTTGAATCCAGCCCGATGACAGGCTGTGAATATGATATGGAGAGGTCTGTGACCTTTCTCATAACGATTCAGTGCTGCAAGAAAAGTATGGATCATCCGATCAGGATCATCTCCCTGATCGTTAAAACTGCAAGGAGCATCACATATGAGTTTACTGACAGCAACGAACCTAACCAAGAGTTTTGGGGATAAACTGCTTTTTGAAAATATTTCATTCAGCATCGCGGATGAAAAAATAGGTCTGATTGGGATCAACGGCACGGGTAAAACAACTCTTTTAAAAATCATTGCGGGACTGGAACCCAGCGAAACAGGGACTGTTTCAAAGACCAGCGGCATGAAAATCGAATATTTACCGCAGGACCTGGATTTTGACGGAGAATCCACCATTCTGGAACAGGTCTTCAAGGGGGATTCCAACGTCCTGCGGTTGATCCGTGACTACGAAAACACCCTGGAAGAATTAAGCGTCCGGGGAGAGGATGAGCAGGTTCAAAAGAGATTCGCCGAACTGAGCGAAAAGATGAGCGCCCATGATGCCTGGGATATGGAAAGCCAGATCAAAACGATTTTGACCCAACTGGGGATCCATGATTTTACGAGGAAGATCAGCAGCTTATCCGGGGGACAGAAAAAGCGGGTGGCCCTTGCCAGTGCGCTGGTGGCACCCTGCGATCTGCTCATTTTGGACGAACCCACCAATCATTTGGATAATAAAATGATCGATTGGCTGGAAGGGCACATCAGGCGCCTGACCGGATCGCTGCTGATGATCACCCATGATCGGTATTTTTTGGATCGAGTGGTCACAAAAATCATAGAGATCGATCAGGGCCAACTGTATGTCTACGAAGGAAACTATAGCCATCACATTGAAAAAAAGCTGGAACGGCAGGAAATGGCCGGCTCAATGGAACGGAAACGACTGAATCTTTATCGTCAGGAACTGAACTGGATCAGGCGGGGTGCGAAGGCCAGAAGCACGAAACAGCAGGCCAGGATCCAGCGCTTTGAAGCGTTAAAGGATGCCAAAGTCGATCAACCGGAAATGGGCTTTGAGATCAGCAGCATCCATTCAAGATTGGGCCGGAAAATCATAGAGCTGAAAGACCTCCATAAAAGTTTCGGGGTCAAACGGATCCTGAATGGATTCACATATACGTTCCAGAAAGACGATCGAATCGGCATCATCGGCGATAATGGTGTCGGCAAGACCACGCTTTTGAACCTCATCATCGGAAAAGCCAAACCAGACAAGGGGACAGTGGAACTCGGAGACACCGTGAACCTGGCTTATTTTTCCCAGCAGATCGAGAACATGGACGAATCCCTGCGCGCCATCGAGTATATCAAAGAAACTGCAGAAATGGTGACCACATCAGACGGGCAGCAGATCAGTGCATCGCAAATGATGGAAACTTTTCTTTTTCCCTCAGCGCTTCAATGGACTCCCATCAGCAAGCTGTCCGGAGGAGAAAAACGCAGGCTCTACCTGATGAAGATCCTCATGGAAGCACCCAATGTCTTAGTGCTGGATGAACCCACCAATGATATTGATATTGATACGTTAAAGGTTTTGGAAGCCTACATCGATGATTTTAAGGGACCAGTCATCACGGTGTCCCATGATCGATACTTCCTGGACCGGATTTGCAATAAGATCTTCCAATTGGATGGAACTGGCAATATCATTCAGTATACAGGGAATTACTTTGACTATATCCAGGAGCAGGCTCAGATCGAACGAATCGCCAATTCAGTACTGACAGAAAACAAAGAATCATCCAAAGCCAACAACACTGCAGATTCTTCAACAAAAGGAGAGCCCAGGGACAAGGGGAAACCTACCAGGCTATCCTACAGGGATCAGCGTGAATTTGAGTCCCTGGATGAAGAAATCGGGAAACTCGAAGAGGAACTTGAGCGCATAACTGCTGAAATGAAACGATACCCCAGCGATTTTGACAAACTGCAGCCATTACTTGAACAGCTGGAACAGGTCGAGGAAGAGCTGCTGTTCAAAATGGAGCGGCAGGAAGAGCTGGCTCGTCTGGTCGAAGAACTGGCAAAAAACAAACGCTGATCCCCTGTTCACTGAACATACTGTTGAGACGGGATCTATGAGGCCATGGTATTTTTTAGTCGCCATAAGGCCTGACATCATTGGGTTCCAAACGTCCGTCGAATAATTCGGAAGGTTGGAGACCATCAGATGCCGGGTCCATCCCCGCGGGGGAACGGATGTGTTTGTGAGTCAGGCAAGGGATGTCTGATGCTTTTAGGGCTTCTTTTTCAGATCAAAACGATGGCATGATGGATGGACTCCCCCTTGGCATGATCGAATTCAACAAACTCTGAACGTGCTGTGACGTTAAGGTGATCATAATCGGTTCTTCCTCTGGCTGCGCTGCCGGAAAATTTGTCAAGGAAGCAATTTCCAAACATCAGTGCCGAAGTAAACGGATTTGATCCAGGAATTGATCCCGGGCACACAAGTTGATTGCATACCTCGGGATGACGTGATGCCTTGGCGGTAATAGTCCACATACGCCCGGCAGCTGGTGGGATCAACCGAACATGGTCAGAGGGGAGTTAATTAAAAGCGGGAGAGCATTCACGGTGACCCGTTGACGGCGTGAGTGCCGGAGGCGGAACTATTTGAAAGAACCAGCGAATCAGAGGTGGTATTAAGCACGGGAAAGCCAAGGAAGCGGGCAAACACCACGAACCGGTTCCAATCATTTGATTGACAGATCAGGAGTGAAAATATGACATACCAGGAATATGAAAAAAAATGCCAGGAAATCATCGCCAAAAACGCAGTATTTCTCGATGAATTCAGAGAAGATCTTGAAGAAGCAGGCTTAAAGGACCAAACCGTCCGGAGACATTGTAATAATGTGGACTTCTACATCAATACATATCTGATAAGAGAACAACCATTGGAGATGCTGGAGGGGACCTCATCCTACAGAATCGATGACTTCCTGGGTTTCTTTATTATTCGAAAATGCATGTGGTCAAGACCCTCCAGTATAAAAAGTAGTGCGGCCAGCATTAAAAAGTTCTATCAGAGCATGATGAAACGCGGCCGGATCCAACGGGACAACTACGAAGAGATCACCTCTGCCATCAAAGAGATGAGGGGAGAATGGATGGAGATCTGCAAAGACTATAAAGATCCAACGGTTAAGGATCCGTTCAGCTTTTTCTGATGGACCTTACACAGGATGGACCTTCCATAGGATGGACCTTTATCTAAGATGGACATTATAGACTTGGGCCTCAAATCCGTTCAAAGGACGGACTGATTGGGAAGATACCTCGGCCTTTGCTGCAGTGATTGGTTGGAAATTTGGAAGATAAGCCTTTGAAAATGCTTTGTTTCGCCATTTTCAAAGGCCTATGAAATTTAACCGGTGATTTCAGAAGGGGTAATAGGAGGGGTAAATTATTAAAAAATAAGGAACCCGGATTCGTCCTGGAAGGATCGGAACGATCTGAAACTTTATCAAGTCCATTTGGATTTCAGGCGTGGGTCTTGTGGAATGTGTATTGTATATGCCATGCTGCACCATCGGCAGAGCGAAACCGTGCAACTGGATCATCTTCATTTTAAAATTCCAGTTGCTGTTTTTTTCTGCAAAGTCTTCATTACAGCCGGGATTCATATTCGAGGGTTTTTAGGGAAAGGAAGACAAAATAGGCAGGACGTTCTATAATACGTTGGAGGAGAATGTTTGTGGCTAGTACAGAATATGAGAAGAGAAGAAAATATTTATTAAATAATAAAAATTTGTATAAAACGGTCCTGTTTCTTGCCTGGCCTGTGATCATACAGTCCCTGCTTCAGGTTTTAGTGGGGACCGTCGATATAAAAATGGTGGGCACTTTGGGGGTGGATGCCATCTCTGCGGTGGGGACGAGCAGAAACATCATCATGGTGTTCATGGTGCTGGTCATTGCCATATCCACCGGAACCACGGCCATGGTGGCAAGATTTGTGGGAAGAGGCGATGAAGAGGGAGCCAGTGTCGCTGCGGGGCAGGCTTTCATGCTGTCCCTCCTGTTATCGGCGTTCATCGTGCCCCTGGGGCTCCTGACCAATGAGTTCAGCCTGAAGCTGCTGGGCGTCACCGATGAAGTGCTCCGCTACGCAATGGATTATATGCAGGTATTTTTCCTGGCTATTCCGTTTTTTCTGCTGCATTTCATGGCTCGTTCCATTTTTCAGGGAGCCGGGGATACCAAGACCCCGCTGTATATCGACATCCTGATGAACGTCGTCAATGTGCTGGGGAATTTTGTGTTCATTTTCGGGATGTTTGGCGTTCCCGCTTTCGGCGTTGCCGGCGCGGCCATGGGGACAGCGCTCTCAAGGGTCATCAGTGTGGCAATTTCCTGGGGCATGCTGTTGAGTGGAAAATTTGACGTGAAGGTAAAACTGGGCCACTTGTTCCGGCCGGTCTGGGAGGCTTCCCGGCAGATCCTGGACATCGGGATCCCGGCGGGGCTTCAGGGCCTGTCCAGGAATGCCACGACCTTTGTCATGTTTGCGATCCTGGCCCGGACCCTGGATGCAGAATTTGCCGTGCCGGCCTTTGTCATCGGCACGAACCTCAATCAGTATGCACTGATGCCGGGTCTTGCCATCGGGACTGCCGCAGCAACACTCTCAGGCATGAATCTGGGCGCTGAACAATACGAGCGGGCAGAGGAAAGCGGAAAGACGACTGCGATCCTGGGGCCCTGGTGATGTTTGCCATCTCCATGCTGTTTGTGGTTTTTTCTGGCCCCTTCATCAACTTCTTCCTGGATGAAGCCAACCGGGATGTGGTCCGGATCGGGACATTGTTTTTAGTCATCATTGGCATTTCAGAACCCTTTCATGCAGTGTCCATCATTTTTTCAAGGACCATGCAGGGAGCAGGCTACACGAAAAAACCATTCCAGGTCACTTTTGTCAGCTGGGTCGTTGTCAGGGTCCTGTTGGCCTTTACACTGGGCATCATTCTGGGCTTTGATTCCACAGGCGTTTGGGTCGCCATCAGTGCCACCAATATCCTTTCGGGCCTGTGGACCTATCTGCTGTTCAGGCGCGGGCATTGGAAAGAAGTCAGCATCTACAGCGTCAGCTGATCGATGGATTAAAATCTTCATTTGGCAGAAAGACCATGGTCTCCGGATCATGGTCTTTCTGCCGCATCCGGGCACCATCGGCAATCCACGATCAAGGGTTAAGACAGGAAATTAAATTGGAATAAAGAGGAAGGATCGGGCAGAATGGGATCTGATTCGGGATAAATTGGATATAAAACTGAACCGATTATAAAATATGAATAATAAAGGATGCGGAAGAAAATTTACGGAGGTATTTTATGGAATTAACAGACTTTCAATGGCTCAATAAAAGCGAATGGATGGAGAACGGAAGCGAAATTGCGATCTACGCACCGGCAAAAACAATTTATTTCAACAACCCCGTCCCGGTAAACGGGGAGTTCATGAAACCCCAGGGGAATGCTCCGTTTTTCCACACTGAGATCGACGGGGACTTTGTTGTCAGAGTGAAGGTGCGGCCAGACTTTGCAAGCACCTATGATGCCGCCAGCATCATGGTGATCCAGGATGAAAAGACATGGGTGAAAGCTGCCTTTGAGAAGTCGGACTTTGGCACCAATGCCGTGGTGAGTGTAGTGACCCACGGGGTCTCCGATGATGCCAACGGATGCAACATCGATGCGGACTCGGTATGGCTCCAGGTCGCGCGGGCTGGGAACAATTTCGCGATCCACTATTCCCTTGACGGGGAGAAGTTTGATATGGTGAGAATCTTCCATCTGCCGGCCGAACAAACGGTGAAAGTCGGCCTGGAGGCACAGTCACCGACGGGGGAAGGCGGATACCGTTATTACAGCGATCTGTCACTGGAGAAAAAAACACTCTCGGATCTGCGCGCAGGTCGCTGATCATCAGCTCGGGAAGCTGTAACAAAGATCCGGGGTGTCCTTTGAAAAAAACGGGTTTTTTTTTGAAGCAGACCCAAACTAGTCATGAAACGGTCCAGAGCCGATCCAGAAACAATCCGGAAGGTTCCAGATGTTCGAAGTCATTGCGAACATCTGGAACCTTTTTTGCGACTGAACAGACCTCCTGCCGGTGCAGGGACAGACTGACCAGAAGCGTACTCCCCGGATCCGCACGTCCAGTGATCGGCGGGGAGCCTATGGGGTGAGCCTGCAGGGTGTGCGTCCAGGGGGTGCGTCCGAAATTTACGGATTCAGGGTCCATGGCTCACAGCTCTGGTTCAGAAGGGGTTTCGATTGATCGTTCAACGGTGGGTTCAAGGGATCGTTCAACAGTGGGTCAGCGGATCGTTCAACAGTGGGTTCAAGGGACCGTTCAGAAGTCCTTTCAACTTGTCCAGGCGTTCACAATCATCACGGAAATTTAATGAATGCACTTCAAAATTAACTTTCAGTGCAGTTTGTGTTAATAAGCGGCTGAAATAACCTTGTACTATTACTAAATCCGTATAATGGAGTAAACGATGTCAAGCAATGATAATGATTCTCAATTCGTTTCCATGCACCGGGGCTCAATATAGTTTGCGCTGCCGGCGGAAGGGATCAGGATCGTAAGAGTTGTTTGCTCTTTTTCAAATGCTGTTACACCAAAAGATTCTCACCCCGGCTTTTTGAGGCAGCGATCCCGATCCCGGGTCCTGCCTGCCAGGATGTTTTACAAGGGAGTGCGGATATTTACTGCCGCTGGTTACCGGGTGGCAGGGAACAGGCGGTGGCGACTGTCCCCTGCGGGAAGAACATGAACAGGAAGAGATCTTCGGGATCGCCGGCCCCTGCGCGCCATCCAAACGTTGTGTCATTACCCTGAATTAATTTTATCTCTATCATATAAACCTGATTTACGGAGGAAACGAATGAACTTAAATGATCATGATCCCAGAGCGGGAGAGCCTTATGTGATGTTAGATGAGACCGGTACAGTCCTTGATCCGGACCATCTCCCGGAGCTTTCTGCGGAAGAACTGAAATACCTTCATAAGACGATGGTGTTCACCCGAATCATCGATGAAAAAGCCGTCTCCTATCAGCGCCAGGGCCGGATGCTGACTTATGCGCCCAACACCGGGCAGGAAGCAGCCCAGGTAGGCAGTGCCTACGCCCTTGAACAGAAAGACTGGCTGGTCCCGGCCTTCCGGGAACTGGGGGCATGGCTCGTAAAGGGCATGCCGCTGAAGAATGTCTATCTCTACTGGTACGGCAACGAATGGGGCAGCCACATGCCCGACGGCGTCAACATGCTGCCGGTGTCGGTGCCCATCGCCTCCCAGCTGGAACATGCCACGGGCATCGCCATGGCCAGCAGTATCAAAGGCGAAGACACCGTGGCGCTGACCTATGTGGGCGATGGCGGGACCTCATCGGGGGACTTCCATGAAGCCATCAACTTTGCCGGTGTGTTCAAAGCCCCGGTGGTCTTCGTGATCCAGAACAATCAGTATGCCATCTCCGTACCGAGAAAGTCACAGACCAGCAGTAAAACCCTGGCGCAGAAGGCGATCGCCTATGACATCCCGGGGATCCTGGTGGACGGCAATGATATCTTCGCCATGTACACCGTGACAAAACAGGCGGTGGAGCGCGCCAGAGCGGGACAGGGTCCCACGCTCATCGAAGCCTATACCTACCGGCTGGGTGCCCACACCACATCCGATGACCCGACCAAATACAGAAAAGACGAAGAAGTCGAAGAATGGAGGGTGAAAGATCCCATCCGCCGGTTTGAAACCTATCTTCTGAAGGAAGGGGTCATCACGGAAGACTACATCGAAGAACTGAAACTGGAACTGGACGCCGAAGTTGCGAAAACCTTTGAGTCCATTGAGAATCAGTCCGACACGGAAATCGAAGATATTTTTAAATATCAGTACGAAGAAATGACCCCGCAGCTGAAGGAACAACTGGATGAATACAGATCCTTTTTAGAAGGAGGAAAATAGTTTTGTCAAATAAATTAAACATCATCGGGGCTGTCAATCAGGCACTGATGAATGAAATGGAACTGGATGAAACCGTCGTGGTATACGGCGAAGATGTCGGCGTGGAGGGGGGCGTCTTCCGGGCAACCGTTGGACTTCAGGAAAAGTTCGGCCCCAGGCGGGTCTTTGATACGCCGCTGGCAGAATCGGCCATTGTCGGCACCGCCGTGGGCATGGCCATCAACGGGCTGAGACCCGTCGTGGAAATGCAGTTTTCCGGCTTCTCCTACACAGCCTTCAGTCAGATCATCTCCCATGTCGCCCGCATGAGAAACCGCACCCGCGGAAAACTGTTTCTGCCCATGGTGATCCGGGCGCCCTACGGCGGCGGGATCCGGGCACTGGAACATCACTCGGAAAGCACCGAAGCCCTCTATGCTCAGATCCCGGGGCTCAAAGTGGTGATCCCGTCCACGCCCTACGATGCCAAGGGACTCCTGATCTCTGCGATGCGGTCCAATGACCCCGTCCTGTTCTGGGAACCCAAACGGATCTACCGTGCCTTCCGCCAGGAAGTACCGGCCGAAGCCTATACCATCCCCATCGGCAAGGCGAAAGTGCTCAATGAAGGAAAGGATATCACGGTTGTCGCCTGGGGCGCCATGGTGCGGGAAATCGAAAGTGCCCGAGAGATGGTTGAGAAAAAAGGCATCATGCCGGAATTGATCGACCTGAGGACCATCGCGCCCATGGACCGCGAGACCATCATCGAATCGGTGAAGAAAACGGGCCGCCTCCTGGTGGTCCATGAAGCGCCCAAGACACTGGGCCTGGGGGCAGAGATCATCTCCGTGGTGAATGAAAATGCTTTCCTGCATCTGGAAGCACCGCCATCCCGGGTCACGGGCTTTGACACCACCTTCCCGCTGCCCAGAGGAGAAAAACATTATCTCCCGACGCCGGAGCGGATCGCACAGAAAATCGGAGAACTCGTGAAGTATTGATGGAGGGAGGAGTCTAATGAAATTTGAATATCGTTTTCCGGACATCGGTGAAGGCATCACCGAAGGGGTCCTGTTTCAATGGCTGGTCCAGGAAGGAGATCCTGTGAAAGAGGGACAGTCCCTTGCAGAGGTCGAAACGGATAAAGTGACCGCTGAGATCCCCTCGGCAAAAACCGGCACCGTCCTGGAACTGAAGTTTAAAAAAGGTGACACGATCAACGTGGGGGATGTCTTCGTCGTCATCGAGACCGAAGGCGGTAGTGCCGCAGCCGGAGAGACCTCAAAAGAAGCGCCTGCTGACCAGACGCAAAATCAGGATACAGCAGAAGACAAAGCCAAACCGGCAGAAGAGAAAACACAACCGGCAGCCATGGGAA
>CAYYVR010000064.1:1904-3238 GCA_964475185.1 uncultured Clostridium sp. | reverse complement strand
GCAGAAGACAAAGCCAAACCGGCAGAAGAGAAAACACAACCGGCAGCCATGGGAAGTCCCGAGGTGCCGGAAGAAGCCAGAAAAGACGAACTGGAAGAAAAAGAAGACGTCGTTGAAGAAGAGACCGCCGGCGTGGTGGGCGAAGTCGAAGCGACCTCCCGAGAGATCCCGCCCAGCAATGAGGGGCAGGAACCTGCCGCTGCAGCCACTGTCAAAGGCAAGGCGCTGGCTACGCCGGTGGCCAGAGCCATGGCCAAAGACCTGGGCGTTGACATCAACGGCGTGGCAGGAACCGGACCCAATGGCCGGGTCATGAAGGAAGATATCAGACAGGCTGCCGGATCAAAATCGGAGACAAAACCATTGAAACCGGCCCAGGCAAAGGCAGAATCAAAAGCCGATGCGGCCAAGGCAGCCCCCGCTGCAGCGATCAGTGATGAGCGAATCGAGCGCATCCCGCTGACCAGCATCAGAAAGACCATCGCTGCCAGGATGACCGAGTCCAGATTCACCATCCCCCATACCACGGCCATGGATGAGATCGATGTGACCGCCCTGGATGCATTCCGCAAGAAGTACAAGGAAGCGCTGGAGGCCGAAGGCGTTTCCCTGACCTATCTGCCCTTCATCATCAAGGCAGTGATCCTGGTTCTGAAGAAATACCCCGAATTCAACTCCGAACTGGATGAAGAAACCAGCGAGGTCCTGCTGAAGCACTTCTACAACATCGGCGTGGCGACGGATACCGAACGCGGCCTGATGGTGCCCGTGGTGAAAGAGGCCGATGGACTGAGCGTCGTTGAACTGGCAAAAGCCATCGATGACATCACCGGAAGAGCCAAAGAGAACAAAGTGTCCCTGTCCGAGCTGAAAGGCGGTACGTTCTCGGTGACCAACTACGGATCCATCGGCGGACAGTTCGGGATCCCCATCATCAATTATCCCGAAGCAGCCGTCCTGGGACTGGGCAGGATCGTGAAGAAACCCGTCGTGGAGGGCGATGAGATCGTCATACGCAAAGTTTTGCCGCTCTCCCTGTCCTATGACCACCGGACCATTGACGGTGCCAGCGGCGCACGGTTCCTCAACATGCTGCGAGATCTGCTGTCAGATCCCGAAATGCTCCTGCTGAAGTCCTGACGCAGCTTCAGGCAACCTCTGAGAAAATAATATAAATGCTGAAATTATCGGGTTTATATTATTTTCTCTTATTTTCGGCTCTTGACATAATCACCTGCCACAAGTCAGACATCACAAGATGAGAAGTACCAGATCAGCAATACAAGATCAACGAGAAGATCAGCACTGAATAAAGTTCAGCAATGCAAGATCAG
>CAYYVR010000064.1:0-1804 GCA_964475185.1 uncultured Clostridium sp. | reverse complement strand
ATCAACATCGCCAGATCAACAGCACCAGATGAACAGCACCAGGATCAACAGCAACACGTCAGTCAAAGCCAACGCATGCTGCCTGTCAGGTGTTCACCGCTAAGAGAACTACGATCAACAGAAAATGAGGAATGTCAGTCCATGAAAAAATATGATATTGCAATCATCGGCGCAGGTCCCGGGGGCTATGTCGCGGCCATCCGCGGCGCTCAGCTGGGCAGGAAAGTCCTGGTCATCGATAAGGAAAAGCTGGGCGGATCCTGCCTCAACTGGGGATGCATCCCCACCAAGACGATGCTCATCACGGCGAAACATTATAAGGATATCCTGCGCAGTAACGAGTTTGGCATCACAGGTGTCAGCAAAGAGGATGTCAAAGTGGATCTGGAAAAACTGTTCCAGCGAAAAGACAAGGTGGTCGGCCAGCTCACCTCGGGGATCTCGATGTTATTCAAAAAAAATAAAATCGATTATATCAACGGAAAGCCCGAGGAGATCCGCAGAGATTCCCTGACCATTGAAGGGGAAACCATCGGATTCGGGCACCTGATCATCGGGACCGGGGCCCGCCCCGGGTATGAGGCCATCGAAGGACTTCAGTCTTATCTGGATGAAGGAAAGGCCATCAGCAGCAAACAGGTGATGGACCTAAAGGAGATCCCCGCAAAACTGGTCATCCTGGGCAATAATACCTATGCACTGGAATATGCCGCCTTCTTCAGCGCCGTTGGATCAGAAGTCCATCTGATCCATGACGGCGACCGGATCCTGCCCTATATGGAAAAGGAACTGGCGTCTACGCTGGAGAGACAGCTGAAAAAAGACGGCGTCAAGATCACTGCCAGGGCACAGATCCGTTCCTTCGAAGCGGACGGAGTCCACATTGCTGTCAGGGAAAAAGAGGAGGTCCATCAGGGGGACCGGTTTATGATCTTCTCAGGTCTGCAGCCCAATACCGAAGGGGTCGAACACCTGGGACTGGAGCTGGACGAAGGCGGCTTCATCCGGACCAATGATCGGATGGAGACCAACATCAAAAACATCTATGCCATCGGCGATGTGAACGGCAAACTGCCGCTGGCCCACGCGGCCTCCGCCGAAGGCATCGTGGCTGCGGAAAACATTTCCGGCAACCAACGGCAGCTCAACTACAACCTGATCCCGAAGGGCGTCTACGCCTTTCCGGAATTAGCCAGTGTCGGCATCACGGAAGAAGAAGCCAAAGCGCAGGGGCTGGATTACAAAGTCAGCAAATTCCCGCTGCAGGCCAACGGAATGGCTATAGCCGAAGGCGAGACCACAGGCTTTGTCAAACTGATCTCGGACAATCAATACGGGGAGATCATCGGCGCCCATATCGCCGCGGAGAAAGCCACGGATATGATCTCCAAGCTGGTGGCAGTCATGCAGATCGAAGGGACCGTGTATGACTTAAGTCAGACCGTCCACCCGCATCCCACGCTGTCTGAGGCTGTAGTGGAGGCCGCCCACGGCGCCGTGGATCAGCCCATCCATATTTAAAGGAAAGAGACTGGACGCCCAATGGAGCAGTACGTTCGCCCCGATCGTTTCGGGAATGATGGGATCAGGGATCAGCGGCGATGACACGTCCTGATAAAACCAGAGCTCACAACACAAAATCTCATGGCAAAAACTCTAAAAGCAAAACTCTCAAAGCAAAACTCTCAAAGCAGACATCTCATCCGACGATACCCCGCCTTCAGACCCAATGGATACCTGGGGCCTGGGGGACATCAGATGGGTGATTTGAATAAATAAAAATAAAAACATCGGTTAGTCCATC
>CAYYVR010000063.1:0-13836 GCA_964475185.1 uncultured Clostridium sp. | reverse complement strand
CCTCATAAAAAACACACAGGTCCGTCCATAAGGACAAACCTGTGTGTTTTTTATGGTCGGAGTGACAAGACTCGAACTTGCGACCTTTAGACCCCCAGTCTAACGCGCTACCACCTGCGCTACACCCCGACAGCATGTTTTATTATAGTACATCCTGATTCGATTTTCAATTGGCTGCAGGAAATAATTTTATATATATTTTTATACATGAATTTTATGATTTTCATCCGCCTTTCAGGACGCTGACTCCCTGTCAGTCCCGGTAATAGAAGATCGCCAGCTGGGTACGGTCTCTCAGGTCCAGTTTTTCCAGCATGGCGGAGATGTAGTTCCGGATCGTGCCTTCGGACAGATACAGCTGGTCGGCGATCTCACGGTTGTTCATCCCCTGGGCCACCAGCGTCAGGATGTCCTGTTCCCGATCCGACAGGTCCGGATAAGTCCTTTTTTTCAGCGGCGGCTGGATCTTTGCCACGACTTTCGAATCAAAGACCATCTGACCGGAATGGACGGCCTGGATCGCAGGCAGGATCCCGCCGATGTTGGACTTCAGGATGTAGCCCTTGCAGCCCATGGAAAGCGCTTCAGCGATGTATTCTTCATCCTGAAAGGTCGTGATGAGCAGGATCCGCGCCGACGGATCCCGGCTCATGATGGTCCGGGTCGCATCCAGACCGTCTGTCGGCTGCATCCTGATATCCAATAAAATGACATCCGGTTGGACTTCCCGGGCCAGGCGGATTGCATCAGCTCCGTCTGAACCGGTTCCGGCCACTTCAATGCCGTGGGCTTCCACAATTGTTTTCAGGGCATCCACCACCAGAAAATCATCGTCGATTATGATCACTTTCACTGCTTCATCCTTCCTTTCCTGTTTTGCCGGTCATGGTGTTTTCCGGGTTTTCCGCTTCCTGTCTGGGAAGGGTCATATGGACAAAAAAACCATCCGACCAGCCGTGGGACAGACTTCCGCCAAGGGACCGGCTCAATTCATCCAGGCTGATCAGGCCCATCCCCGATTTTACAGGTGATGGGCTTCCGTTATCCTTCACCGTGATGGTGTAGTGTCGGGGCAGCTCCCTGAGGATGATTCGGACAGTATCTGCATCAGAGTGTCTGCGAATGTTGGTCAGGGCCTCCCGAATCAGCGTCAGCATGGCCCGTTTCACCGTGACGGGTGCCGCATCATCCAGTCCGATGCTTCGGATGATCTCATAGCCCCCGGCCATGGGCTCGATGAGCCGGCTGATCTCCGCCTGCAGAGAAATGGATTCACTGTGGAGGTTATGGAGACTTGTGCGCACTTCATCCATTCCGGCTGCCAGTGCCTCCGACAGACCGGTCAGCCGGCTCTTTACCGGGTCTTTGGCGGTGATCTTCATCGCTTCGATCTGCAGGATCGCTGCCGAGATCGTATGGCCCACGGAATCATGGATCTCACGGGAGATCCGGTTGCGTTCTCTGAGCACGGCGATCTCCAGGTTTTTCTGGTGATTGAGTTCCTCCTCCTTCAGGATCCGGTGCTGGAGGATCTCGTTCTGGACAAAATCATCGCGCATGGCCAGATAGGCTTTTTCCCGTTCCCGGGACCGGATCTCCTGCCAGGACAGCCAGAGCCCGGCAAGGCCGGTCATGATGACCCGGGGATCCCCGGTGGCCAGGCTGATCCCCAGCGGCAGGACTGCCAGCGGGCGGGTCCTCTGCAGAAGCGCATAGACCAAAAGGGGCGCCAGGACTGCCGCCTGAGACTGAAAGATCCATATCCCCAGATAGACCCCCGCCGCAAGCCACTCCAGGTGACGGACGCCGGAAAAGATGGCCAGATAGGCCAGAATGATGGATGCCAGGACCACGGGAAGTTCACCCGCCACAACCGGGATACTGCCCATCGTGAGCAGGCACAGCAGCAGAATCAGCAGCGTTTCAATGATCCGACGCATGGTCTGGCCCCCTTTCATTTTCAGATACCTCCATTATATGACAAATGTCATATCAAGTCATGATGCCATGCACTACCAAGGGAGGCTCCTCAGACTTATACTTGACACAGAACCACCGGTTGAAACCCAAACAGATAAAACACGGGACGGCATAACTTTTTGCAGCCGCACCCCGCCGCCCCGGATTCCCGCCCTGCAGCAGGGCAACCCCATCACTGCAAACGAAACACTTGAATATCATCCGGCAGAAACAATCTGCCCAAGGAGACAGCATGGTCATTGAAGTCAGCAATCTGGTCAAACGCTACAAAGAAATCCTGGCCCTGGATCATTTCGATCTGGAAGTCAGACCGGGCGAGATCCTGGGTCTGCTCGGTCCCAACGGCTGCGGCAAAACCACCGCGATCCACTCCATCCTGAGCCTGCTGAAATACGATAAGGGAGAGATCCGGCTCTTCGATCAGCCCATGAGTCCCACCGCCTATGCGCTGAAAAAAGAAATCGGACTGGTCCCTCAGGAAGTCGCGGTGTTTGAACATCTCACCGTGTGGGAAAATATCGATTATTTCTGCTCCATGTATGTAGAAGACAAACTACGCCGGCGGGAACTGGTGGAACGGGCCATCGACTTTGTCGATCTTGCGGACTACCGTAAGTTTTTTCCGAAAAAGCTCTCCGGCGGACTCAAACGCCGGCTGAACATCGCCTGCGGCATCGCCCACGAGCCCCGGCTGATTTTCCTGGATGAGCCCACTGTGGCGGTGGACGCCCAGTCCCGCAATTTCATCCTGGAAGGGATCCGGCGGCTGAATCGTGAAGGCGCCACCATTCTCTACACCACCCACTATCTGGAAGAGGCCGAAGATCTTTGCACGCGCATCGTGATCATGGATCATGGCCGCAATGTCGCATCAGGAACCAACGAAGAGCTGAAAAACATGATCGACATCCGGGAGATCATCCGGATCGAGATCGTCGATCTGACCCCGGATGACCGCCAAAAGCTCGAGAACCTACCCCATCTGGCAGAGATCCGGCCGGCCGGCGAGTCACTGGATCTTTGCTTTGAGCGAGGCAGCAGCAACCTGACGAATCTGGTTCGCTGGCTGGATGAAAATGATCTGGAATATCAGAATCTTTATTCCCGCAAACCCAGTCTCAATGAAGTATTCCTGGCACTCACCGGAAAGGAGCTGCGTGACTGATGAATGGCACACACATCAAGTATCAGTTTCTCAATAACCTGCGGGAACCCTCGTTTACCTTTTGGACCATGATTTATCCCCTCCTGATGGCCCTCCTGTTCTTTGTGGCTTTTCAGGGCCTCATCGAGCCGAAGCCCCTGGATATCCGGGTGGGCGTGGAGCCCGGCAGCCCGGCCGCCCCGGTCCTGGCATCCGTTGATTTCCTCACCGTCGCTGAGATGGACGGACAGCGCGGCAGTGAACTTGTTGCCGCCGGTGATCTCACCGGCTATGTGGATCAGGACCTCAACGTTTCCGTGCTGCAGTCCGGGATCAACGAGACCGTTCTTGTCAGCGTGATCAGTCAGATGAAGCAAATGCAGGCGCTGGCAGTCCCCCTGGAAAATTATGAGTTTGAGACCAGCTACATCCAGTCCCGGTCAGCCCGGGCCAATCCGTTTATGATCCCCTTCTACAGCCTCCTGGGCATGGTTTCCCTCTACAGTGTCTACATGGGCCTGGAATTCGGCCGGATCGTCCAGGCGGATCAGAGCATGGAGGCGCTCCGCATGAATGTGGTGCCCCTTCGCAAACAGGATTTTATCCTCGGTTCCCTGATCATCGGCATCGGCCTGAATCTCTTCAGCAACCTCCTGCTTCTGGCCTTCATGAAATACATCCTGCACATGGATCTGATCTCCGACCCGCTGCGGAGCATGGCTGTCATCGGGACCGCCAACCTTGTCGGCATCATGCTGGGCCTGTTCATCGGCGCTTTCTCCCGGATCAGCGACGGGGCCAAAAACGGCATCGTCATCGCCGTCACCCTCTTTTTATCCTTCCTCTCGGGGATGATGTCTCCGGATATCCGGATCCTCATCGAAGAACACGCGCCCCTGGTCAACCGGTTCAATCCGGTGAACATTGTCACCACTCAGATGGTGCGTCTCAACTATCTGGGCCAGACCGCTTCCTTTCCGGGCGCTCTGGGGATCCTGGCCGGATGGGCAGCGCTGTTCATGGGACTGTCGATACTGCTTTTAAGGAGGCGTACCTATGACAGTATTTAAATACTTCCTGAGGCTGGCATGGCGCCAGCGCATGGTCATCATCCTCTATCTGATCCTGTTTCTGGTCATCGCACTGCTCAACTCGAGTTTTTCAAGGGTCCCCGATGATGCCTTCACCATGATCCGGCCATCGGTCCGGATCATTCAGAACGATCAGGGTCCCATGGCTTCGGCCCTGTCACAATATCTGCGGGAGCAGGGCAATGAGCAATTCAAAAACATCAGCGAAGCCACTGCCGAAGAAGCCATTTTCAACGGTGCCGTTTCCGCTGTGGTCATCATCCCGGAATCCTTCGGCGAAGATTTTGCCGAAAACCGGCCCTCCCTCATCGTCTATATCGATGATACGCAGATGCCGGCGATCCTGCTCCGACAGAAGATCGATCAGTTTCTTTCCTTCGCCAAAGCCGATGAGGCCGCCCGCGGCACCTTTGACCCGGTCCGGGTCTCCAGAGCGCTTGCTGTCACTGCGGATGTCCGCCTGACTGGAAAGGGTGGGGCAGAAGGCGCCAGCATCGATTTATCCTGGTTCCGCTCCTATTTCAATTTCATCACTTATATGCTCATTGCTGTGTTCATTCTGGTCTTTGGCAACATCATGCATGAATTCAATCATGACACCCTCAAACGGCGTAATTCCATCGTTCCCTTCAGCTCCACCCGGTTTCAGGTCAGCCTGGTGGCGGCTCAGCTGGTCATTGCCTTTGCGGTCACCGCCCTGTTTATGACCATCAGCCTGGTACTGCGGCCCGGAGAAGCCCGTCACCTGGACTGGACCGGCCATATCCTCAATGCCTCCGCCTTCACGCTGGCAGCGCTGGCGCTGGCCTTTCTGATCAATTCCCTGACCCGCAACCGGGTCATCCACACCGCCCTCTCCACCGTTCTGTCCCTGGGCATGGCTTTCATCTCCGGTGTCATGATCCCTCAGGCTTTGATGGCCCCTGCCGTGATCACCCTGTCCAAATTTTTCCCCAGCTATTACTACGTGACCGCCACGGATCAGATCCTGACCGGTTCTTCCTATCTCAGCAACGTGGCCGTCCAGCTCCTCTTCGCCCTTTTCTTCCTGGTCCTGGGCCTGACTACGGTCCGGATCCGTCAGGGTGAGGATCTCTTCCCCGCCCGGGATCTGCGGCCGGTCCGGAAATCAGTTTCCTGACCAGAGGATCCCCCGGGACCTCCCAGCGGGGCCGGTCCCCCGGACACTGCACCCCTTGGAAGATCTGGAACGGCTCCGATCCTATACCGGCAGACCGTCTCATCCGTGAGTCTGTCTGCCGTTTCATCCGCCGGGGGGCCTTCTGGTCCGCTTTTCCGGCGATCCGGCAGAAAAAAACGATCATTGTAACATATGTTACAACCTAATTCAGAGTAAATCGCTTATAATTAAACCAACGATAAACTATTGGGTCTGACGGAACAATTCCCGGCGGATCGTTATCATAGAGAGAACACATCAGACGGAGGATGAAAATGGAAAGAAAAGATAAACTGAAAAATCTGATCCAGGGACTGCACGACGGGATGAGCCAGGAAGAGGCCCGGGTGATTTTCAAACGGGAATTCGGAAAGATCTCCGGCGAGGAGCTGTCCGAAGCCGAAAAGCAGCTGGTGGCCGAAGGCATGCCGGTATCCGAGATCCAGAGACTGTGCGATGTCCATGCATCTGTTTTTGAGGATGGCATCACGTTCCTGCAGAAGCCCCTTCGGGGTTCCTTCCCGCTGGAAGAAACTCCGGGACACCCGGCCTTTGTTTTCCTCAGGGAAAATCAGGGCATTGAAGACTTCCTGACGGCAACCTTCCTGCCCGCTCTTGAAAAATTTGAGGCAACCGGCGATGCCGCAGAACTCGCCGCCGCAGGACAGTCCCTGGCCAAGATCTCCAGCCACTACAAGCGCAAGGAGAATCTCTTCTTCCCCTTCCTGGAACGTGAAGGCGTCACCGCTCCGCCCAAGGTCATGTGGGGCGTTGATGATGAGATCCGCGATACCATCCGCAACCTCAACGCCATGCTCGATGGCGGCAGCCGGGAAGACATCATCGCCCAGGCCAACCAGGCTGTCACAGATGTCCGCAGCATGATCACCAAGGAAAATAACATCCTCATGCCCATGATGCTTGAAAAATTCACGGACCAGGACTGGCTGCTCATTGCCCGGGATTCCTCCGAGATCGGCTACGTCTTCACCGGCGCCATCGAAGGAGCGGCTCCGTCTGATGCTGTGACCTGGTATCAGGCTCAGACCGGCGACGAGACCAATGTCAATGTCCAGACCGAGGGGGAGATCCGGCTTCCCTCCGGCTTCTTCAGCACCACGGAACTGGAAGCTGTCCTGAACTGCCTGCCGGCGGACATGACCTTTGTCGGAGCTGATGACAAAGTCCATTACTTCTCCGAAGGCAAGACCCGCGTCTTCCCCAGGACTCGTTCCATCATCGGCCGGGATGTCTCCAACTGCCATCCCCCCAAGAGCCTCCATGTGGTAGAAAAACTCGTCGAGGATTTCAAATCCGGCAAAAAGGACCAGGAAAGCTTCTGGATCCAGAAAGGCGGCATGTTCATCCTCATCCGCTACTATGCAGTCCGGGACGCTCAGGGCACCTACCTCGGCGTCGTCGAAGTCACCGAGGAGATCTCCGAGCTGAGATCCCTGGAAGGCTCAAAGACCCTGCTGAGCGATTAGGCTGGGCGATCAGGCTGAGCGATCAGGCTGATCGATCAGGCTGACCGAAGCGAGGCGACCCGGGCCAGACAAAAACCCTCAGCATGATCAGTTGAAATTGACAGTTTAAATTCACCGAACTTCACAAAGAAAAAACTGAAGCCCCAAAAAGCGCCCCCCCTTCGGATCCCGATCTGAAGGGGGGCGCTTTTTGGGCGCATATTTTTGGATCCACTGCAGCTACAGGGCGCCGGACTGGAGCTCCCGGATGATGGTCCGTTTATAACGGAGGAACTCCTCGCTGATCCGGAAATCCTGAGACCTGGGTTTTGGCTCGTCGATGATGATCTCATGGCTGATGCGGCTGGGCGTGCCGGTCAGGAGATAGATCCGGTCTGACAGCAGGATCGCTTCATCGATGTCGTGGGTGATGAACAGCGTCGTCAGGTGGATGTTCTCCATGACCTGGAGATACCACTGGTGCAGGGATGACCGGGTGATGGTGTCCAGCGCCGAGAAGGGCTCATCAAGAAGGGCCAGGTCTTTGGAAAACAGGTATGTCCGCAACAGGGCGGCACGCTGCCGCATCCCGCCGGACAACTGTCGGGGGTACTTCCCTTCGGTGCCCGCCAGGCCAAAGAAGTCAAAGAGCTCCCTGGCCTTTGCCCTGGCCTCTTCGGACTTTTCGCCGCGGATCACCAGGGGCAGGGCAACATTGTCGGCAATGGTCTTGTAGGGCAGCAGCAGATCCTTCTGCAGCATGTAGGCGACATGGCCGGTCTCTCCCGTGACGTCGGTCCCATGGAGGAGGACTTGACCGGCCTCCGGCCGGATCAGACCGGAAATGATATTGAAGAGTGTCGTCTTGCCCGAACCCGACATACCGAGGATGCTGACCAGCTCACCGGACCGGACTGAAATATTGATATCCTCCAGCAGGACTTTGCCCCCGTAGTTTTTCCGGATGCCGGCCGTCTGCAGGACCGGCGGACGCGGTGTCTCCTCACGGATCACAGAAGTTCCGCTATTTTCCGATGAATTCATTTGTAAATCCTTTGCCGGCGGGGATCTCCCGCTGGATGAGGCCAGTCTCCCAGAGCCAGCTGTAGAAACCGTCCCACCGGGCGGGATCGACGATGCCCCAGGGCTTGCCTTCCTCCAGATACTGCTGCGACATCCATTTCTGACTCTCCTGCGTCAGTGCCGGATCCAGTTCCGGCGCGTACTTGCGCAGGATCTCCTGGGCCCCGTCATGATCCCCGGCAGCCCAGGTATAGCCTTTGGAAGCTGCCCGGACAAACTTCTGAACCGTTTCGGGATCCTCCCGGATCATCTTGTCTGACGTGATGATGACGGGCGTATAGTAATCAAAGACCGGGTTGAGGTCTTTGAACGCAAAGTAGTCAAAGTCAAAGTTCTGGACCCGGGCATTGATGCCGGACCATCCGTAGAAGATCCAGACCGCATCCACCTGTTTGGTTTTGAGGGCAGCGACTTCATCAGTAATGTTGTTGGGGATCAGCTCTACCTTTGAAAAATCCCCGCCATCGCCTTCCACGACGTTTTTGATGATGGCCTGTTCCACCGGATTGTCCCAGGTGGCATATTTTTTACCCGCCATGCCGGCCGGCCGGTCCAGCCCTTCCCCTTTGCGGGAAATGATCCCCGAGGTATTGTGCTGCAGGATGGCCGCGACGGAGGTCACCGGGAGGGGTGAATCCGCTGCCAGGGCCGGGGCCAGCGTATCCTGGAAATCAATGCCGAAATCGGCTTTGCCGGCGGCAACCAGCTGAGGCGATCCGCCCTGGGGCGGTGTCTGGATGTCCACATCGAGACCTTCTTCAGCAAAATACCCTTTCTCCTTTGCCACATAGAGACCGGTGTGGTTGGTGTTGGGGGTCCAGTCCAGGAGGAACGTCACTTTTTTAAGTTCACTGGTCCCCGTCGCCGCGCCGGTCCCTGCCGGCGGGTTCGGCTCTGCCGGTGCACAGCCTGCCAGAAGCGCTGTCAAAAGCAATCCGGCAATAAATTTTGATTTTTTCATATCGATTCTCCTGAGGTTAAATTTTCCGGTCTTCCGGAATTATTTGGCATCGTCAGCCTCGCTCCGGGAGATGGACTCCCATGGCGTCAGTTTTCGATGCAGGATTTTGACCAGCCCCATCAAAAGCAGGCTGATGATGGAGATCAGAAAGATCACCGCAAACATTTTGTCATAGGAATAGGATTTGATCACCCGCGTCATATAGACGCCAAGACCGGTGAACCCGCCCAGCCACTCTGAGATCACCGCGCCGACGATGGAATACGAGGCTGAGATCTTAAGGGCTGCAAAAAAAGAATTCACCGAACCTGGCAGCTTGATGTGGCAGAAGATCTGCATCCGGCTGGCCCCCATGGAGCGCATCAGATTGACAGCATCGGAATCCACGGACTGAAACCCGTCGAATAACCCCACCGCAATGGGAAAGAAGGTCGTCAGGATGATCAGGAGCACTTTCGGCAGGATCCCGTAGCCAAACCAAAGGACCAGCAGAGGTGCGATGGCCACCGTGGGGACAGTCTGCGTCACCACCAGAAGCGGATAGAACGCTTTGCGGATCCCCTCAAACCGATCCATGAGAAAAGCAATGGCAAACCCAAGGAGGATCCCGAATCCCAGTCCCAGGAAAGCCTCAAACAGCGTGACCCGGGCGTGCATCATCAGCAGGGAAAAATCCCGGAAGAAGGCCTCCACCACCTGGACCGGTGAAGGCAGCATGAAGCTGGGCACCAGTCCGATCATGGAAATGACCTGCCACAGACCCAGCAGGAGGGCCAGCGCGGTCAGACTGTGCAGTTTATCGGTGATGTTTCGTAACTTTTTCATCAATGGTCAGGATCTCGCCTGATGGCCGATAGACAGATTTCATATACATGGAGACGGATGGCGCCCCGGCTTTGATGGCGATGAGCTGTGCCTGCCTGGCGATCTCCATCAACTCCTCAAAATCACCCTCCACCGTCGTTTCAAAGGGACCGACATAAAAGGTCAGACCCGTTCCCCGGATGTAGTCGATGACCTCATCCACGATGCGTACGACCTCACTGGTCTCGGCAACACCTGGTAAAATCTGAATGGCAATACTTGAATTCATCTTCATTCCTCCTGATCTTTATATTTTAATAGGCTTTAAAAATCAAAATACCGTCCCCCAGGGAACGGTAAATGTGTTTCATTTTGCCGACCTTCCCTACGCTGGCATGATCCAGATCAGGTTACGGGTTCAGAGCTCGTTTGCTCCATCTCAGCTTGTCAAGGCACCCCCGGTACTTTCAGATTCATCCTATCAAATGACTCGCGTTCTGTCAATCAGATCATTTTGATCAACATTGACCATCAGCTTTGGCCATCAGCTTTGGCCATCAGCTTTGACCATCCACTCTGATGATCCGTTTTGGACCATCGAACGTCACTGCATGATCAAAGCCGGACTGATGATCATGAATGGCTGAAGGTGAATGGCTGAAGGTGAATGGCTCTGATCCAGAGATTTTTTCATCGGACCCTGATTTATTCATATAGATTTAAGTAATTTTGTTTACAATCGTTTTATGAGTAAGATACGCGTCAATATGATTTCAGAAACAGAGTTCACCGTAAAAGGTCACGGCGTCCATACCGCTTATGTGGAAATAACTGAAGCACTTCGAAAAAACCCTCATGTCGAGGTGGAAGTCAACGGCCAGGGCAAATATGATATCGTCCATATCCAGACCATGGGCGTTTATGCCATGAAATGGCTGTTCAAACCGGGCGTCAGAAAAGTCGTTTCCGCCCATCTGGTGCCCGACTCCTTCCTCGGGTCCATCCGCTGGGCCGAGAAGTGGCGCTGGATCGCAACCATCTATCTGAAATGGTTCTACAGCAAAGCCCATCTGATCCTGGCCTGTTCAGGCTCCGTAAAAAAAGAGCTCGTTGAGGATATGGGCCTGAAAAAAACGGAAGTTCTCTACAATTCCATCGACATGTCACGTTATGAACGGACCGAAGCGGACCGCCAAAAAGCCCGCAGCAGCCTGGATATCCCACCGGACCGTCCGGTGATCCTGGGCAACGGCCAGCTGCAGCCGCGCAAGCGATTCGATCTGTTCTTTGAGATGGCGTTGAATCGCCCGGATTACCTTTTCATCTGGGTGGGCGGCATTCCCTTTGGGCAGATCCTGGGGGCTGAAGCCAGCAGAATGCAGCAATACGTCGACGAAGCGCCGGAAAATCTCATCGTCACAGGGATCATTCCTCTGGAAGAGGTCCGCCGGTACTATCATGCCGCTGATATTTTCACCCTGCCGGCTGAACAGGAGAACCATCCGATGTGTGTCCTGGAGGCGGCCGGAACCGGTCTGCCCATTGTCCTGCGCGACATCTGGAACTATCAGGACACCTTTAAAGGCGGCGCTGTAATGGCTCCGGATGATGAAGCCTTCCTGACCGAGATCGATCATCTGGCAGCCGACCCGGCCTATCTCAGGCACTGGTCCGAACGATCCCGGCTCATCAGAGATCGCTTTGATTCTCATCAATCAGCCAAACGTCTCGTCAGCTTTTATGAGCAGCTCCTGAAAGCCTGAACCATCCACGATCCGGCAGGGGAGCCCTCCCCATGATCGCACCCATGACCGAGCCTCTGACCGACCCCATGAAAAAACAGGAAAACCCGTTCACTATGAATGGTTTTCCTGTTTTCAGGTTTTATGATCCAAAATTTTCATGGTCCGTCCAGTCATCTGAGACCACCATGGCTGATTGATAGAGTTTGTGCCGGAGCCTGGCCGGCAGCGGTTCCCGTTTCTTCCTCGGACCGCTGATGGCTGCCTCGTAGACTTTCAGGACCCGTTCGTAAAACACTTCCGTCGAAAAACTGCGCGAGGATGCCTGCGCCGCCTGACTCATGCGCTGTCTTTTCCCTTCATCACCCAGGAGGGCAGTGACCGCACCGGCAAATTCCTCTTCGGTTTCATACTGCCAGCCATTGACATCATTGAATATGACATTCTCGATGGCACCGTCTTTTCGGCAGATGGCAGGAAGGCCGCAGGCCAGGGCCTCCACGTAGGTGAGTCCCTGCGTCTCCGAAGTGGAGCCGGAGACGAAGGCATCGGCCATATGGTAGTAGTCCGGCACGGATTCGGGGCTCACCCAACCGCTGAATATGACGCGATCCTCAAGATCCGCATATTTTACGTAGGCTTTCAGAATGGCCTGATACGGCCCATCGCCGACAATCATCATCCGCACCCGGGCGTCCATGTGCTGGAGAAAACCAAGGATCTCTTCGATGTTTTTTTCCTTGGCCAGCCGGCCCAGGGAAAGCAGAAGGAACTCATCCTCCCCGATGCTGTACTTCCTGCGCAGTTCCTGCCGGACCCGGTCATGGTCCACCGCTGTGAACTGATCCAAATCGATGCCGGTGGGCACCGTGTGGACCGGCGTCATCACTTCATAGCGGTTGAGAATACCGCGAACTTTTTCCGTGGGCACAATGACCGCATCGGTCCGTTCCAGCAGCGTCTTGGAAACTTTTCGGATGAGTCCCCGGCCGATGACTTCACTGGGTGAGAAATAATGCATGTAATCTTCGTAGCAGGTATGGTAGGTGTGGACGATGGGAATGTCCAGTTTTGCCGCCATGAGCTGGGACAGGAAAAACGTGGAGAATTCATTATTGGTATGGATGACATCGGGCTTCCAGTCCCTGATCTCCCTGAGTTCTTCCGGCGCAAGCGTTCGCATGATCCTGGCCCCCGGGTAAAACCTGCCGGCGGAGAAGGACGGGATCGCATAGACACAATCTTCATAACCGTAAGGTTCTTTGAGCCGCAGGGTCAGTATTTTCACTTCATGGCCATGCCGTTCCAATTCATGTTGCAGATTCAAAATGGAGGTCACGACTCCATTGATCGTGGGCGCAAAGAAATCACTGGATATTAGCACTTTCATATAAGTCGGTCTCCTCAACAATAGGTATCTTACAATACAATATAATATATCAGATCATTCGCATTGAATAGATTTTGACGGGTCCTGATCTGCAATAATTTCCAAACAGCTGTGTCTTGTATCGGTCTCTTCATTCCTTCGGCAACAGTCACCAGCCCATACAGTTCAGCAGATTGGTGAACCCGTAATGAAGCAGCAGGGAGTAGGCGGTCACAGCCAGAGGCTTGCCCAGAACGATGATCAGAAGAAATTTCCGATAAGTCATGCTGGTCAGTCCCGCCATGTAGCAAAGCAGATCATCGGGCGCCAGCGGGAGGAAAATAAAGATGGCAAACCATTTGTGAAATTTCTTCTCATCACCCTTCAGCCATTTCTTATATCTTTTATAGCCCTTTTCAGAGCTGAATACACGGATGATGTCGGGGCCGTAATACCTGGCCAGCCCGAAATTGGCCGAAGATCCGAGGATCGTTCCGATGTAGTTGGCCGCGATTCCCCAGAAGGGCCCGAATAACAGAACGCCCACCAGGTTGCCCAGCGCACCGGGAACTACCATAAACGTCGACTGAAATGCAATGAAAATAATGTACAGGACGGGGGTAAGCAGCCCAAAGGGTTCCAGAAACGCAGCCATGGCTTCCTGGGATTTAAAGATCCCCGTCCGGATCCCGTAGATAAAGAAAATAACAGCCAGCACGAAACCCAGCAGCGAGAGTCCGTGGATGATCCATTTCTTTTTTTCAACCGCGCTTTGTTCACTTTCCATCCTGACCATTCTCTCACCTGCCTTTCCCGGCTTGATTCGTTTCCATTGTCATAAACTTTAATTAAACTCAAATTAAAGCATCGTCATGATTACGTAAAATCGAAGCCTCGTCACACGTCCTGATCCTGATTGAATGCTGATTATAATGCAAATGTCATAAAAAACAATTATTTTTACAGTAAGCCCCAGAGCTTTCCTCCATTTTCCATAAATCAATCATACTTGATAT